>JAYWBA010000071.1:0-40237 GCA_043781915.1 Saprospiraceae bacterium
CGCCGGGTTTTAAACCCATTTTCGCTACAGTCTTTATCCGTTCCCGCTTTCTTTTATCAGTAAATTTAAAACTGTTTGTTAACTTTGCAAACGTATGACTTCGCAGATTTTCGCAGATTTTTTATAATTTCTGCTAAAGTCTGCGAAGTCTGTGGGAAATTAAAGCCTACGGTTAAACAGATACTATATTCCCAAAATTACGCTTTATATTCGCATCGAGAACAAAGATAAGACCTGTTCTCTGAGATTTTTATGCACCACATTTTAATAGTTGAAGATGACGCTTCTATGCGGGAGTTGGTGACGTTGCACCTGACAGAAAATAATTTCATTGTAGCTACGGCATCGGATGGCGTTGAAGGTTATAACAAAGCTATGAAAGAAAATTTCGACCTCATTGTACTCGATGTTAATTTACCCAAAATGAGCGGCTTGGAATTATGTAGAACGTTGCGCAAATCGAAACGTTACATTCCCATTTTGATGATGACGGCGCGCACCGAAGAAAACGATATAGTTCAAGGCTTGCAAGTGGGTGCCGACGATTATATCAAAAAACCATTCGGCATGGCGGAATTTATTGCGCGCGTGCAAGCCGTTTTGCGTCGAACGCTTTCAATGAGCGAAGAAAATGCGCGGTCGGGTAAAATTTTAAATTTTTCTGATATGGTGATTGATGCCGACGATAGGACTGTAACTATTGCAGGCAACAGAATTGACCTAACGCCTAAAGAATTTGATTTATTGATGGCTTTAGCACGTAAACCGGGCAGAAGTTTTTCGCGCGCCAAACTTTTAGATACCGTTTGGGGTTACGAGTTTGAAGGTTTAGAGCACACCGTTAATGCGCATATCAACCGTTTAAGGATTAAAATTGAACCCGATTTAGATAATCCGAAATATATTTTAACGACGTGGGGTGTGGGTTATCGTTTTTCTGAACACGTTTAGTAATCAAAGAATGAAAGAATGAAAGAATGAAAGAAGTTTGCAGTTTTTCGCGATTGATATACTTGCAAAGCGCCAACGGCGCGTCGGATTGAAGCATCGGGTGAAGCCCGATGAACAATAAACGATAAACCCTTATATTTTTATCTCGTTTTCGGGCGTGGGCGTTTTGAACCCGGTCTGAAACCACGCATATCGCCGCGCATTTGCATTTGCGCCTGTCCACGTTGTTTCATCGCTTTATCCATTTCTTTTATCTGTTCTTTCAGCATTGGTTCAGTAACTTTTAAATCTTTCACTTGGCGAAAGAAATTTTCTGCACCCGCCCAATTATTTTTCTGCGCTCTGAAATTAGCCAGCGCCATTAATATCATTGCCTTTTCATTATCGCTTGGCAAACCTATTTCTTGTGCTTTAACAAATTGTTTTTCTGCCTCTTCAAAATCTTTTTCTTGCGAAGCAATATTGCCATGCAACATATAGAAATACGCTTTGTTGTATTTAAACAACCACTGCGGAAAAAATGTTAAACCCAAACGTTTTTTAATTTCTGGCAACGCTGCTAAATCTTGGTTCTGAAACATCATGGCTGCCGATTGCACCGTACCCAATAAAATATAGCCCACAGTTAAAGCAATTCCAATCAGAATGAAAGGGAAACCATACCAAAAACCAAACCCTTTGGCAAACATCAAAATAATGCCACCAATCAGTGTTAATGCCATGAGCGCAAAGCGCAAGTAAATATTTATTGAAAACATAGTGTAGAACTAAAATGCAATATACTAAAAATTGATGCGCAAAGGTAAAGCCTATGCTTTTAAAATTTCTTTATAATAAAATTTATCTTTCATAATTTTTCCATTTTGCCACGTTTGTACCGAGACTTCAACAATTTTCAAAGGTGCGCCTTTTTTAGGCGTGAAGCGAATATCCAATTCAGTGAAAACGATACCAGATTGTATGTTAATGGCTTGGTTGAGTATATTAATTTCTAAATTATCCACGCGGCTTAGCATATTGCGCTCGTGTTCAATGCAAACAGTTTTTCCTACGCGCGGCGGCTCTTCGTTTTCGTGCATAGTTACGTTTTCCGCAAAAAATTGTTCCATTGCTTCGAGCGTCTTGCCTTTTATAAGAAGCTTATTAAAAGCATCTATATTTTTTTCTAAATTCGTCATAAATTCTCGATAACAGCTTTTTGTTAAATGAAAGTGCAAAAATGCCATTTTATAAAAGGATAAGCACCAAAATCGCAAAATATTTTTCCAAAGGGTGCGTAGATTCCAATATTTATTTCTAATTTTGTTCAAGAACGTTAAACATTTTAAAATTTTTAAACACATTTTTATGAAATATGTAACACATGCAGCGCGCATTATTTTGGGTTTATTACTCGTTATGGGTGGAGCGACTTATTTTCTCCACATGATGCCTGAACAAAAAATGGACGGCATCGCTGGTGATTTTATTGGTGCTTTAATGAAATCAGGTTTATTTGGTTTAGTTAAATTTATAGAATTAGCTACAGGATTAATGTTTATCACTGGTTTTCAAGTGCCTTTAGCTTTGCTTCTTTGGTTTCCTATTAACATTGTGATTGTTTTCTTCAGCATTTTTTTAGTTTCATTTAGCCCGATAGGATTGGTTTTATTAGCAATAACGCTGTATTTGGCTTATGTTTATAAAAATAATTTTGCCAATATTTTCAACACAAATAATGCTTGGACGGCTTTAGATTAAGCGAAAACTAAAATTTGAGCAAAATTTTAAGCTACTATTTTCTATGCTCTTGGTGCGAATCATAGTACCTTTTATTTTGTTAAAAATAATTGTGCATAATTCAAAAACATTTACTATATTTGTTTGTAGAAATTTGTAATGTTTTTTAAATTCTAAACAAATTAATTATGAAAATTGTAACACATGGAGCACGCGTTTTGCTCGGGTTAGCTCTTTTAATTTTCGGATCCAATTATTTCACCCATTTAATACCTATGCCAATGCCTGAAATGAGCGGCTTACCTGGTGAATTTATGGATGCACTCTATAAATCAGGTTTGTTGGGGGTTGTTAAATTTTTGGAAGTAGTTGCGGGCATACTTTTATTAACAGGCATTCAAGTGCCGTTGGCTTTACTTATTGCTTTTCCAATTAACGTGGTTACTATCTTTTTTCACACAGTACTTGCAGGATTTAATCCAGTCGTTTTTATAATGATGGCATTTACTTTATATTTGGCTTACGTTTACAAAAATAATTTTGCCAATATTTTCAACACCAATAATGCTTGGACGGCACTCGAATAAGTAAAACTGAAAAGTAAAAAGCCATTTTACACCAACAATCGTGTAGAATGGCTTTTGTGTTTAATTTAGTTCAGCCACGAATATTTATCAAATTCTTAACACATTAGTCTGGTTTAATTGAATACCTTTGAGTTTCAATTTTTATCAATTTTTTTTAATTATTTTCAAAACATGAAAAATCTGAAATTTGCGCTTATTGTAGCGGCACTTCTAATAAATGGCTTTAATACACTCGTTGCACAGACAAGTTATAAAGTAACAAACAACTACAAAATTAAAAGCAGTGGTGGTTGGGATTATATTTCTGTCGGTCCCGACAATAACCGCTTGTACGTTTCGCACGGAATGCAAGTAAATGTTTTAAACTTAACAACGGGTGATTCAATTGGCGTTATTGATAGCACTTTGGGTGTGCATGGCATTGCTTTTAATAAAGCGATGAATAAAGGTTTCACGAGTAATGGCAGAGCCAACAACATTACTGTATTCGATTTAACAACCAATAAGTTTTTAGATACTATTCACGCGGGCACAAATCCAGATGCCATTATGTGGGAATCTTTCACAAAAACGGTGGTAACTTGTAATGGCAGAAGCAAAGATTTAAGCTTTATCGACGTTAACACAAAAAAAATTGTCGCTACAGTCGATGTTGGCGGAAAACCAGAAACAGCCGTTTCGGATGATAAAGGCATGCTCTATGTGAACGTTGAAGATAAAAACGAAATTGCTGCTATCGATTTAAAAACATTCAAAGTAGTGAATCATTTCTCACTTTTACCTGGTGAATCACCAACAGGGTTGGAAATTGACAAAGCAACGGGTCGATTATTTGCGACGTGCGAAAAACTTTTAGTCGTTATGGATGCTTCGAATGGTAAAATTGTCAGCAAAATTGAAATCGGTGAAGGTTGCGATGGCGCAGCGTTTGATAACGCGACTAAAAATATTTTCACTTCAAATGGTTCAGGTACTTTGAGCGTGATTCACGAAGACAGTGCTGATAAATATACTTTGGTAGGTAATTTCGAAAGCAAAAAATCAGCGCGAACCATTGCGATAGATGAAAAATCTCACAGAGTTTTTATGCCCGCAGCAGATTTTGAACCACAACCGCCAGCTGGACCAGATGGCAAAAGACCACGTGCTAAAATGATTCCAGGTTCGTTTCAAGTTGTTGTGATGTCGCCGAGTAAATAATAGCTTTGAGCAATTAGCTTTGCGCTTGAATTAACGCAAGTCGCAACTATTTAGCAAAGCTAAAATGTTTGTCATTGGAAACGCGGATTGAGCGGATGACGCGGGTTCTTGCGGATATAATATACCTCTTATAAAAAATCCGTGTTCATCAGCGTCATCCGCTTAATCCGCGTTTCCAATGTCGCATTTTTTAGCTTTAGCTAAAAAATAACAATACTTTTCTGAAATAGAAACTGAAATAGTTTATGTCTAGACGAAATCACAGATTACTTATCGAACTCCCAAAGTTGAAAATTTGGATTTGCGCTCTAATTGCGTCCCTCGTTATAAGTTTTAACGCTTCATCTCAAAACCACCGATTCGACATACCCGTTTGTGACAATATTGATTCAATCAAAAATATTGAATACGGCAACGCTATTAACTTAAAAGGCGAGAGCGAAAAATTACTTTTAGATATCTACGCACCTCAAAATGATACACTCACTAAAAGACCACTAATAGTTTTTGTGCATGGTGGTGGTTTTGTTAGTGGTGATAAAGCTATAGGCTACCCGCTTTTATTTTCAAAAGGTTTAGCACAACGTGGTTATGTGAGTGCTTCTATTAATTATCGTTTAGGTGTTGCTCAACCTCAAACCGATACTACAACTTTCGAAGCCATGTATCGCGCTGTGCAAGATGCTAATGCCGCTATTCGATTTTTCAGAAAAAATGCGGCGCAATACGGTATTGATACGGCGCAAATTTTTATCATGGGCGGTTCAGCGGGGGCGATGACGGCTTTGCAGTTGGCTTATATGGATGAAAATGAAGTGCCAACTTGTATTGATAAACTAAAATGGGGTTCGTTAGAAGGAACGAGTGGTAACGAAAGTTATTCATCGAAAGTGAAAGGCGTTGTAAATTGTTGGGGAGCAATGATTGATTATAATTGGATAAAAGCGGGTGATGCACCTTTGTTTAATGTGCATGGTGCTGCCGATAAATTAGTTCCTTTCGATTCATCATTTTCATATCATGGGTTTAAATGCGGCAGTAATATTTTATTCGAACGGGCATTAGATTTGGGGATTCCAACTGGATTGAAAAGTTTTGAAAACTCAGGGCATACACTTGATAACGACACCAACAAACAAAATCAAGCTTTAGTCGAAATTAGCCATTGGTTATTTACACAGTATTATAGCAATAATAAGGGTGGAGAAATTAAACATTTCGAAAATGAAATTGAGGGTTTTGAAAAACTAGATAAAACTGAAAAGTATTCAGCAAATGCGATTTTATTTACAGGCAGTTCTTCTTTTCGTTTATGGAGTAATATAAAAACAGATTTAGCGCCGCATGAAATCATTCAACGTGGTTTTGGTGGTTCAAATATTAGTGAAATGGCTTACTATATCAACCGCATTGCGAATTCTCATCCCTACAAAGCAATCGTTTTTTATTCGGGTGCCAATGATTTAACGGGAGGAAATCAAGATAAATCGCCAACGCAAATTTTAGAAACATTCAAATATATTTTGAAAAAACTACGCACTACACATCCAAACACACCCGTTTTTTGGGTGCACATTTCGCCGAATGAGAGTCGTTGGAAAGTCTGGGATAAAGTGCAACAAACCAATCAATTGTTTAAAGAATACGCCGATAAAACAGACGCATTTAAAGTGATTGAGGCTTCATCTGCTTTTTTAAATGCAGACGGTAAACCGATTCCATCGTACTTCAAACCTGATAAATTGCATCCAACTGAAGAAGGTTATAAAGCTTGGACTAAATTGATAAAACCGTATTTGGATAGTTTGAAATAACATTGCAAAGCAATAGGTAGGAATGAACAAAACCACTCACTTTTGATTTTAATGTATTGAAATTAAAAGAAATTTTTTAAATGAAAGAACCCATTTCGATTTTCTGGTTTCGTCGCGACTTGCGTTTACACGATAATGCAGGTTTATATCATGCTTTAGAAAGCGGCATTCCTGTGCAATCCATTTTTATTTTCGATTGCAATATTCTTGATAATTTAGAAGAGCGCAACGATGCACGCGTTACTTTCTTGCACGATACTATTTTAGTATTGCAAACCGAACTTGAAAAACTCGGCAGCGCTTTAAAGGTATTTTATGGAAAACCTGTTGACATTTTCACAGAATTAATCGAAACTGAAAATATACAAGCCGTTTACACCAACAGAGATTACGAACCTTATGCTTTGCAAAGAGACGAAGAAATAGAGAAAATCCTTTCAGAAAGGGCGAATAGCAATTCGCCCATACCTTTTCATAAATTCAAAGACCACGTTATTTTTGAAGGCGACGAAGTTGTAAAAGACGATGGATTGCCTTACACTGTATTTACACCGTATTCTAAAAAATGGAAGGCAAAAATTTTGACTGGAATTGCTGAACAAAACTATGAAAACGAATCGTTTTATTTCAAATCCTACCCAACAGAAGCCTATTTCTCAAATTTTGTAAAATGCGCCCCTGAAAAAATAATTGCGTTAGAAGAAATGAATTTCTCACGGAGCGAGATACACATTCCGTCTAAAACCGTCGCTCAAAAAATAATTAAAACATACGACGAAACGCGTAATTTTCCTGCAAATCAGCAAGGGACATCGCGATTAGGAATTCATTTTAGGTTTGGCACCATTTCCATTCGCGAAAAAGCACGCTCTGCCGAGAGACTCAATGAAACATACTTAAACGAATTGATTTGGCGCGATTTCTATTCGATGATTTTACAGCACTTTCCACGCGTTGCCAGTGGTGATGCATTCAGGCCAGAATACGAAAAAATTGCATGGCGCAACGATGAAAAAGATTTGGTGGCGTGGCAGCATGGTAAAACGGGCTATCCAATTGTTGATGCAGGTATGCGCGAATTGAACGCAACGGGTTATATGCACAACCGCGTAAGAATGATTGTTTCAAGCTTTCTGACCAAACACCTTTTAATCAATTGGCGATTTGGTGAAGCGTACTTTGCCAAAAAACTTTTAGATTTCGATCTCGCATCGAACAGTGGTGGTTGGCAATGGGCTGCAGGATGTGGAACTGATGCCGCACCATATTTTAGAGTATTTAGCCCAAGCGCCCAACAAGAAAAATTTGATGCGCAATTTGTGTATATTAAACGATGGGTAAAAGAATTTGAAACATCTGAATACCCTAATCCAATTGTTGAACACGTTTTTGCGCGAAATCGGTGTTTAGAAGTGTATTCGAAAGCGTTGAAAAAACTTTAAAACAAATCATCAATCAAATCTTCAATGCGGCTAATAGTGACAACTTTGCAAGCCGTATCTTTTGTTTTTGAAACCGTTGGTGCGCCATATTTAGAAATATACACCGTTTCAAAACCCAATCGCGCAGCTTCTTGTATGCGCTGATCGATGCGCGTGACGGCACGAATTTCACCCGAAAGACCGACTTCGGCTGCAAAAGCGATATTTTGTGGAATGAGCGTATCTTTTAAAGAAGAAATGAGTGCGGCAACAACGGCTAAATCCATACCAGGGTCTTCCACTTTTATCCCACCCGCAATATTTAAAAACACGTCGTTCATGCCAAATGGCAATCCGCTGCGCTTTTCTAAAACTGCGAGGAGCATGCTCAATCGGCGCAAATCGAAACCCGTTGCAGAACGTTGCGGCGTACCATATACAGCACGCGTAACAAGCGCTTGTGTTTCAATCAAAATGGGTCGAACACCTTCAACAGTTGAGCAGATTGCCGAGCCGCTCAATGCTTCATCGCGCTGCGCAATCAATCGCTCAGATGGATTTGCGACAGGTCGCAAACCATACGATTGCATTTCGTAAATACCCATTTCGTCGGTGGCACCGTAGCGATTTTTCAGCGTCCGCAAAATTCTGTATGAGTAATGTGCATCGCCTTCGAATTGCAAAACCACATCAACAATGTGTTCTAAAAGTTTAGGTCCTGCAATTGTACCTTCTTTAGTGATATGCCCTATAATGAGAATTGGAATATTTGTTTCTTTGGCAAATCGCTGTAATTCTCCCGCCGATTCGCGAATTTGGGATACACTGCCGGCAGTTGATTCAATATACGGCGACATCACGGTTTGAATGGAGTCGATGATAATTAAATCGGGTACAACGCGTTGCGCGTGTTGAAAAATTTTAGCGGTATTGGTTTCGGTAAGAACAAAGCAGGTTGAATTTTTTTTAGAAATCCGTTCTGAGCGCAGTTTAATTTGGTCTTCACTTTCTTCGCCACTGACGTATAAAACACGCACGGGCAAATCGAGTGCTAATTGTAAAAGCAAAGTAGATTTACCAATACCTGGTTGACCGCCCAATAAAACCAAAGTGCCAGGTACAATGCCACCACCCAAAACGCGATTAAATTCGTGATCAGTGCCACTGATGCGCACTGTTTTTTGGGGTTTAATGTCGCTCAGTAAAATAGGTTGAGGTTCGTTATTGGCATCGGTGCGCCAAACTTTTTTTTGTTCTTCGCGGGGCGTTTCTTTGTGCACCACTTCTTCCACCAAAGTATCCCATTCACCACAACTTGTACAGCGACCTTGCCATTTAGGCGAAGTAACGCCACAGTTTTTACAAATAAATATTTTTTTTGGTGATGCCATAAAAGAAGAAATTATTGGAGAAATAGAAAAAAATTAAACATTAGGTCGTATTTTCGCTTAATTAAAGAGATGTTGCGTTTTATTATGTTAAAAAGTGGGCAGCATCAAATTTTTTAAGCAATTTTGCGGAAAAATTTGAAATGAAAAACAAACCTGTAACAAAAAAGAAATTCAACATTAATTAAAACAAAAAAGTATTGCAAATAAAGAAAAAGTTGAAATTAAAACAAAATATTTTAAAATAGTTTTTTTAAAATAGATATTTAAAACTTTTTTTTATTACTTTACACTGTATTTTGAATCTAAATAGGGTAATGAGCAATTTATTTAAAGAGGTAGGGCTTAAAGAAGTAGGGCGTTTCAAATATTTAACTACCAGTGAATATCCAGAAAGAGAAAACGTCATTTTATTACACGGTTTAATGGGTGGGTTGAGTAATTTCGACTACGTTATCAATTATTTTTCAGAAGATTATAACGTTCTCCTTCCTCTGCTGCCGATTTATGAATTGTCTTTGCATGAAACTTCTTTAGAAGGTTTGCTCGAATATTTAGAGGCATTTATTGATTATAAAAACTTAAACAACCTGAATTTAGTTGGCAACTCATTAGGGGGGCATATTGCATTAATCTATACGCTTAAACACCAAAATAGAGTAAAAACTTTAACTCTTACGGGCAGTTCAGGTCTGTTCGAAAATGCTATGGGAAGCACTTTCCCGAAACGGAATAATTTTGAATATATCCGTCAGAAAACGGAAGAAACTTTTTACGATCCTGCTATTGCATCACCTACATTAGTGAACGAAATTTTTTCGGCTGTCAGCGATAGAAATAAAGCACTGCGAATTATTTTAACGTCTAAATCTGCCATTCGCCACAACTTAACCGACGAATTAAAAGAGATAAAAGTGCCAACGCTTTTAATTTGGGGAGCTAACGATATTGTTACACCACCTTTTGTTGCTGATAAATTCAACGAACTGATTCCTAATTCGCAGTTAGTTTGGTTTGAAAAATGTGGTCATGCACCCATGATGGAGCATCCACAGTTATTTTGCGATACGCTCAGCGAGTTCCTTAAAAAATACAGTTTCGTTAATAGTTGATAGATGCTGGTTGTCTGAACTATTAACCAACAATTATCAACTAAAATGGATAAGAATAAAGCTTTTTTTGAACTGATTTGGTGGCTCATTACCGCCGTTACTGTAGGTTTAGTGATGTTGCCTATTTTTAAAAATTTTCCCGAATTTCCATTTCTTATTGCAAATATTGTTTATGTCGCTGTGTTTGTTACAGCCACGCGATATACTTTTTTATTGAAATACACATTTTTAGGTCAGGTTCAAATTGTTAAAATTGCTTTGGTGTTGTTGTGCATAGCTTTGGTGAGTTTGCTATTATATAAAATGCAAGATTTCCAAGTCTGGGCAGCCACCGAAGACCCCAACAGATTGCTTTATCAAGTAAAAGCCAACAAACGCGAAGCGCTTTTCAGCTATATTAAAGCCGAATATTTGTTTTTTGCCATCGGAAGTATCGTCGCTCAAATATTTTTAACATTCAGGTTATTGCAATCAATCTGGAATTTGAGAAATAGAGGAATAGTGTAAAAAGAACCCCCTTCGCCGTATTCACGAATATGCTTTCGGCGTATTAGCTTTAGAGAGCGAAGTTGTTAACCCACGTTTATGAAATGAAAATTGTAAAAACGCTGTTTTTTTAGAATGATTTACTGCCAATATTCAAATTAAAGATTTTTAATTCTAATTGTGAAATAAAAAAAATACTTAAAAATTGAATTAAATTTTGGAGAATGTAAAATTATTCCTAATTTGCGTTCCTATTTTACATTCAATTTCTAAAAAAACATCTAAACCAATTTTTATTATGATAGTATCTCAACTTTTACAAAATAAAGGCAGAAATATTTATTCTGTTGTTGCCGATATTTCAGTTTTTGAAGCCTTGAAAGTTATGGGTGAAAAAAATATTGGTGCTTTATTGGTTATAGAAAACGATGTACTCAAAGGTATAATTTCTGAAAGAGACTATGCGCGTAAGGTAGTTTTGAAAAATAGAACTTCACGCGATACACTTGTTAAAGAAATCATGACCGAAAACGTCATTACTGTCACACCTACCAATACCATTGAAGAATGTATGGCTTTAATGAGCGATAAACACATCAGACATTTGCCTGTGGTAGAAGGCAGCAAAGTTGTTGGAATCATTTCTGTGAGCGATATTGTAACATCCATTATAAACGAACAACAAAACGTGATTCAACAATTGCACTCTTATATCACAAATTAAGACGCATTGAAAAAAGCAATAGTAGTAGGTGCAACATCGGGCATAGGTCGCAGTTTAGCGAAAATGTTGGCGAAAAATAATTATATTGTAGGCATAACTGGCAGACGTTTAGAATTGCTTGATGAACTAAAAAACGAAAATCCTGAAAAATATATCGTTTCATCTTTTGATGTTACTCAATCAGACACCGTTGCTGAAAATTTAAACGCTTTAGTGAGTCAACTCGGTGGGTTAGGTTTATTGATATTAAGTTCTGGCACGGGTGATATCAACAAAACTTTAGATTTCGCCATAGAAAAACGAACCCTTGATGTCAATGTCATAGGTTTTACTGCCGTTGCCGATTGGTCATTTAATTTTTTCGAAAAACAAAAATTCGGTCAATTAGCTGCTATAACTTCAATAGCGGGCATTCGCGGAAACCGCCGCACGCCATCGTATGGTGCAACCAAAGCTTTTCAAATAAATTATCTGGAAGGTTTACGACAGAAAGCCACAAATCTAAAGTTTCCTATTGTTTTAACAGATATTCGCGCAGGCTATATCAATACTGCCATCGTAAAAGGTGATGGTGTATTCTGGATGTCGTCGCTCGATAAAGGTGTGAAGCAAATTTACAATGCCATTCAGAATAAACGCAGTGTTGTTTATGTAACTAATCGTTGGCGATTGATAGCTTATGTTCTAAAAGCTGTTCCCAGATTTATTTATAATAGAGTTTAATGATTTATTTCTTGTTAAAATTTCCTTAAATTAAATTTTACTAACTACTTAATTTTGATTTCGCAGAACAATAATCTACTTTTGTGATTGAAATTAAAATGCAAGAAATAAATTTTCATATCTCATTAAAAAAAATTAATTCCGCCTTATTTCAGAACTTGAAATTAGCGGCTTTTTTGTATTGTTTGTTTTTTACTTATAACACTATTTCCAAAGCAATACCTTCTGACAATAAAGTAAATTTCAACCTTTCTACTTCTATTACAAAAAAAGCCGACGGCGTAACTTGTATTTCACCAAATACAACTAT
This sequence comes from Saprospiraceae bacterium, assembly GCA_043781915.1. Classification (GTDB taxonomy): domain Bacteria; phylum Bacteroidota; class Bacteroidia; order Chitinophagales; family Saprospiraceae; genus JAAFJT01. The sequence goes on from JAYWBA010000071.1 coordinate 12,436, forward strand.
GAAGTCTATTAATAATGAATCTTCAATCCGATTCAATAAAAGATTTCAGCCCGAGTGTGGCTTAATACTTATTTCCCACTTTCTTGAATTATTTGTTTGCAAGAATAATTTCTCAGATTTAAATTTTAGCTTAACCAAATGTTTTACCGCTCCTTCCTTGTACTCAATCTGCCTTCGAGGTCCGCCCGTTTTTTAAGTTAAAAATTTCGCAACTGTTTACTTAATTTACAATTGTATAAAAATAGGATCTTCGATTTCCTGCAATCTTTTTGGAATTTGATAACACCTAATCTATTTCTACCTTTTGATTATTGCAAATGAGTTTGAAAGTAGGCTACTTTGCATTTTTTAAATCCACAATTATTTTTTCATGAAAAAAGTATTTTTACTTGCAACTTTACCTTTTGTTTTGAATGCGGCACGCGCTCAAACAGATTCCCTAAAACAAGTCACATTAGATGAAATAACTGTCAATGATATTCGGCATAGAGAAACTATTACGTGTCTCGAAAATATTAAAGGAACTTATATTTTTTCTGGAAAAAAGAGCGAAGTTATCAACGTAGAAAATTTAGACGCTAATATTTCAGAAAAAACAGGCCGTCAGGTGTTTGCAAAAATACCTGGTGTTTTTGTTTACGATATGGACGGTTCGGGCAACCAAATAAATGTTTCAACGCGTGGATTAGATGCACACAGAGGTTGGGAGTTTAACATTCGCAAGGATGGTGTAATTACCAATTCCGATATGTATGGTTATCCCGCCAGCCATTACAGTATGCCATTAGAAAGTATTGAGCGCATTGAATTGGTGCGCGGTACGGGTTCGTTACAATACGGTGCACAATTTGGAGGTATGCTAAATTATGTAACTAAACAGCCTAACGAAAATAAAAAGATAAATTTTGAGACTATCAATACGGTAGGTTCTTTTGGTTTGCTAAGCAGTTATAATTCAGTAGGTGGTAAAATTGGTAAAATAAAATACTTCGCTTACTTCAATAAAAGAATCTCAGATGGATACAGAGATAACGCCAGTTCTGATGCCAATGCCGCACAAATTACTTTAGAATATGTGCCAACAGACAATTTAAAAATTAAAGTTGAATGGGCAAAATCGGCGTATGTTTACCGATTGCCAGGTGCTTTAACCGACGCTATGTTCAACGCTAATCCGAAGCAATCAACGCGAAAAAGAAACTATTTTAATCCCGATATTAATGTACCTTCTTTTTCTGTTGATTGGAAAATAAATAAGAATGCACAATTGCTTTTGACGACTTCAGCAGTATTGGGAGCACGCAATAGCGTTATGTTCGATAAAACTGCCGACATTAACGATTCAATTGTGGCTTCAACCAATCAGTACAATAATCGCCAAGTTGATGTAGATCATTTCAATAGCTACTATTCTGAGTTGCGTTTTCTTCAAAAATATGCCTTAAATAACCAAATTAGCGCATTGGTAATCGGCGCGCAATACGTTAACGGCGATTTACACCGTCAGCAACTCGGTGTAGGAACAACGGGAAGCGATTTTGATTTGTCGCTTGTGACACCAGGTTTTGGGCGCGATTTGCATTTCAAAACGCAAAATTTTGCTTTTTTTATTGAAAATAATTTCAAGATTTCCGATAAGTTTTCTATCAACGCTGGTTCACGCTTAGAGTATGGCGAAACAAATATGACGGGTGCAATAAATTATCTCTCTGAAACAGAGTTGCCCAACACTGTCATCCATCATTTTCCATTGTTTGGATTGAGCGGCGAATATAAAATAAATGAGGAACAAAAATTATACGGTGGCTGGTCACAATCATATCGCCCAGTAATCCTTAAAGATATTATTCCTCAATCTACTTATGATAGAGCTGATAAAAATTTAAAAGACGCTTACGGCTACAACCTCGAAGCGGGTTATCGTGGTGGCTGGCGTTTTTTAAAATGGGACGTTAGTTATTTTCGAATGCAGTGCAATAACCGTCTTGGAAAATTATCAATGGTTGATAGTGCGGGACATTTCTATATTTTTTCAACAAATATTGGTAGTTCGGTAACAAATGGTGCCGAAGTTTTTGTTCAAGGTAATTTTTCATTGAACGAAAAAGTAAAACTCACTGTATTTACTTCAACCTCTTTTATGGATGCGCATTACCAAAACGCTGCTGTGAAATCGGGAAATGGCAATGTCGATATTAGTGGCAACAAAGTTGAAAGCGTACCGAGTTGGATTACGCGCAACGGAATTACGCTTAAAATAAAAAAAGTCAGTTTTTCAACACTTTACAGTTTTGTAGGCGAAACTTTTGCTGATGCGTTAAACACAGTAACACCATCTTTTAATGGATCGGTTGGGTTAGTGCCATCGTATAATTTAATAGATTTAAATGCCACTTTCAGAGCTACTGAGAAAATTTCATTTAAATTAAATTGCAATAATATTACCGATGCACATTACTTCACTAAACGCCCATTGTTTTATCCAGGTCCAGGCATTTGGAGTTCAGATGGAAGGAGTGTAAATGTATCTATCGGAATTAAAATTTGAACGTACCTTTGACGTTTCTAAAACTTATTTACAATGGTGTTTAACCGTTCTCAGAATATGAAATACGCTTTCTGTTTTATTGCACTTTTCACTATCATCGCAAGTTGTGCAGATAAAAAAATGGAAGATAAAAAGCCGACGGAAAAAAAAGTAGAGAGTACTCAATATCCAATGGCTACAGTTGAAAAAGGAGGCGTAGCAACTATAATAAAATTACCAGCCAAACTTGCTGCTTTCGAAGAGGTCAGCATATTCCCTAAAATGAACGGTTATGTAAAATCAGTAGCTGTCGATATTGGCTCAAAAGTATCGAAAGGGGCTGTATTAATGACGCTCGAAGCACCCGAATTACTGCAAGCCGAAACCCAAGCACACGAAAAACTCATTCGCGCGCAATCCGATTTAGCGATAGATAAAGAACGGTACGACCGTTTAGTCGAAGCTTCTAAAACGGCAGGTGCCGTTTCTACTTTCGAAATTTCGAGTATAAAAGCAAAAGTTGATGCCGATAACGCTATTTGTAACGCCGAAACTGCTAATTGGCAAATGCAACAAACCATGCTCGATTATTTGAAAGTGACCGCTCCGTTTTCGGGCATTATCACTGAAAGAAATATTCACGAAGGCGCTTTAGTCAGTGCGGCATCGAAAGATAAACCCATGCTCGAACTCAAGCAAATAGATAAATTGCGCCTCGAAGTTGATATTCCCGAAGCGATTGCTGCGGGTTTAAAAATTCGCGATACCATTTCATTTTATGTCAGTGCTTACCCGGGTAAAAAAATAATGGGAAATATTGCGCGCCGTTCGAACAATGTGAGTTTGCAATTCAGAAGCGAGCGCATGGAAATTGACGTCAATAACACCAACGGTGTTTTACGCCCTGGTATGTTTGCCGAAGTGGTTTTAAACTCGAAAGGCAATGCAACAGCATTGACTGTTCCGAAAACAGCTGTTGTAACTTCTACTGAACGTAAATATGTTTTACTCATGAAAGAAGGAAAAATGTCGAAAGTGGATGTCAGCACAGGCAATGAAACAGTAACTAAAATTGAAATTTTTGGCAACTTACAAGTTGGTGATACCGTTATTGCAAGTGCGAGTGATGAAATAAAGTGAGTTATCAGGTATCAGGTATCAGGTATCAGGTATCAGGTATCAGGTATCAGGTATCAGCCTACGAAAAAACCTGATTCCTGACACCTGACACCTTTAGACTATATTTGCACCGTTTTTTAATGAAATTAAATTTGGAATGAGATTTTTGGGAATTTTGGGTGCCGTATTCTGGTTAACCTCCACCACTGTTTTAGCGCAAGAACAAAAAAAGACTTTGACTGACTTCATAGAAAGTGCTAAAACACATTTGCCGATTCTAAAACAAAAAGCAGCGCAAGTTAATGTTGCAAAAGCAGTTGTAACGGATGTCGAGCATTCGTTTTTGCCACAAATTCGTGCCAGTGCGCAATATAGTTTTGGCTCAGATAATTCACTTTCTGGAAGTACTTTGCCGTTTATTTCAAATATTTCTATCTCAGGTGGCAATAGAGCCGAAAATAGATTAGAACCTGCAACGGGTTCATTGGCAGTTTTGTATGGCGAATATGAGCTTTATAATTTTGGATTGAACGATGCTAAACGCAACGTTGCGAATGCTTTTATCAACCTGAATAATTCTGATTTACAGCGCGAATCGTATTTAATTGAACTCAGTGTTGCTAAAACGTACTTCAATATTCTTAAAAATCAGAACAAACTCGCTACTGAAAAACAAAATATTGAGCGCTACGAAAGTTTGTTCGATTTAATTCGCGCTCAAGTACGCAGTGGTTTGCGACCAGGGTCCGACACATCAGCAGCGAATGCTGAAATTTCGAAAGCACACATTAGCTATAACCAAACGTTGGGTACTTTAAATCAATACAAAGTTCAATTGACTTATTTTACTGGTTTAAAGAGTGATGAGTTATTAGTTATGAGTTATGAAAAATACAAGGACTCATCACTCATCACTAATAACTCATCACTTATAAGTAATCCATTAATTGATTATCTTTACAAGAAGAAAAGTATTTTTGATTTGAACGAGAAAGTGATTGAAAAAAGTTTTTCGCCAAAAATTGTGCTTGGTGCCAGTGTTTTAGCGCGTGGTTCGAGCATTCAGTACAACGATAATTATCAGAGTCTGTTAGAAGGTTTTGGTTTTCAGCGATTTAATTATGTTATCGGTGCAGCTATCAACTATAATTTACTCAATAATTTATATAAACGCGATAAAGTTACTATTTACAAAATTCAAGCAGAAGCCAATGATTTTGAAATCCAACAACAAGTAGAGACGTTGCATGCAACGTCTCTTCAAGCAGAAAACGCTATGCAAACCGCACGCGCTAATTTGTTAGAAATTCCGAATCAAATTCAAGCAGCGCAAGAAACGTATTCGCAAAAATTGGCGCAATATAAATCGGGATTAATATCTTTGAACGATTTACGTAATGCTGCCTTATTGGTATATCGCGCACAATCTGATGAAGTTGATTTTCAGACAGATTGGTACACTGCACAACTCGATAGGGCAGCAGCGACTGGAAATTTAGAAGCGTTTATTCAATCTTTAAAATAATTTATTTCATGGAAAAAAAATATTTTGCTTTAAAGCTTCTTCCGAAGAGACTTGATTTTATGCAAACTATGACTGCTGATGAACGCGGTATAATGATGCAACACATTGCTTATTGGCACCCTTATGTTGAAAATGGAACGATGCTCGTTATGGGTCCAGTTCTCGATCCAAAAGGTGCTTATGGTTTGGGAATTATTTGCGTGCAGAGCGAAGATGAGATGCTCGAACTGATTAAGCATGATCCTGGCGCTACAATTAATACGTATGAATATTATCCGATGATGGCGAAAACAAAATGAAGGAATTAAAGAATGAAGGAAGGAATTTTTATTCTTTCACTCCTTCACTCCTTCATTCCTTCATTCTTTAATTTTTAAATATGGTTCGCTTCGCACTGCTTAGACCAATTTCAGTATTGGTTTTGTTTTTAGGGCTGCTAATATTATCGGTGACGGCGATAAAAACCATCCCTATTGATATTTTTCCGAAACTCAATTCGCCTACTATTTATGTAATTGAGCAATACGGCGGCATGAGTGCCAAACAAATGGAAGGTTTTTTTAGTACGCGTATGCAGGATCAGTTTTTGTATGTCAATGGCGTTAAAACCATTGAAAGCAAAAACATACAAGGTCTAACGCTGCTTAAATTAAATTTTTACGAAAACGCGAACATGGCAGAAGCAACGGGACAAGTGGCACTGCAATCGGGTAGAATGTTAGCCAATTTTCCAGCAACCGCTTTGCCACCTACTGTTATTCGTTACGATGCCTCATCATTACCCGTTGGTGAATTGGTTTTTAGCAGTCCCACCAAATCGTTACAAGAATTATTAGACTTTGCTTTGACGCGTGTTCGACCTTTGTTTGCCACCGTTCAAGGACTTTCGGCTGCGCCGCCTTTTGGTTCTAATCAACGCTCTGTCATTATAAATCTCGATCCTAAAAAATTAAGCAATTACAATTTAACCGCTGATGAAGTTGTTGATGCGCTTGTCAGAAATAATACAATCACGCCTTCAGGAAATATTCGGATTGATAGTACTTTATTTATAACGACGTTAAATTCTTTAGAAGATAAAATTAAGCAGTTTGAAAGCATTTCTATAAAAAATAATGGGACAACAAGCATTAATATGAGCGATGTGGCGCGCGTTGAAGATGCAGCAGATGTTACTGTTGATTATGCTTTAGTGAATGGCAAACGCTCGGTGTATATACCCGTTGTAAAAACTGCAGACGCTTCTACTTGGGATGTTGTACAGAGGTTGCGTGCCAAATTACCCGAAATGCAATCGCTTTTGCCCGACGACGTTAAAATTTCTTACGAGTTTGACCAAAGCATATTTGTTATAAATGCAGCCAAAGGATTAATGACTGAAGGCATTTTGGGTGCGATTCTCACTGGATTAATGGTTTTACTTTTTTTGCGCGATTGGAGAAGCAGTTTAGTAGTAATTATCACTATCCCAGTTTCTGTTTTAGGGTCCGTTTTCTTTTTGAATTTAGCGGGGCAAACTGTAAATATCATGACACTGAGCGGTTTGGCTTTGGCTATTGGCGTTTTAGTTGATCAAGCTACGGTGACAATCGAAAATATTCACCAACATTTAGAGATGGGAAAAACAAAACGCCAAGCTATTTTAGATGCGTGTGAAGAAGTGTCGTTTCCGTTGCTGCTCATTTTGTTGTGTATTCTGGCTGTTTTTGCGCCTACTTTTGTAATGAGTGGTGTGCCGAAAGCGATGTTTTTACCGCTTTCTCTAAGTATTGCATTTGCAATGGGCGTTTCATTCATAGCAGCACAAACTTTAGTGCCTGTTCTATCGAATCGGCTTTTAAAACAAGAAATGTTTAAACACGCTCATGCGGGTTTAGTTTTTGATAAAAATGAAATTGATGAAGTAAACGCTCATATAGAAGAAGAAAAATTACATCCCGAAAAACAAAATTTCTTTCAAAAATTAAAAAATAATTTAGCTAATCGATTAACCATATGGTTGAAGTTTAAAAAACTTATCGTGGCTGCCTATTTGTTGCTTGTTTTTGGAGCTACTATTTTTTGTTTTGTTACTATTGGCAAAGATTTATTGCCCAAATCGAATGTTGGTCAGTTACAAATGCGGGTTCGCGAACCCGACGGAACACGGTTAGAAATTACCGAGCGCACAACAAAATCTATATTGGCTATTATCGATTCGGTGGTACAACATCGCATAGCTATAACTTCAGCTTTTGTTGGTCCTGTGCCGAGCAATTTTGGTACGAGTAATTTATATATTTTTAACAGCGGCTCGCACGAAGCGATACTTCAGGTTAATTTAGCAGAAGATTATGTCGGCAATATAGAAGCATTAAAAGAAACATTGCGTGGCGCTATTCACAACAAATTTCCTTCAACAAAAATTTCATTTGAACCCATCGAACTCACAGAAAAAATAATGGCTCAAGGTGCCAATAACCCGATTGAAGTGCGCGTTGCAGGTAAAAACATGGCAGATATCAATACTTACTCGAGTAAATTGCTCAGTAAAATGAAAGAAATTCCGTTCTTACGCGATGTGCAAATTGCACAACCGTTGAATTTTCCGATAATCAATATCAATATTGATAGAGAGAAATTAGCACTCATGGGGCTTTCGCTCGAGCAAGTTTCGCGCAGTATAACTGCCAGTACGTCATCGAGTAGGTTAACGAGTAAAAACTTTTGGCTCGATAGCAGGACATCTTACACGTACCAAACGCAAGTGCAAATTCCTGAGTATGAAATGAATTCGTTAGAAGAATTACAATCTGTTCCGTTGGTAAAAGGTCAAGCGCGACCGATTCTTTCCGATGTAGCTTCTTTTCAATTAGAAAAATCGCCCGGCGAATATGACAGAGCTGGTCCGCGCCGATTTGTAACCATTGGCGCCAACATTCATAAAAAAGATCTCAGAAGTGCATCGACTGCGGTTCAAAAAGCTATTGACGATGTTGGTGTGCCACCAACAGGTTTAGTAACTGAAATAAAAGGTATTTCTGCGCTCCTCACTGAAACTTTAGATGCCTTGCAAACAGGATTATTTGCAGCCATCGTGGTTATTTTACTTTTACTTGCGGCAAATTATCAATCTTTTGGTATCGCTTTAAGTGTTCTTTCAACTGTTCCTGCTGTATTATTAGGCGCTATGTTAATGCTTTTTGCTACGGGTTCGACTTTGAATTTACAATCGTACATGGGGATAATTATGGCGGTGGGCGTATCGGTAGCTAATGCTATTTTAATTGTCACGAATGCTGAGACCTTGCGCATAGAATATAAAAACGCATCGAAAGCAGCCACAACAGCGGCAAGTATTCGTTTGCGACCTATTCTAATGACATCCCTCGCCATGATAGCAGGTATGATACCTATGGCGATTGGTTTTGGCGAATCAGGCGACCAATCTGCACCACTCGGTCGCGCTGTTATTGGTGGATTAGCTGCTTCAACTTTTGCCGCTTTGTTTATTGTGCCGTTAGTATATGCGTGGGTGCGCCAAAAAGCTGGGTTTGAATCGGTGAGTTTAATGCCTAATTAGTTGATAGTTGACAGTTGACAGTCGTAGATTGAGTTACAAACTGTCAACTGTCAACTATCAACCAAACTAATTTCTCAACTTAACCCTCAATACCAACATATTATTAGTTACATAGAGTGTTTTTTCATCTGGTGAAAGCGCGCAATTACTTGTAGGTTCATCTAATTTTAACAGCCCTAATTTTTTGCCTGTGCTGTCAAAAATATAAACACCACCAGGGCCCGTCGCAAAAACAGTCCCATTTTTAGAAATACGCAAACCATCAGGTAATCCACGCCATTTTGGGTCGTATGCTGAGGCACTGTAAAATATTTTTCCGTGCGTGAGTGCATCCCCTTTCACATCCCAGACATACCAATTTGGTTTTTGTGGGTCGGAGCTGGCAACAAGCAATTTTTTCTGGTCGGGAAAGAACGCAATCCCATTCGGTCGCGAGATAGAATCGGTCAGCAAAATAACTTTTCCATCCTTTTTAACTTTATACACGCCATTGAATTTGATTTCTTTTTTGCTGTCTGTATCCGATTTAGATTCCAATCCATACGGCGGGTCGGTGAAAAACGCTTCACCTTCTCTATTGAAAACAACATCGTTTGGGCTTGAAAAACGTTTCCCTTTGTATTTATTAGCCAGCGTTACAAATTTCGCCACAGGTTTATCGAGCGGCGCATCCATGCGCGCCACATCTCGATCTCCATGCTGACACAAAACCAGATTGCCGTTGTTATCGAGCGTTAATCCGTTACTACCCATTTCTCCACCGCGTTTTATCGTATCCGTATAACCTGAAGGTACAAGATAGGTTTGTGCACCGTGTTCTTCTGTCCATTTATAAACGGTATTGCTTGGCACATCGGAAAATAGCAGCATATTCTGTTTTTCCACCCAAATACTGCCTTCACTCCATTTAAAACCTTCGGCAATAATTTCCGCTTTAGCGTTTATAGAAACAATGCTGTCTAAAGCAGCATCATAACGAATAACTTCGCCAATTTTTTTGTATTTTTCTTCAGCCACAGTGGACGTTTTGCTTGGCTGGTTTTTGCAAGCAGCAATGGAGATTGCAAAAATGATGATGAATAGTTTGTCCATATTTTAGAAAATTGATTTAACACAAATATAGAATTATCCTACCACTTTGAGAGAATTTATTTTAAATTTGAGGGGATATAATTTTATTATTCGGTGAAATAATCCCTTTCAATCTCAAATTATTTTTGTAATTTTGTTTGTAAATTATAAAATTATGGCAGCTACTATTGCACAACCTTTGACAAATCTCCAGATGGAGCTTTTAAAAGTATTCCAATATACTACTACAGAGGAAGATTTGCTCGAAATTAAAAGAATGCTCGTTGCTTTTTTTGCTAAAAAAGTAAACGATGAAATGGACAAACTCTGGGATGAGCGCGGCTGGACAAATGAAACGATGGATGAATGGTTAAATGAAAAAAATCAATGAAAAAACTTAGGTTAGTGATTGACACAAATATCCTCTTAATCTCGATGGGAAGAAAATCGAAATACAATTGGCTATTCGATTCATTCGTCAAAGAGAAATTTAAACTTCTTGTTACAACCCCTATTTTGCTCGAATATTATGAAAAAATTACAGAAAGAACTACTCAGAATGTTGCCGAGAATGTTTTAAGAATTATTTCTGAAAACCCAGCTACAATAAACGTTGAAGTTTATTACCGTTGGCATATAATAACTCAAGATCCTGACGATGATGCTTTTGTTGATTGCGCCTTTTCTGGCAATGCCGATTATCTGATAACCAATGATTCAGATTTTAATGTTTTGAAAGATAGGAAATTTCCGAAAATCAATGTCATTAGTTTAGAAGATTTTCAAACCCTATATTTAAATGGTAATCTTTGGTGAAATTATACGGTGCTAAAAATATTTTACAAACTTTTTTTCCAAACAAAACAGTCGTCGGGGCTGATGTGCGGAATTTATATGAGAATGGCGGAATATTTCATTGTGTTACGCAGCAACAACCGAAGTAGGAATCAATGCGAATCCCGTGCCACCTCGCTACCCGAGCTACCTTGCAAAAAATCTAAATCGGCACCTTTATCGGCACCCATAACATGATTGATGTACATGTGAACATAACCGCGTTTGGCACGCGCTTCAGGTTTTTGCCATGCGGCGCGGCGTTTTGATAATTCTGCGACACTGACATGCAAATGTAATTTGCGTTTTGCGACATCCAATTCAATAATATCGCCATTTTGAACCAGTGCTAAATTGCCACCGATGGCACTTTCAGGTGAAACGTGTAAAACAGCAGTGCCATACGCAGTGCCGCTCATTCTACCGTCGCTGATGCGCACCATATCTTTAATGCCGCGCTCTAATATTTTTTTGGGTAGTGCCATATTTCCCACTTCGGGCATGCCTGGATAACCCACAGGACCGACGTATTTTAAAACCATCACGCAGGTTTCGTCTATATCTAAATCGGGGTCGTCGATGCGGGCATGATAATCTTCAATACTTTCAAACACTACGGCGCGACCTTTGTGTTTCATCAAAGCAGGTGTTGCCGCTGAAGGTTTTATAACCGCACCATTTTTTGCCAGATTGCCTTTAACAACCACACAACCCGCGTGTTCAATAAATGGTTTTTCGTATTTGGCAATCACGTTTTCGTTATAACAATCCGTCAATCCAACGATATTTTCCGCATGATTTTTTCCAGTTACCGTTACAATGTTTTTGTGGAGTTCATTGCGCAGTTCGTTTAAAATAACAGGCAAACCGCCTGCGTAATAAAAATCTTCCATCAAATATTTTCCCGATGGCATAAGGTTGAGCAAGAGTGGGATTTTGCTGCCAATGGTATCAAAATCGTCGAGTTTTAAATCAACACCAATTCTGCCCGCAATCGCCGTTAGATGAATAATAAAATTGGATGAGCCACCAACTGCAGCATTCACTTTAATCGCGTTTTCAAACGCTTCGCGCGTCAGGATTTTATCAATGGTTAAGTTTTCTTTCACCATTTCTACAATTCTGCGACCAGAGAGTTGCGCCAAAACGCGTTTTCTCGAATCAGCTGCAGGAATAGCAGATGCACCCGGCAGTGTTAATCCGAGCGATTCAACCATGCACGCCATCGTGCTTGCAGTTCCCATCGTCATGCAGTGTCCTATACTTCTGCTCATACAACTTTCGGCAAATTCGCATTCTTCTTGTGTCATTTTGCCCGTTTTCATATCTTCATCAAACTTCCAAACGTGCGTACCCGAACCAATTTCAGTACCTTTATATTTGCCGTTCAGCATGGGTCCGCCGGGTACAACAATGGTTGGCAAACCCACACTCGATGCACCCATTACAGTGGATGGCGTGGTTTTATCGCAACCCGTTAGTAGCACAACGCCATCAATCGGATTACCTCGAATAGATTCTTCGGCATCCATGCTTGCTAAATTTCGGAACAACATCGCCGTCGGTTTCAGCAAAGTCTCTCCTAAACTCATAATCGGAAACTCAACAGGGAAACCGCCTGCTTCTAAAACGCCGCGCTTAACACGCTCTGCAATATCACGAAAATGTGCATTGCACGGCGTGAGTTCACTGAACGTGTTGCAAATGCCAATAACGGGTCTGCCATCGAACATATCGGGCGGCATGCCTTGGTTTTTCATCCAACTGCGGTAAATAATGCCGTCTTTATCTTTTCTACCAAACCAATCGGTGCTGCGGAGTTTTTGCATAAATTAAAATTTCTGAGTAAGTTGAAGAAGTATGTAGCTGTTTTTATTTCAGATACAAGGACAAATTTAACCACGAAGTTCACAAAGTTTTACACGAAGAACACAAAGTGCTTATTAACTTTGTGTTCTTTGTGATTTTCTTTGAGTTCCTTGTGGTTAAATTATCTACTGGTTATAGTTTGGTTATCGGATAATATCACCGCACATCCTTGAAAAGCGATAAAACCTGAATAATTACTAAATTTATTCTTTGTTCCTCAAATTATAAAATCCTAAAAATGCAAGAATGCTCAATATAATTAAAACCATCCAAAGCCTATCGAAACCATAACGAGCAATAATTTGCGTACCCAACAACGGCGCTCCAATATGCGAAAACGAATAAGCAATACCATACAAACCCATATACTCACCACTGCGCGCACCTTCACCATGTTTTGCTGCCCAAGTAGAACTGAAAGGCATCACTAAAATTTCACCCAAAGAAATAAAAAGTATGTAAATGGATGCAGGCAGTATTGTCCATGCGTAAGGTAAAAACAAGGCTGAGTGTGCTAAACCGTAGCATACAATACCCATACAAACAACTTGTAAGGGTTTAAATTTTTTCTGAAGATAAAACACGAGTGGCATCTCGACGACCAATACGAAAATACAATTAAGCGCATTCATTAATCCCGCCTGTGCTTCACTCCAACCATAAGCGCGTGTGAAAAAATAAGAGATTGTCCATATAATTTGCATGAAAACAACGGCACCGATAAAAGTATATAGCGTAAAAAGCAAAAAAGGCACATCAGCGTAAGCGGAATTTTTAAAAATGGTGCTCAGGTTTTTGCGTTCTCTTACATTTTGGGGGAGATTTTTTGAATTATCAGGTAAATACATCAAAACTACTAAAGCGGCTGCTATGCTTGTTAGCGCATCGAACCAAAATAACCAACGCCAACCCAGCGCAATCAGTAATCCGCCAATGCCGAGCGCAAAACTTATAGCTAAATTGACTGAGATGCGCAGCAGCGAATACGCGCGTGTTCTGATCTCATCGTTCGCGTAATACATTAAAGCGACATTGTTGGCAGGTCGGAATGCTTCGCTGATAAAACTAAACATAAAAATACCAGCACACAACCAATAGAAACTTGCAAAATACTGTATAATGGCAGCTACAATGCCAGCAATGAGTAAAGTCAGCCACTGCACTTTATAATAACCAAACGTATCGGTTAAATAACCACCGACGAACGAACCTGCTATACCACCTACTCCAAAGAAAAGGACAATTTCTCCAGCCGTAGCTATGTCGAAATGTAACGGACCCGTTAAATACAAAGTTAAAAAACTAATTATCATAGAACCCGCCCGATTGGTGAACGATACACCCGCGATAATCCAAACCGTAGTGGGTAAGCCGCCGAACCAATTCTGAAAAGCCGATTTAATTGTTTGTAGCATGGTGCAAAAATAGTAAATTTCACTTCACCACCAAAATCCCCGTATCAATCAACCAATCAGTTAATCTGTCGGGCCACGTTTTTAGCGAGCGAAAAGTGGAGCGTTTACCCATATTAAACGCGTGTTTACCGACGCTGTAAATATGCGTTTCGACGGGTGCTTTGGCTTCGCGGTATTTTTGAAGCAATTTTACAATCGGTGGCGAACAACACACATCTTCGTTTGCAGCGAGCAAAAAAGCAGACGGCGCATCGGCACCTACCGAATCGGGCACGCCGAGTGGACCAGGATAAATGAGAATTTGAAAATTGGGTTTGCCGTTTAATCTGTCGATTGTATCTGGTGCGTTTGGATTTCCTTTTCCAGATCCGTAAGCAACCATCGCAACTGTTTCTCCACCTGCTGAAAATCCCATGATACCGAGTTTGCCTGAATCAACACCCCATTCTTTGGCACGACTCCGAACCAGCCGCATAGCGCGATAGGCATCTTGCTTGACATGGTTTTCTAATGTATAGGGCGAATTAGATTCTCTGAATAAGCGAGATTTTAAAACAAATGCCGCCACGCCAATGCTATTAAAATATTCGGCAGCGTCGCGACCTTCTGAAGTAAAAACTAATTGTGTGTGCCGCCCCCGGGACAAATGATGACACCTACACCTGTCGCTTTTTCTTTTGGTGGTAAAAAAACGGTGATGGACGGATTGTGTATATTTTTCACCCACCAATCTTTGGCTTGTTCGGGTTCATCTTTTCTGTTTTCAAAACCGGGTGCACCAGCTTCCCACAAGTGAATTTGTTGCGGTGTGGTTTGTGCTTTTATATTAAGAGTACCGACCGATACTAATAAAAATGCGAAAAAAGAGTAAAATAGCTTCATAAAAATTAGAATAGTTGTATTGATTAAGAATTCCAAAGTTATCATCTTTTTATTAGCTTGTTTAAGGTTTTAGGATTTCCCCGATTTTTTTTACTTAAAAATTCTAAAATCGAGAAAATCTTGGTCAACTTTGCACCCTAAATCAGGATTTGCAACTATTTAGCTAAAGCTAAAATGTGCTACAATGGAAACGCGGATTTAACGGATTTAGCAGATTTTCGCAGATAAAAATCCGCGTTTATCCGTAAAATCCGCTAAATCCGCGTTTCCATTGTTCTGGGATTTAGCTTTAGCTAAAGAGTTACGTTCATTTAATCCAAAAAAGCATAATGGCTTCGTTTATAAAATGGGTGCGCCCAAACATTCTTGCATTAAAACCTTACACCAGTGCACGCGATGAATTTCACGGCGCGGCGCAAACATTTTTAGATGCCAATGAAAATCCGTTTTTGCACGAACACAATGTAAACCGCTATCCCGACCCATTAGCACGTGAAGTGAAAAAGGTTTTGAGCAAAATTAAAAACATACCCGTTGAGAATATTTTTTTTGGCAACGGTAGCGACGAAGCGATTGATTTATTATTCCGCATTTTTTGCAAACCAGAAGTGGATGAAATCATCATAGTGCCACCAACTTATGGCATGTATGCCGTGAGTGCAAACATCAATCATGTTAAAGTGGTTGCTGTTCCGCTCGACGACGATTTTCAACCGCACGTTGAAGCAGTGCTTGAAGCTGTTACACCGAATACGAAAATGTTGTTTTTGTGCTCGCCTAATAATCCGACAGGCAATGCCATTCATCCAGAAAAAGTACAAGCTTTAATAGAAAAATTCAATGGCATTGTAGTGATTGACGAAGCGTATTGCGATTTTTCAACACAACCGAGTTTAGCGAACGCGTGGCAAAAAAACGATAATGTGGTTGTGTTGCAAACGCTTTCAAAAGCGTGGGGATTGGCTGGCATCAGAACGGGAATGGCATACGCGCATGCCGATTTAATTGCGCTGATGAATAAAATTAAAGCACCGTATAATGTCAATATTTTAAGTCAAGGCGCGGCTTTAAAAGCATTGAACGCACCTGAAAAAATGCAACGTCAAGTTAAATCGATTTTAAAACAGCGAGAAGTTCTTCTAAAAAAATTAAAAACCATTCCACACATCACGCGCATTTACCCAACCGATGCTAATTTTATTTTCATTGAATGCAACCACGCGCAGAAAATGTACAACTATTTAACAGAACAAGGTGTGGTTATTCGAAGCAGAACGAGTGACCCGCGCACGCCGAATGGTTTGCGTATTTCGGTCGGAACGGAAAAAGAAAATAAAGCTTTGATTGCTGCAATGAAGACGTTTTAGATACTACTCTCTTATAGCCTTTTCCCGCAGAAATTCGCAGAAACTTGTAGATTTTCAAATTTAGGTATAATTTTTAAAATATCTGCGGATTTCTGCGAAAGTTTCTACGGATTTCTGCGGGAAATTGAACTACAAGAGTAAGTACTATTTATCTTTGACAACTTTATTTCTATTATTCAAGATAAATTATGAAACTCCTTGTATCCCTTTTTACACTACTTTTGGTCAACTTATTCGCTTTTGCTCAAAGCATACCTTTAAAAAAATTACCAGAATACACACTACCCGCCTCAGAAACAGAAGCACATTTGCGTTTCATTGCTTCCGACGAATTACAAGGACGCATGACGGGTGAACCGGGAAGTAAAGTTGCAGCGCGCTATATGGCGGAACAGTTCAGATTGTTCGGCATTCAACCCGTTAAAGGACAAAATTCTTATTACCAAAATATCAGTTTTTCTAAAAAAGAAAGCAGCGGCTCTGGAAAAATGGTAGTTGGAGAAGACACTTTAACTATAGGTAAAGATTTAGTTCTCACTTCCGGTGAAGCTTTAAGTCTGAAAAACGTGCCATACATTTATGTAAATTATGGATGGACGGATGACAAAGGTTACGATGATTATAAAAACGTTGATGTAAAAGGCAAAATAGTGATTGCGCGTTGGGGAACACCCGATACTGCCATTTCTACGAAATATTTGGGTGCACAATTTGAGGCATCAAAGCGCAAAGAAGAGATGGCACAGAAAAATGGCGCAGTGGCATTGATTGAAGTGTTTACTGCTAAAATTTCGTTTAAACGCGTTATCCGATTTTTTGGCGGCGGCATAAAACCCAAAGCAGATGATTTGAAAGATGATAAGCCGATGGCGCATTGTTTGATGGATAGCGTTTTCTGGACTAAATTAAATTCAAATGCGGCACAAACGGCATCGTTGCAAATTATTCCTGCATTTGCAACAGTTTTAATTTCTCCCAATGTGGTTGGTGTTTTGGAAGGTTCTGACCCTAAATTGAAAAACGAGTACGTCATTCTTTCCGCGCATTACGACCATCTCGGCATGATTCATAGAGACCCTACAAAACCTGCCGATCAAGATACGATTTTTAATGGTGCACGCGATAATGGTTTTGGTTGCTCGGCTTTATTGCTGGCGGCAAAATCGCTTTCAATACAACGTCCACGTCGCTCTATTTTGTTTATTTCTTTCACAGGCGAAGAAGAAGGTTTGTTCGGAAGTGATTATTATGCAAAGCACCCGCTTATTCCATTGAAAGATTGTGTTTACGCTTTCGATACGGATGGTGCAGGTTATAACGATACAACAGTTGTGACTACTATTGGATTAGAGCGCACAGATTGTAGTACAGAAATCAAACAATCTGCTGCTGCATTTGGGTTAAAAGTTATAGATGACCCAGCACCAGAACAAAATTTATTCGACCGCTCCGATAATGTTTCGTTTGCCGCTCAAGGCATCCCTGCGCCCGATTTTGCGCCTGGTTTAACGAAATTCGATGGCGATATTTTAAAGTATTATCACCAATTAGGCGACCAAGTTGAAACCGTGAGTTTTACTTATTTTCATAAATATTGTCAAACTTTCGCCTATGCTGCAAGGCTGATTGCTAACCGAGATAAAAAACCGAAGTGGCGCGCAGGCGATAAATATGAGAAAGCGTATAATGCTTTATACAAGCTATAATCAGCTTTGAGCTATGAGCTTTTCTTGTTTGTCAGCCCATAGCTCAAAGCTCATGGCTCAAAGTTTGTTTATTATACACAGCACGTTCAATCACCTGTTTGTAATAATTTTCGTATTGAGGTAGGATATTGTGGATGTCAAATTTGTGCGCTTGTGCTAATGCGTTGGCTCGGAATGTCAATAGTTTTTCTTCGTTGCTTAATAAGTCGATGGCGTGGCGGGCCATAGTTTCAACATCACCCACAGGGCTTAAAAAACCAGTCACGCCGTGAATATTAACTTCGGGCAAACCACCCGCATTGGATGAAATGACGGGCACTTCGCATGCCATAGCTTCAAGAGCGGCTAAACCAAAGCTTTCGGAGGTTGAAGGAAGGATAAACAAATCGCCAATGGCTAAAAGTTCTTCAACAGCTTCTTGCTTACCCAAAAAACGAATTTCATCGCACAGATGCAACTCGCGACATAATTCTTCCATGTTCTGGCGTTCTGGTCCGTCGCCAATCATTATAAGTTTACTCGGAATTTCTGCGTGTACACGTTTAAAAATTTGAATGACATCTTGAACACGCTTAACTTTTCTGAAATTAGAAGTATGAATCAGTATTTTTTCGCCATTGGGCGCTAAAATTTGTTTGAAATGCTGCTTGTTGGTGCGTTTAAATCGCGAAAAGTCGATGAAGTTGTAAATAACCTCAATCTCGTTTGTTATTTTAAATTTAGCGTAGGTTTCATCGCGCAGATGTTGCGAAACTGCTGTCACGCCATCCGATTTATTAATCGAAAACTCAACCACGGGCGCAAAACTTCGATTCTGCCCGACCAATGTTATATCTGTGCCGTGCAAAGTGGTGATTGTTGGAATGTATCGCCCTTCAGTTAGGAGAATTTTTTTAGTGATATACGCTACCATAGCATGCGGAATAGCGTAATGCACGTGCAAAATGTCGATGTTCTCGTACTTAATGACATCGACGAGTTTACTCGCTAAAGCTGTATCATAAGGAGCGTGTTCAAACAGTGGGTAATCCATACCCACCACCTCATGATAATAAATGTTTTCATGAAAATGATTTTGGGTCAATCGCACAGGCTGTCGATACGTTACAAAATGAATTTGATGCCCGCGTTTTGCCAAACCCAAACCTAATTCCGTTGCTAATACACCACTTCCCCCAAATGTTGGATAACAAACTATACCGATTTTCATAAATGTTGCTGCTGTTTATTATAGTAACACGGTTTAGTGGTAATATTGTTTTAAACTTAGTAAATTAGGAGAAGATTTTTCCAAAGTTACGTTTTTGAATGGGATTTCAAAAATTCTTACAAACTTTAAGATAAATTCATTTGTTTAAAATCTGATGTTACGCAAAAACTTGTAGAAACAAATTCTTAAAATATAAAAGTCGCCTACATAACACCAAAAAAGTAGAGACGCGATCCATCGCGGCTCTCCAAGTTTTTTAGAATTTTAAATTTCGTAAATGAAATTTTTTTTTCCATTTACAAAATTTAAAATAGCATCGTTTAAACGTAATTACTATTGTGCTGTTTTGGTGATTCAATTAGTCAACCCAAACATAATTATAATTGTGCTGTTTAGGCTGCCCAATTTCAAAAATTGAATCTGCAATTTTTTTTTGCAAACATCAATTACAATTTCACGCGCACCATTTTTGTAAATTCTTGCGCACGTGCATCGATTTGTTCGCGCGTCAGGTTTTTAATACCTTCTGGTCCAAATTTTTCGACACAAAAAGAAGCCAATGCCGAACCATAAACAATCGCGCGTTTCATAGAATCGAACGAAACATTTTTAGCTGCGGCGAGATAACCCATAAATCCACCGGCGAAAGTATCGCCTGCACCTGTTGGGTCAAAAACTTCTTCGAGCGGTAAACCTGGAACAAAAAATACAGCATCTTTGAAAAAAAGCATAGCGCCGTGTTCACCTTTTTTAATGATCAAGTATTTTGGACCGAGTGTTAAAATTTTATTCGCCGCTTTTTTAATCGAGTGAATGCCGCTGAGTTGGCGCGCTTCTTCTTCATTGATAATAAGTAAATCAATTTTTTTGAGCACTTTCAATAATGGCTTGAGCGCAATATCCATCCAAAAATTCATGGTATCTAAAGCGATAAACTTTGGTCGTTTTGCCATTTGCTTAATTACACTCATTTGAATATCGGGCGTTAAATTGCCGAGCATTAAAAATTGTGCGTTTTTATACGATTCTGGCAAAACAGGTTGAAAATCGGCAAGAACGTTGAGCTCTGTAACGAGTGTGTCGCGCGAATTCATATTGGTGTGGTAGCGACCATGCCAGAAAAAAGATTTTTCGCCTTGCTTTACATCCAAGCCTGTTAAATCAATACCACGCGAGCGCATGAATGCTAATTCGGTTTCAGGGAAATCGGAGCCAATAACCGCCGAAACTTGAATATTATTGGTGAAATAAGATGCTGCATAACTAATGTATGTACACGAACCACCTACAATGCGTTCGGCAATGCCAAAAGGCGTTTCAATGGTATCAAATGCGACAGAACCAACGGTTAATAGACTCATAAATAAAAAAAAGTATTTTATGGAATAAAAATTTAGCGCAAAGATTGCACATTAATTGCAGATAATGTATATTTGCAAAACTTTTTGGATAAGTTGTTATTTGGGAAGTTATTTTGCTTGTCTAGCTCAGTTGGTTAGAGCAACGGACTGTTAATCCGTAGGTCCTAGGTTCGAGTCCTAGGACAAGCGCAGAAGTTTAACTAACATATTAACCTCGTAGGTGTTTGAGACCTACGAGGTTTTTTGTTTTTTTTATTAACCTCTTTTTTTTCCCAAACCTCGTAGGTTTTTAAAACCTACGAGGTTAATAAAAAAACCTACTAGGTTTGGAATTCTAATGAGCCAATAGTATTTTTACATTCTTTTGAATGTTTAATTAACATACTATGACTCTCACTGTTCCATTTGTTGAAGGTGCTTTTTATCACGTTTATAATAGGGGCAACAATAAAGAAAACATTTTTAATGAGGCGGGCAATTATAACTACTTCCTTAGTTTATGGAAAAAACATATTGAACCCGTAGCCGAAACATATTGCTATGTTTTACTTAGTAATCATTTCCATGCTCTCATTCGAATTCGTGAAAATTTATCTTTAACTTCAAAAGCCAGCGATGTTTCTCGAATGCCAATGGCAGAACAAGCATTTGCAAATTTGTTTAATGCTTATGCAAAGGCATATAATAAAGCAAATAACCGTACAGGAAAACTTTTTGAAGAACGATTTAGGAAAAAACCTGTTTTAGACTCAGGTTATTTAATGCAGATAGTTTATTATATTCATCAAAATCTGCAAAACCATGGATTTATTGATGATTTTAGATTGTATCCTCATTCTTCTTACAAAGGCATACTTTCAAATAAGCCGACTTTGCTTGAGCGAGATATTCTGCTGAAATGGTTTGATGGCAAAGAGAATTTTTTAAAATATCATGAAGAAAAGCATCTTTGTTTAAAAGATTTGGCAAAATTTCTGGCGGAAGGAAGTTAATATTATTTAGGATAAACCTCGTAGGTGCAATTAAACCTCGGGGCACAAACAAACCTCGTAGGTCAAACAAACCTCGTAGGTTTTTAAAACCTACGAGGTTATTAATATGGACGAATTCATAAATTTTTTTGCCGAAAGTTTCGAGCACAATACACTCGTTAAGCTCACGCTGTCAAAAATGCGCGTAAAAAGTAGCGCACTCAAAAATGTATATGTTCGACCGCTTATTATAAAAAATAAACGCGTTCTACAATTTACGTATAGAAATGCGACGAATGATGTGTTCAAGAATTTTAGTTTGGCAGAAGCGCGTATAGAGCTAAAATCACTTCTCGAAAAAGAATTTTTCTTCGCCGATTTAATTCACGCCGAAGGCACAGAAAGTTTAAAAATTTCACCGCAAGGAATCTCAAGTTTTACTTCTAATCAACAAAGTGGTACGGTAGTTAATGTTGAGCACAATCGCGAGAAAGTACATGCGCTCAATTCAAAAACACCGTATTGGAACACACTCGGAATTACAAACTCGGAAGGCGTGGTTTTAGCGCCTGCTCAAAAAAAGTTCAAACAAGTAGCGCACTATATCGATTTATTCGAGCATTTGGTAAATGAACATCATTTACCTGCTAAAGCGCGTATCGCTGATTTCGGTTGCGGTAAAGGTTATTTGACTTTTGCGTTGTACGATTATCTCAGAAATACAAAAAATCTTTCACCACAAATTACGGGCTACGATTTACGTGAAGGTTTAGTACACGATGCGAATACATTAGCTGCTGCGTGTAATTATTCTGACTTAAAATTTGAAGCGAAAGACATTAATGCTGTCAATGATATTCAATTCGATGTGCTTATTGCTTTACACGCTTGCGATATCGCCACAGATATTGCCATAGCTAAGGGTATTCGGGATGAGGCTGAACTTATTTTAGTAGCGCCATGCTGCCACAAACAAGTCCGAAAAGATTTGAAACACACTGATGAGCGCATTTCGCCGATTTTAAAATATGGTATTTTGAAAGAGCGCACTGCCGAAACTTTGACAGATACGATTCGCGCTTTGTACTTAGAATATTTTGGTTACACAGTAAAAGTGCAGGAATTTATTTCCGTTGAGCATACGCCAAAAAATGTGCTTATAACGGCGGCAAAAACCAAATCGCGCCCAGAGGCTTTTGCGGAGATTATGTCTTTGAAAACAATGTTTGGGTTACAAACGCATTTTTTGGAAACGTGTTTGAAGGATTTGTTAAAAGAAAAAACCTCGTAGGTTTTAAAAACCTACGAGGTTTGGCTATATTATATCTTCTCCAAAACAGCCATCAATTCATTCTGAATATCGATAGTTTTATTGTCGTTGTACCATTTTTGCGCTAAAGTTTTACTTTCCGCGAAAAATGCTTTTTGCTCATCAATAGGCAGTTGTTTTTCTAAAACTTTGCGTGCAGTCATTATTTGAGCAACGGCATCTGGTCTTGGTCCGTATTTGCCAAGCACCGAACCATCGCGTTGAGAAACTATTAAAACCATAGGAATAGCACGACCACCGTTGGTTAAATAGCGATTCATAATATCTAAATGCTCGTCTCTGTAAATAACACGCATCTTAATTTGGGGGTTAAATTCTGCTATTTTATGAACTACTGGTAAAATTTGAGAAGCATCACCACACCAACCTTCGCTGATGACCAAAAAATAAACAGGCAATGTCCATTTTAATAAAGCATCCATTGTTGATTCGCTTAGATGCGTCGTTTTATCGAGGCGTTTCATACGCGTCAGATTGAGTTGTGTAAAGTGCAAATGCTCTTCATCGTTCAAATCATCGTTCGTAGATGCTTTTCCTTGTGCAATTAGCGCGTTCACATTTTCAATGTAAGCTTGATATGACATACTGTTTTCTAAAACGGGCAAGTCAATTTTATCGAGCAAAATTTCTGGGGTAATCGAATTTTCTACGAGCAACATATTTTATATTGAATTTTTTCGAACGCAAAATTATAACACTTAAACGTTGTAGAGAAAAAATAGTTTGCTAACTTTGGATTTTTAAATTTAAAGTTGATGCTCTACATCACGCAATTGATTTACCTTAAACACGGGCAGGAAAATATTTTTCACCAGTTTGAAGATATTGCCATCCCTATCATTTCAAAATATAATGGTAAACTTTTACTGCGTGTTCGACCTACCGATAATACTTTTGTTGAAGCGAATATAGAAAAACCGTATGAAATTCATTATGTATCGTTTGAAACTGAACAAGATTTCAATAACTATATGCACGATGAAGAAAGAAAACGGTTTTTACATCTGAAAGACCAATCAATACAATCGGTTTTTCTTACAAAAGGGTTTAAAATCTAAATCAATAAAGTGCGCTATGGAAAATATAGATCGCAATACAATTCATACCATTTGCAGAAACAGCAATTGGTCTGAAGTGGGTGTTGAAAATGCCTTAAAAGAGAACGTTTATAACAATGCTTTACAATGGCAAAAATTCCTGAAACTCTTTTTTATGAGTCTCGGTGTTTGCTTTGTGACATTGGGTGTTATTTTCTTTTTTGCTTTTAACTGGGCAGATTTAAACAAATTTGCAAAATTAGGTTTGGTGGCGAGTTTAATAATTGCCACTACACTTTTTGCACTGTTTTCCAGACTTAATGAAACGATTAAAAATATCATTTTAACAGGCGCTGCTGTTTTGGTAGGCGTGCTGTGTTCTGTTTTCGGACAGATTTATCAAACAGGTGCTAATGCTTACGATTTCTTTTTGGGTTGGACAGTTTTTATTGCATTATGGGTATTTGTAGCCAATTTTGCGCCGCTGTGGCTACTTTTTTTAGGCTTACTAAACACAACACTCTATTTTTATTCACAGCAAGTGGCGCATAATTGGTCGTATAATTCTATCATTTTTTTGTTAGTCGTCTTGAATCTTTTGTTCTTGGTGGCTGCGCTTTCGATTTCAAAATATAATACTTCATTAAAATCTCCGAATTGGTTTACCAATATCATAACTTTAGCTTGTGTGAGTTTAGCAACTGTTGGCATTTCAATTGGCATTTTTGATGAGAAACACCCTGAGTTTTACGCTTTACTTACTCTGACAGCCGTTTTTTATTCAATCGGTTTTTTATATGGATTGAGAAAGAAAAACCTCTTTTATCTTTCAATCATTCCTTTTAGTTTAATCAACATTGCTTGTGCTGAGCTTATTAAAATTTCTTCGAGTCAATCAATGATTCTCCTCATAACCCTTTTTATAATCATCAGTGTGACTTTACTCATCAAATTTCTTCTCGACACTCAAAAAAAATGGGCGAATGGATAATCTACAAAACTTTTTTAATCACCTTTATCAAAAAGAAGGCGATAGATTTCAAATGAATGAACAAGCCGTTGTAAACGAACTTCAAAACAATGAAGCAGATAAAACAACGCTTTCCGTGAAAATTGTTTCTGTTTTGGGTGGTTTGTTAGCGACCTTAGCCTTTTTAGGTTTCTTAGCTTTAACAGGTTTGTTTAATAATGCTGCAAGTTATTTGATTTTGGGATTTGGATTTATTACTGGTGCTATATGGATAAACAAAGTTTCGGATAAACTGATTATCGATACTGTCAGCGTTGCCGTATATTTAAGCGGTTTTATTCTGCTTCTTTTTGGATTAAACCAACTACAGTTCGAGCAATTTGGCGTTTGCATTATTCTAACAATCATCGCTATTACCGCATTGTATTTTACACAAAATTTCATACTCTCATTTATTTCAGTGTTGGTTATTACAATCAGTCTTCCTTCTCTATTATTTACACACAATTTAACTGGATTGATAAATGTATATATCGTTCTTTTGGCATTACTGATGACCTATTGGTTTTTTAAAGAAGCTGATATTGTATGTTGGGAAAAAATAATTTCGAGATTGTATAATCCTATGCGAATAGGCTTAATCGTTTCGCTTTTAGCTGCTTTAAATTTTACTGGAAAAGGCAATTTTTTTTATTTTAATGCCACAGATGGTTTTGTTTTGGTTTCTTCCATACCCATTATTTTAATAATTCTGGAAGTTGTTTCTAAAATTTTAGACATTCTTGAAATTGAAAAAAAGAATGATAGAGTGCTTGTTTTTGTTTTAACTTCATTAATTTTATTGCCCACCGCATTTCAGCCCGCTATTGTGGGTTCACTTTTAGTTATTTTACTCAGTTTTTTAGTGAATTACAAAACGGGATTTGCACTCGGCATTATATCTTTTATTTATTTTCTTTCTCGCTATTATTACGATTTGAATTTTACGCTTTTGGTGAAATCGGAAATTTTAATTGCAACAGGTGTATTGTTTTTGGTACTGTATTACTTCATCAACAAAAAATTTAGCACCGATGAAAAATTATAAACTTGTCATCATTCTTTTAAACTTGGGTTTGCTTTTGGCTTTCTTCACGAATGCTGTTTTAAAAAAAGAAGCCACGCTTAAATCGGGAAAATTTATTTTGCTCGAATTAGCACCCGTTGATCCACGTTCGTTAATGCAAGGCGATTATATGCAGTTGCGCTATAAAATTTCGCGCGATGTAAAATTCGATAGTATTGCGAAACGGGGTTATTGCATCGTCAGTTTAGACGATTCGAGCAGAGCAAATTTGGTGCGCTATCAAGCGAATAAAGAACCAATAACAAAAAATGAAATTCCCATTAAATACTTCTCGAGAGATAATTGGAGTATAAATATCGGCGCAGAATCTTATTTTTTCCAAGAAGGGCAATCGGAAAAATACGGAACAGCTAAATACGGCGGCATTAAAATCGACGCTGATGGTAATAGTTTATTGGTGGGTTTGTACGATGCGGTACTAAAGAAATTATAGCGTTGTTATATAGCTATTTTTTTTCGCTACGTAGCGTTTTAACATCCTCAATCAATCTATCAATTTCTAACGGCAACGTGCCATTATACACACCGCGCAAATGCCCTTCTGTATCGACCAATAAAACGTGTTCGGTGTGCAAAAACTCGGTCGAATCGCGTGTGTAACCTATCGCCTCTTCTGCAAAATACGATTGACGCGCTAAATTGTAAATTTTACCTGCCTGACCTGTGAGCAAATGCCATTTTCGAACATCAATGTTATTTACGTCTGCATACATTTTCAATCGCGCAACAGAATCAATCCAAGGCATAACCGAATATGAAAGTTGAACAACTGACGTATCGGTTGCAAAGGCTTTTTGTGCTTCAACTAAGTTGTGTGTCATTTTCGGACAAATGCTTGGGCAAATGCTAAAAAAGAAATTCGCGATGTGAATTTTTCCTTTCACAGTGTTTTCTGTAATCGTATTTCCATTTTGGTCGATGAATTTAAATGGTGCTATACTGTGCAAATTTTTCGATTGAGCTTCTGAATTTGAAAACCAAAGCGGTGTAAAATCAGGCGAATTATAAAATGGTACTTTGCTTTTTGGCTGAGAAGTGCATGTCAAAAAAGCAAAGCGCAAAAGGCAAAAAGCAAAGAGTAAAAGGCAAAAGGCAACGAGTGAAATTTGCCCTTTGCCTTTTGCCCTCTGTATTTTGCCTTTTGCCCTTTGACTTTTGCCGTTTATCATTGTGCTGTTTTTTTAGCAATTAATTTATTAAGCGTAGTATCGAGCACCGATTCGCAATTATTCACGCCCGTCAGTCCGTATTTTCTATCGTTCACTACTTCGTAGTTCAGTCGAAATTTACCATCACTATACCATGCTTGCTGCAAACCCGATTCATAACCATTTTTAAAATTAAACACCGAAGCGCGTTTACCATCGGCATACCAATCTTCAACCGTGCCTTCATACACATCATTTCCAAAATGGTATTTAAATCGCAAGTTGCCGTTTTCGTACCAACCTGTGTGCTCGCCAATTTTTTTATTGGCGTGGTAAATGCGAACTTCTTGCATTTGTTTGTTCGAGTAATAAGTCCGCGACACATTTTCTTTCAATCCATTTAGATAACCTGCAATAGAATTTGTATCGCCGTTTTCATAATAAGTGATGACATAACCATTATATAAAGCGTTTTTGTGAAACAGCACCCCATTATCTTCTTTGAAATCAGCGTTCGAAAACTGGGTGTAAATTTGTGGCACTACACTCGCTTCAACACGCGCATTTTTAATATCGGATGATGAGCAAGCTGCGATGAATAAAATTCCGACGATGGTAGTAATAAACTTAATAAGGCGCATAAAAAAACTTGAGTGGGTATTGAGGTGTTAACCAAATTTCCCGCAGATGAACTGTGATAAAAACCAAATTTTTTATCACAGTTTTTATCTAACGTTTTGTTTTATTTAATAAAATTGCTGCTATATTCCTC
>JAYWBA010000072.1:0-2242 GCA_043781915.1 Saprospiraceae bacterium
AGCCAATTTTTACTTAAAACATGTCAAACTCGAAAAAGGGGATTTACCACCTGTTTTGGACATCGAAGACGATAAAAAAAGCAATGATAGAGCCCTCCAAAAAGACGATATACTGAGGGGTATCCAAACTTGGCTAAAAGTTGTCGAAGCACAAACGGGCATGCGTCCGATGCTATACACCAATCTTGATTATTACAAACGCTATAACAGTGGCAATTTCCCCAATTACCCGATTTGGATTGCGAGTTATAATAATATTAAAGGGGTCACTTTGCCTGATAAACGGAGGTGGTGGTTTTGGCAATTCAGCGATGAAGGACGTTGTAATGGTGCAAGCGAACACGTGGATTTGAATGTCTTTGTTGGCAATGAAGCACAATTAGCCAGCATCTGCAAAAAGTGATAAGTGATAAGTGTCCTAGACTGAAATAAGTTGACAAAAAACGAGTTAACTATTAACTCGCGGGTGAAAAAAAAAAAAAAGTTCCTTGAAATAATTAGAAAAAACGGTTAAAAGTGTGACCTCTGTTTATAGACTGCACTACTTTATTATGTTATTCCAATGTATTGCATTTTTTTTCAAATTCTATTGGTGACATCCCTTTTAGCGCACTATGTGGTCTATCTTGATTATAATTTTTAATCGCCTTTGGTGTCAATAATTCGAGTTTAGCGAACGAGTTTACTTCCCAAGGCAACAAATAATCATTTTTTATTGTGCCATTAATGCGCTCTGCGTTCGGATTATCGTAAGCTTGTTTGCCCATTGATGATATGATATTATGTTTTTTCATCAAAGCTAAAAAGTTTTTATCCGCATATTGACCACCGCCATCAGAATGTAAAATCAAATTTTTTATTATTTGATTTTCGCTGATATGTCTGACCTTTAATGCCATCTGTAAAGCTGGAAGTGTGGTACTTTCGGTGGTCAAATTATCTGAGACCGCAAAGCCTATAAGCCTACGTGAGCATAAATCCATGATAAAGGTCAAATAATAGTGCGTGACAACGCCTGTTTGTACAACAAAAAAGTAGGTAATATCACTGACCCATACTTGATTTATGGTATTTATAGTCATTTCTTTAATCAGATTTTTAAAAACAAAATAGCCTCTAACGGTCGTTTTGTGGTAATTTTTGGCTTTTACGACGCGAAAACCGTTGTTTAACAAGATGGCTTCAATTTTATCTCTGCCAAATTGTTCAAACCAGTCACGACAATCAGGCGAAAGTGCCATTTTGCCGTAGATAATACGGGCACCCATTTTAGGGTGTTCGCGCCGAATAGCCTGTGCAAATGCCACAATTTGCTCGATTTGAGCGGCTAAAATGCCTTGACGTTGCACGGCTTGATGGACGCCTTGACGACTAATGCCCACATAATCGTATAAATGCTCTAAGTAGATACCCTCATATCGAGTTGTTTCTTTATTTGAACTAGCCCGTCTAAGGACATCGAATTGATGTTTTTTTTAAAGTCAAAATCGTAATGTTCGCTAATGACTTCGACTAACTGCTTGTAAAAATAAAGTTCTACCGTTTGAGCAGCGATAATTTTATGAGAATCCGCCTGTTGCTGCTCGAGCTTTTTGCGTTTGACACTCTCGCTCTCTAATTCAACAACCGTGACAATACCCTTTTGGTATTTAAAGGAATACTTATGTAACCAATTATAAATACACACATTGGATACCTCGTAAACACGCGCAGCTTCAGACTTGTTATAAACACCGTCTTCAATTTCTTTTACAATTTGACGACGAAGATCTTCGCTAAAATAACGCTTGTCTCGGCTCTTTAAAACGTTATTCTGTGACACCGTTTTTTCTAATGATTTCTTTACCATGATTAAATATAGGTTAAGATAACTGGTTTATACGAGTTTATATAAACTTTTTTTCTGTCAACCCAATTTAGGCAATAACAAAGTGATAAGTGAAAAGTGGTAAGTGAAAAGTGGTAAGTGGCACTTATCACTTATCACTTATCACTTTTCACTTATTTTAATTTTTCATTATTAGCATGTCGTTCACGGTCGCGTTTTGTTTTTTTATCCAAATTTTTTTGTAAAGCCTCCGTTAAATTAATGTTCGTTTGATTAGCAAGGCATATTAACACGAAAAGTACATCAGCCATTTCATCGCCCAAATCTTTATTTTTATCCGATTCTTTCTCTGATTGTTCACCGTATCGTCGGGCAATTATTCGGGCAACTTCACCTACTTCTTCCGTGAGCATC
>JAYWBA010000073.1:0-2227 GCA_043781915.1 Saprospiraceae bacterium
TACTCAATTGGCGAGAAATGCCTTTCGTCCGTCTGTTCATCCCGCTTGCTTTCGGCATCGTTGCAGCGGAGTTTTGGCAACCTGAATCACCCGTTTTAGGAAACGCAATACTTTCAGTGTCAACTGTTTGTGTGGTATTTCTTGTTTTTAAAAAAGCAACGTTTAAGTGGCGTTGGGTGTTCGGCATACTTCTCAGTATCTGCCTCTTTTTTCTCGGATATCAATCCGTTTATTATCAAAATGAAACGCATGATGTACATCATTTTAAAAATATTTTAGGCGACGATGAAGAGAAAATCATCGTCGGCACCGTCACAGACCGCGTTGAAAAAGCGACTAATTTTCGCTTAACTGTTGCGGTGCAAAAAATGGGTAACACAGCCGATTCTCTGCATACTGTTTCAGGCAATCTGCTGCTGTATTTGAAAAAAGATACGCTTGGCGAACACCCCCCTCAGTATGGCGACCTCGTTTTAGTGAAGGCTAATCCCCGTGAAGTTGAGCCACCTAAAAACCCAGATGCTTTTGATTTTAAACGCTATTTGCATTTCCAAAACATTTACTATCAATTATTTATACAAACGGATGGCATAAAAGTTTTAGCGCAAGGTCGCGGCAATCCAATAATTCAAATCATCGCGCATTGGCAAACACGGTTGATAAATATTCTGAAAGAGCATTTGACTACCGAGCGCGAATTTGCTGTTGGTTCTGCTTTGATATTGGGCTACCGCGATGCTGTGACAAATGAAGTCAAAGACGCTTATGTAGGCACGGGTTCGATGCACATTTTAGCTGTTTCGGGTATGCACATTCTATTGATATTCAATGCTTTTGAGTGGCTTTTGAGTTTTTATAAATCGGGCAGTCGGCGGTGGCGATGGACAAAATCAGGGTTTTCGATAGTCTTGATTTGGGTTTTTACGCTGCTTACGGGTGCAGGAGCAAGTGTTCTGCGTGCGGCAGTGATGTCCACTTTTTTAGCTCTGGGCAATAGTTGGGGGCGCAAAGTGAGCACATATAATGTCTTGGCTTCATCGGCTTTTGTTTTGGTTTTGTGGAACCCGTTTTGGTTGTTCGATGTGGGTTTTCAGTTGTCTTATTTTGCAGTCATTGGGATCGTCTATTTTCAACCTAAAATACGTAAGTTGTTGATTGTCAAAAACAAAATAGGTAATTTAGCATGGGAGGCAACTGCCGTTGGCTTGGCAGCACAATTGGTTGTGACAC
The DNA here is from genome assembly GCA_043781915.1 of Saprospiraceae bacterium. GTDB lineage: Bacteria > Bacteroidota > Bacteroidia > Chitinophagales > Saprospiraceae > JAAFJT01. The sequence continues at coordinate 1,231 of JAYWBA010000073.1, forward strand.
CGATTTCGTTGTATTATTTCCATCAATTTCCGACCTATTTTTGGCTATCGGGTTTGCTGGCAGTGCCTGTTTCGACAGGTGCTTTGTATGCTGGTATTGCTTTATTTTTCGTGAATTCAGTCCCTTATCTTGGCTGGCTTGTGGGCAGAATATTATTTGGTTTTGTCTGGTTGATGAACGAAATCGTGTTTTCAATCCAAAAATTACCTCTCAGTATTTTGACAGGATTTTGGCTAACAGGATTGAGCGTGTTAATGATTTATCTAATATTAATTGGCATAGGTTTTGCCTTGAAAGTTCGTCGCCTTAAAGCATTGGTTTACCCCCTCAGTATATTATGCGTCTTGTGTGGGTTCTATACTTTTTCGGACATCAAAACGACAACTCAAAAGGAAATAATCGTCTATCACATCTATAAAAATTCGGTCATTGATTTCATCGAAGGGAAAAAATGTTACTCTTTTTCAGAAAATTTTTCTGAACATTCCGACACGGCAACTAAAATAAAATTTGCTGCCGAAAATCACCGCACACGATTGAATATCAATGTGTTAGAAACATCTGAGTTTTATGTATCCGAAAAAAAACAGAATTTCATTTACCATGACGGTATTAGCCAATTTCAGGGCTATCGGATAGCTATACTTGACAAAGTGCCCGAAAGTAGTGTACTTTTGTATGCAAATGCGTTATTAATACATCAAAATGCCCATATTAATATCTCCGAATTGCCCAAGCACTGCCAATTTGATATGATTATTTTTGATGGTTCCAATGCCCGTTGGCGCGTTGAAAAGTGGAAAAATGAATGCCGCAATCTCGGTATCACTTACCATGACACAGCAGAAAAAGGGGCATGGGTCAAAAAGTTTTGACCAAATAAAATTTGCTTTTATAAAAATAACTAAACGTACAAGAATGAGGAATTTTTTGACAACATACTTCTACTATTCGCGTGGTGAGCGCAACGGTGTGGTCGTCTTAGCGGCTTTGTCGC
>JAYWBA010000074.1:0-39841 GCA_043781915.1 Saprospiraceae bacterium
TGGGAAATTTTTCGCTTTTCAACACGCCGAAGGTGTTGAACCCGATGTAATAACGATGGCAAAAGGCATGGGCAACGGATTTCCTGTAGGTGGCTTGCTTATTCACGATAAATTTGCACCGCGGATGGGTATGCTCGGAACAACGTTTGGCGGCAATCATTTGGCTTGTGCGGCTTGCAACGCAGTTTTAGAGGTTATAAAATCTGAAAATCTCATTCAAAACGCTCAAGAAGTCGGCGATTATGCTATAGCTGAATTAAAAAAAGTACACGGCGTGAAAGAAGTGCGTGGTTTGGGTTTAATGATTGGCTTTACATTCGATTTTCCGATTGCCGAATTGCGCAAACGGTTGGTGTATGACGAAAAACTTTTCATTGGCTCGGCATCCGATCCTAAAACTATTCGCTTTTTGCCACCACTAACTATTGGCAAAAAAGAAGTTGATATTTTAGTTGCAGCACTTAATCGCGTTATAGCGACGTTGTAAGACTTTGTATTTCTAAATTGGATTAACTTTAATTCATCCCTACCTTGTAGGGATGCAAAACCTGTTAAGTTGATGATGTTTAACTTGTTAGGTTTTAAGAACCTTCCCTACAAGGTAGGGATGAATTGAATAAAAAAACGTGTTCTTTGCGCGCTTTTCATTGCGCCTTTGCGCGAAATATTAATCGAAAAACTTATCTTTATCCCCAAAATAAAAAAATTAAGCATGAATTCAAAATTACTTTTACGCATCGCTGCAGGATTACTTTTCTTGCATTTGTTTTTACATTCTATTGGTCATAACAGCTGGCAAAAGACAAATGACCCTATAAAACAAGGAGTCATAAACCAAATGGTAGATCACAAATTTTATTTTATGGGCACTGACCGATCTATGGGCGATTACTTCGTAGGTTATGGGTATATTGTCACAATTGGATTGGGGTTGTTAACGGTTATTTTATGGTTTATTTCAAATGCTTTGAACGAATCGAAGCAATTAAACTATAAAATATTAATGACAATTACCGTTGGTTTGGTCGTTTGGAGTATTGACGAATTTGTTTTCTTTTTCCCATTTGCGGCAGGTATAACTTTAGCAGCGGCTGTTTGCACGGGGTTTGCAGCGGTTAAATTGAGATAAAATAAATGTACACAGACAGTTCAATATTCTCTTATGTCGAACTAAATTTGTAAAAATTTGTTATGAATACACGAGAAAACGTTATTTTATTAGCTGAAAAGAAGTTGGAATCATCTGAAATTTTATTTAATTCAGATTGTTCTGACGATGCATTTTATCTTGCTGGTTATGCTTTGGAATTATTTTTGAAAGCGCGCATCTGTAAAAATCTCAATATTCCAAATTTTTACGATTTCAAAAACTCAAAAAATTGGAGTTTGACGGATTCGATAGAAAAGCGAATTAATGAGGATAATTTGTATAAACCGTTCAAAGTGCATCATTATTTGCAATTATTTATTCTTTCTGGCTTATATTTGGAGTTTAAAAGCGAATTACGTACTGATTTAGCTCTTAAAACAGATTGGCAAACTGTTCGTGATTGGGATGAAAATTCGAGATATAAAGATGGTAAAAACAAAGAAGAAGTTAAATCATTTATTGATTCAATAAAAAATATCGTATCATGGTTGCGGAAATATCTATAGACAACGTAGAGTTGGTTGAAAAATTTAAAAACAAACTCGTTTCAATTTTCTCCGAAGAAAATAAAAAAGAAAAACGATACAGTGAAGTTTGGCTAACTGTTGAAGACTTTGGTGGGATTCCAGATAGTGATAATTTTGTAATTAATGTAAAAACTGAACCTATTGTCACATCAAAAATTTTAGAGCTTAAATACATTGGCTTAGATTTGTTTAAGCAATTAGACAAAGATGAAATTCCTTTGTATTGGCATGTAAGACTTTTTAGACACAATGAGCGCGTTCGGCATACTTCCGACGATATTATTTTAATTCCGAACAACCCCGCATAAAATTCAATTATGAGCTAAACCGATTTGCAAAATGTTTTACCTATACATTTGCACAGAGTTTATTTATGAATTTTACCCACAACGATGCTCAACACCATTTTTAAAAAGGATGTTTTAAATTTTGCTTCTAAAATAACGCTGCAACGCACAACCAATGCTTTGAAAGTGTACGCATCGTATTATGCCACGCGGATTTTAAATAAACCCGTGCAATGGGGTTTACCTATTACTATTTCGGTTGAACCTACTACAGCGTGCAATTTACGCTGCCCAGAATGTCCGAGCGGTTTGCGCGCTTTTACGCGACCGACAGGAAACCTTAAAGAAGATTTTTTCAGAGACACGCTCGCGCAACTGCACGATACACTCCTATACATCATTTTTTATTTTCAAGGCGAACCATACATCAATCCGAAGTTTTTAGAAATGGTTTCGCATGCACATAATAAAGGCATTTACACCATCACTTCCACCAACGGGCATTTTTTGAACGATGCGAATGCTAAAAAAACAATTGAATCGGGTTTAGATAGATTAATCATTTCTGTTGATGGCGCAACACAAGAAACCTACGAAGCATACAGAAAAGAAGGCAAATTAGAATCGGTTTTGCACGGAGCTAAAAATGTTGTGAAATGGAAACGTGAATTGAAAAGTGCAACGCCACATATTATTTTTCAGTTTTTGGTGGTTCAGCACAACGAACATGAAATTGAAACCATTTACCAAATGGCTAAAGATATTGGTATTGATGAAGTCAAACTTAAAACAGCACAAGTGTATGATTACGAAAATGGCAACGATTTAATTCCCACCATCGAAAAATATGCGCGCTACAAACGCAACGCCGATGGCTCTTGGCGCGTGAAAAACAAAATCGTCAATGGTTGTTGGAAACTTTGGCACGCGTGTGTTATTACTTGGGATGGTTTGGTTGTTCCGTGTTGTTTCGATAAAGATGCCCTGCATCGCCTCGGTGATTTAAAACGCGTGCCTTTCAAAACCATCTGGCATAGTGATGAATACAAAAAATTCAGGACACAACTCCTTAAAGGCAGAAACACGATTGATATTTGCAATAATTGTACGGAGGGGTGTTCGGTTTGGGTGTAGCGCGCGAAGCGCGCTAAATGGAAGAATGAAAATGGAAGAATTAAACTTTATTCCGTTGCAAATAATTTTCTGTTGCACGTTGAATTTTAGTTTTGACTTGTTTCCAAGTTATTTTTTTTAAAGATACAGGATTATCTTTTTGTTTTTCGGCATCTACAAAATATACAAGCGCACGCAGCAAATGGAAAATATCGTTTGATTTATATTTTACTTTATAGAACTCAATCATTTCTGCAAGACTATACATATCGAGCAGTTCTGCAACATCCCAAAAATCTTTTTTTACACCTCGTCGTGCAATAGCACTCATTTTCATAGCAATAATATCAGGCAATGAGACTAAGCGAATTCCATCTAATGTTTCTACAGGTTCAATGTAAGGATAAGGCAGTTCAACCATATCCACTTTTACATCATTGACGTACATAAAAAGCATGTTTTCACTTTGAGACGCAATAGTTGAATCTGGAAATTGATTTGTAATAATGCGCCCCAAAAATTCAGGGCTGAAAGGCTCTGGTGTAAATATATCTAAATCTATACTCAATCGATGTCCTAATCGAAGCGATAAATTAGTTCCACCGACTAAAGCGAATTTACTTAGTTGTGGTATATCTAAAAGTGATTTTAATAATTCCAATGTGCTTCTGTCAACTGTCTGCGTTTGTAACATTTGAATTGAGCTGGTTTTAGATGAAGATAAAAACAAAGAAAATTAAGCACATCTTTCTTTAAATAACTGGATTTAACGATTTCCTCTTTAATAATATTTTTACCATAAAAATGTACAAGTTCGATAAAATCATTCCATAAACCATAATTCATTACACGTTCAATGACAAAAAAACGGTCTTTTTCATAATCAATGGTTTCGAAATTAACATCCCAAAAAACTCGTTTTGCAATATAAGGCTTAACTTTACTTGAATTAGTTTCTTGCATATTTTGCTTTATCATTTTAGACTCCTTTATGCAAAGTTAATGAATTTTGAGAAAAACCCCTGAAATGTATTGAGAAATATGAATTTATGTTGAATTTCTTACCATTTAAATTGATGGTTTGAAAATCCTCTAATTTTTTCATCCAAAATGGCTTTTGTCGGAAATTTCGTGCTTCTCATCGAATAAATGCCATTTTGAGTAAAATTTTTATTTTCTTTGTGTCATGCAAAGAGTGAGAGATATATTCATAGAAGCGCAAAAACAAATGTTTTCGCCAAAAACGACATTACACATTGTGATGTGGAGCTTGGCGTTTGTCTTTTTAGTCATTTTTGATTTGCGATTTGAAGGGTTTTCTTTAGTAGTAACACTCAAAAATGTCGTTGCGGATATCGTTTTGTTGGCTGTCTTGTACTACGTCAATTCCCAAATTTTAATTCCTGATTTTCTTGCCAAAGATAAACTGTTCAAATTCTTTTCCTTCTTAGGCTTGCTTACTTTAAGCGTATCTTTACTTAAAATTTTATTGCATTTTGCCAATACTAAGAATATAAGACTACCGAATTCTGAATACGTCAATCATAATTTAGGACATCAGTTTTTTGAGTTTTTTATTGCTGCGGGCTTATTTACCATCATAAAAATTGTGAGCGATTGGGTGGTGCAGACGAAACGCAAATCGGAATTAGAAACGCGCGCTTTTCAAAGTGAATTGAATTTATTGAAATCGCAGATTAATCCGCATTTTTTGTTCAATACTTTGAATAGTTTGTATGCGCTTACGCTCAAGAAATCGGAAGTAGCGCCTGAAATTGTCTTGCGACTTTCTGAAATGATGCGCTATATGCTCTACGAATGCAATATTCCGTTGGTGCCCGTTTCTAAAGAAGTGGATTACATAAAAAATTACCTGTATCTCGAAAAAATTCGCCACGCAAAAATTGATGTCAATTTTGATGTTGATGTTGAAAATGACCATTTAGAGGTGGCACCGCTTATATTTATGGCTTTTATTGAAAATGCTTTTAAGCACGGCGCGGGAAATCATATTCATGCAGGGCATATAACCATTCAGTTGAAAACACAGATGGAGCAACTGTATTTAACAGTTGAAAATTCGCGCGCAGAGCAAACGCCGATGTCGAATAATGTTTTAGTGAAAAGTGGTGGCGTTGGAATGGTTAATGTGAAACGCAGGCTGCAATTGTTGTATCCGAACAAACATTCGTTAAAAATTGATGAAACACCGCACACATATACGGTTCAATTGTGGTTAAACCTCTCGAACACAAAAATGATAAGTGGTTTTGAAGGGGATACATTGATGACTCCAAGCAGTCAGAAAATGAAAATTTTAAGATAAAAATAGATGTTTAGCTAAAGCTAAAATGTCAATCAGTTTCCCGCAGATTTAGCAGATTTTCTCGCAGATATGGCAGACTAAAACATAAAATGCTCTTGAAATTTGCGTAATTTGCGAGAAAATCTGCTAAATCTGCGGGAAATTTGGTAAACATTTAGCTTTAGCTAAATAATTACGATAATATTACTAAAACAAAAAAATATGAAAGTTATTATTGTTGATGATGAGCCTTTAGCACTCGATATTTTAGAAACATTTATTGAGAAAATGCCCGATTTAGAATTGGTTGCGCGTTGCACTAATGCGTTCGAAGCCAATCAAGTTTTGAAAGAACAGACCGTCGATTTAATGCTGCTCGATATACAAATGCCGCAACTTAATGGCATCGACTTTTTAAAATCGTTGACAAAGCCGCCCATTACCATTTACACCACAGCGCATCCCGATTTTGCCGTGCAAGGTTTTGAACTCAATGCCTGCGATTATCTGATGAAGCCCATCAGTTTAGATCGATTTATGAAATCAATCAACAAAGCGCGCGATATTTTTGAACGCGAACATAAAACGGCATTGAATAGCAGCGTAGAAGATGCCAATACGGAGTATATGTTCGTCAAAGCCGATAAAAAATTGGTGCGTATTAAGTTTTCTGACGTTTTATACATTGAAGGTTTAAAGGATTATGTTATTATTCGAACAGAAAATGAAAAAATTATTTCACTTCAAACTATGAAAAGTTTGGAAGAAAAATTACCATCGAGCAAGTTTGTGCAAATTCACCGCTCATTCATCGTCGGTATCGACAAAATAAAAGCTATTGACGGTAATTCTGTTGAGGTTACGGAAAAAGGTCAACCCAAACTTTTACCGATTGGTAAAAACCATAAAGACGAAGTTTTAGAAATTATTGAAAAACACAAATTGTAGAACCGCGATGCTTCGGGGCTTAATTAGAAACAATAAAACACTGTATTCGTAAAAATTAATGCTTCCGAGTTGCAAACCCACGAGGGTTTAGACTACTTTTGCAAAATTTTTAAAAATACGGCGCTTTTACTTCCAAATACGCGCAAATCTAATCTGTCAGTTATGATTCTCAGGCACGAAATTAACGCACTTCTCAGCGATGCAACACTTATGTCTCAAAAAGTAACGGTCATGGGTTGGGTGCGCAATTTTAGAAACAGCCAATTTGTAGCACTCAACGATGGTTCAACGCTCAATACTTTGCAAATTGTTTTACCGACAGATACTTTTTCTGAAGACCTCATCAAAAAAGTAACGGTTGGCTCTGCTTGGAAATTTGAAGGCACTTTGACGGCTTCTACAGGTGCAGGGCAAAAAGTGGAAGTCATTGCAGAAACCATCGAACTTTTGGGCGCGAGCGATGCGTCGCAATATCCACTACAACCCAAAAAACACAGTTTGGAGTTTTTGCGCGAAATCGGACATTTGCGTATGCGTACCAATACGTTCAGTGCTGTTTTCAGAATCAGACACGCTGTAACGTTTGCGATTCACCAATTTTTTAACAACGAAGGATTTTTCAATATTCACACGCCCATCATTACTGCGAGCGATGCAGAAGGTGCAGGTGAGATGTTTCACGTTACGAATTTCGACTTGAATTCGCCACCGCGCGATGAATCGGGTGCGATTGATTATAAAAAAGATTTTTTCGGTCGTGCCACAAACTTAACGGTTTCGGGGCAGCTCGAAGGCGAACTTTCTGCTTTAGCTTTGGGTAAAATCTATACTTTCGGTCCCACTTTTCGCGCAGAAAACTCGAATACATCGCGCCATTTAGCGGAGTTTTGGATGATTGAACCAGAAGTCGCTTTTGCCGATTTAGAAAATAATATGGCATTAGCAGAGCGTATGTTGAAATATGTTATCGACTATTGTTTACAGCATTGCCAAGAGGATTTGGTTTTTTTAGAAGATAGACTCGATAAAGAAGAGCAAACCAAACCAACATCGGAGCGTTCGGAGATGAAATTAATTGAGAAATTAAAATTTGTTTCTGAAAATCCTTTCCAAGTATTGACTTACACTGAAGCAGTCGAGATTTTAATGGCATCTGCGCACTTCAAAAAAGGTAAATTCAAATATCCTGTTTCATGGGGAACAGATTTGCAAAGCGAGCACGAGCGCTATTTGGTTGAAAAACATTTCAAAAAGCCCGTTATACTTATCAATTATCCGCGCGAGATTAAAGCCTTTTACATGCGCCAAAACGACGACGGCAAAACCGTTGCGGCTATGGATATATTATTTCCTGGTATTGGCGAAATTGTAGGTGGTTCGCAACGCGAAGAACGCCTCGAAAATTTATTGGCGCGCATGGCAGAAGTGGGTATTCCTGAACACGAGTTGTGGTGGTTTTTAGAAACGCGTAAATTTGGTTCGGTGCCCCACGCAGGTTTTGGTTTGGGTTTGGAGCGGCTAATACTTTTCGTAACAGGTATGACAAACATCCGTGACGTTTCTGCATTTCCGAGATTTCCGGGAAGTTCGGAGTTTTAAACGCGATTTTTCACCACAAAAGATACAAAAGGTTTTTTTCACAAAAGGCATAAAAGAATTTGAACTTAGGCTTTTGTGCCTTTTGTGAAATTTCTTTTGTATCTTTTGTGGTGAAATTTATCTACGCTCTACCGTATGAACTATAAAACCTGATAATTTTTTCCAATAATCAGCACCGCCTTTTGAATGCAAATTTAGATGACCCGCACCCTCAACACGGACAAATTCTTTTTGAGTGGTTTTTAAATGATTGAAATTATTTTCTCCGAACGCCAACGGAATTTTTTCATCTTTCGTTCCATGCGCCATAAAAATGGGACAAGAAATATTTTTACAAGCCTCTACAGGATTAACCGTAAAAGGTTCGAAATGCGCAATCACGCCTGATTTTTCCAAAACATGATTGGCGAGCCAAGTTGAGCGAAATCCCATTAACTCTTTGCCATATTCGGCAAACACATTATCCAATCTATCGAAAGTACTTTCAACGATGCCGAAATCGAGTTTATTTGTATTGCTTAAAGTTTGAAGCGCAATAGCACCACCGAGTGAGTTCCCAAAAAGACCTAAAGGTTTTTTAAAATTGTGTTGCACCGCATAATCAATCACGCGTTCAACGTCAAATTTTTCGTAATAACCAAAAGTGCAAAACACGCCGCCACTTTCACCATGCGCACGACTATCCATAATAATAGTGTTGCAATGCAAATCAGCTAATTGTTTACAGAATCCATAAAAATGCTCTTTACAATCGCCAATGCCGTGCAGCAAAATAATAGTACAAATAGCGCTATCGGCTTTAATAAAATAACCTTTAAGTTTTATGCTGTCATTGGCTTGGATCTCAATCGGTTCATAGTTCAAGCCAAAACTTGTAGGCAATTTCCCGCGATTGTTTACATCACTCACTTTTACTTCACCTATCCGATAGGGTTTTATGCCCGCGTAGGGTAGCATGTGTTCAATCACTACATAAGCACCGACTGAAAAGATAATGGCGAGCGCGATAAATACTTTGAGTAAAATTTTTCTTAGTTTCATGTTCTGAACATTCAATTCAAATTTCTCACTGTTTTGGCAAATTTTCTTGCAGATTCGACAGAAGGGTTGATATTTTAGATGAAACGTGATACGTAGTGTTTTTTCACCACAAAAGGCACAAAAGAAAAATTTAGGCTTTTGTGTCTTTTGTGAAAAGTCTTTTATGCCTTTTGTGGTGAAAGCTCCTTTTGTGGTAAAAAAAATCAAGCATACAACTCCGATTTAAGTTTAATACTATACGCGCTTAAAACGCCATCTAAAATATGCCGGTTATTGCTACTCGTGGGTGCTTTGGTTGAAAGTTCTTCTACGAATTGATGCACTGCTAAAAGAATAGCATGTCTTTCAGATTCTGGAATGGGTTCTTTTTCTATCTTTTGTTTTTTGCGCTCGAGACTTTCTTTCGCGATGCGTAAAACAGCATTTTCTGTATCGAACTGATTAAATAAATCATCAATCAATAAGGCAGGAATAATTTGTCGCGAAGCTAAATCGGCAGAAAGAAGTCCGCGAATACAGTAAAACGTTTTTTTGTACGTGAAAAGTTTATCACTCTCCATCAAATGCAATTGCGATTTAGACAGCGAGATATAATGGTGAAACAAAGCTTTGAAATCAAAATTTGCGACAATATCGCTTTGCAGTTTTTGCCAATCGGGTAGCGCGTTGAAATAAATGATGTGCGCCCGCACCCACTCAAACACCGTCGGATTACTTTTTGACAGCAACCCAAACATTTTATCAATATCGTAACTCACAAAATCAAAATCGCCATCCATTACTTCAATGATATCGCGATGCGGTTTAAAATCGTAATAATTGTGCTTCGATTGCAAATGAAATCCCCGCCCATCATAATCACTATCAGGGCTTGCAATTCCCCACAATCGGCTGCCACTTTCTACGTAGAAGAGCGGAATGTCGGTTGTGTGAGCGAAGATGTTTTGGATGTGGTGTAGCATTTTGAAATTTAATCTAACTATGATTGTTCAAATTTAACGCAGATTAATGTTCCTCCATTATTCGACTGTATATATTTTTCGGCGGCGTATATTTTTCAGCTTTTAAAGCCATAATGCATTGGTCTGTTTCCAATTCATTTTTAAATTTACTATCTGCAAACCAGAAACCGCGTTCACTGCGAATTGTTACATCTAAAATATTTACTTCTATTTTTCCAAGCACTTTACCAGAAAGAATGCGTTTCGCACTATCTATTTCAGAAATTGCTTTATTAATTCCCTCGATGATTTGTCTGTTGTTAAATTTTGAATGAAGAATATTATGCAATAACCTAACGGCTTTAACAGGATAACCTTCTCTATCAAATATACAACTCCAAAGTTTTTCAGTAGCTTTTAAAGTATCTTTCATTATAAGATATAACTCTGCAAATTTTAAGTTGAGTTGTCCTTTATACATTAAATACGCATTGCCACAGCCGCCAAAATTTGCAGGGTATTTTTTATCAGCATCATTTAGAAATCTAACTGCTTCATCGTAATGATGTTCTTTTATTGCAATTTCATGCAAACGCAGACATGCTGCATATTTATAACCTTTACTCGTTTCATCTTGTATTGTATCTAACAAGTCTGCTTTTTTCTCTGAATTTCTTCCAAGGTATTGACCGTATAGATTTGCTCCAGAATCTAAAAGAGATTCAAATGCGCGGTATGCTAAATCATCTCTTTTTATTTTAGTGTACAATCTGCCAAGAATGTAAATTGAATATTCTTTAAAAGAACTTCGTGGATTCAATTCAACGAATTTCTCCAAACTCTGAATCCCTGAATTAATATTATTCGCTCGGATGGCTCTCGAAGCAGGAATATAATAGTCTAAAAAAACTGGTGGATGCGACTTCATCGAATCGGAAGGAAAGTAATTCGATGGGAGCGCTATATCTTGAGCACTAATATAATTGGAGTAAATCAAAAAATTCAAAACAAATAAAATTACGAACCCTTTGAACTTTTGCATAAATTGAATTCTGATTAATTCTTCACGTGAATGCTCGATGTTTTCAAAAAATAAATTTACAAAAAGTAAAACTGCTTTCATTAAACATAACTTAAATTGTGCTGTTTTGCGAGCTCAACCGACTCAATGAAACGTAACTTAAATTATTCTGTTTAAATGGCGCATGGAGAGAAAATTATTTTTCACAAAATAAAAATTCTACTCTTTAACTTTCGCTGTTGTTTCGCTTCTCAAATTTTTCCACGATTTTAAAACAACTTTCACCGAACCCACTGCAACGGGCGATTCAATCATGAGGGGCAGTCTGTTGGCATCGTTCGATGCCCATATTTTCATTTTGGCTTCTTTTGTGAAAACGCGACCGTCAACCAATTGAGGCGAAAAAAGCAAAGCATCCCATTTGCCGAGACCGCGAATATTTTTTTGCTCGCGACTTTCTAATTTATACTTTAATGGATACACTTCTTCGTCGAGTAAAACTTTTATCGGGAACTCTTGACCAACTTGAGTTTGATCGTAATTGAGTGTGCGACTGAAATAGACGACCGAAAGAATGTCGTGCATGGCGTCGTCAAATTTTTTATCACCACGCTGATTTATGCTGTTGGCATCTCTACCGCGTTCAAATTTTGCCGATTTAGTATCTTGGTCAAATTGTACATTATCGTACAATTGGTATTTGTTTTCCTTCACTGTCCGCTCGCATTTTATGGGCAGCATGGTTTTCTTATCTACGTAACTGCTATAACTATCGCTCACTTTATAAAACCATTCGTAACTACTATAGGTTCTTCCGTTAGCCGTAAAATGAAATTGATCACCGGCATCGTCAACTTTAAAAGTTACTTCGCCCGCAGGTATCCAAACAAAATTAAGATTGTAATAAACTTTATAGGTCAATTCTTCGCCAGGAGCAAAACCTAAATCAGAATTTGGAATATTTAGAGCAGTTGCCATATTGGGCGTAACGGCACTATCGCGCAGAGATTTCGGCGGATAAGGCATTGACTGAAGGCAAACGCACATCAGCGTTATGGAGAACAGGATGGTTTTCGACTTCTTGATACTCAAGCTCATGCAATTCATTCTTTTTAGTGAGACGCAAATTCAATAGGAAAAACAAACCTAACAACGCTGGAACGATTAAGTTTATTATCCATAGCGTAAAAGTTGCCGCTAAAATAATGAGTTGATTTTGTGTTACTTCCCCCCAAATTTGAATAGCGATTTCCCCTCGCGCCATTAAACCGACTAATGGTGGCAAAGGTAAGCCTGTTTGCAATAAATAAATAGTGCAAATGCTCGCAATGGCTTTAAAAAAGACGACTTCAAGACCAAAAAATTGGATTATGCAATAATATTGGAGTGTATAGATACTATACCGCACGAAAGACCAAGCCAAAACGCGCATCAAAACTGCCGAGCTAAACGATTTAATGATTTGTACGCTCTGAATTAGTTTTGGGAATCGGCGCAAAAATGTGATGCGCCTAAAAATATTAACCAACACCGAAATGCGCAGAAATGCTGTTAATAATAAAATGGCTCCAGGAACTACGGCAAACACAACCCACATTTGTTCGGGCATTTTTAAAAAACCAGAATATATGGCATAAGCTGTCAGACCCAATGCACCGAATGAAACCAAAATAAATTGTTGTGCCCAGCTGCCAACAAATGTTGTAAGTGTTCCTTTAATGCGTAATTCAGGTGGTAGAAACAGAATTCGACCACCAAATTCTCCTACTCTATTCGGAAAAAATAACGAAAAAGTGATGCCTGCCGAAATTGCGCGTAATACTTCCAGAAAACGCATGTTGCTAAAATCGCGAATGAGAATGCGCCATTTAAATGCTTCGCAAAACCAGTTGAGTGGCATTAACAGAATGGCCAAAAACAACCACGCGGTGTGCGCATTGTTCCAAGCAGTAAAAAAAGCAGCAACAATATTTTTAAAATTATCGCGATGAAAAACATCAAACCACAATAGTGCCGCAAACAGCAACCCTAAAGCACATTTAAAAATTCGTACTTTCGTCGGGGTTTTTAAATGGCTATGTTGTTTTAAATTTTGGAGACGCATTAATTATGTTGCTTCAAGAAACTTGATAGAGATAAACTCGAGTTACAAAAGTAACGCAATATTTTGAGAACATATTATTAATTTACATTCATTTTATCTACTAAAAATAAAATATTGTGATTTCTTTTAAAAAGTTCACCAAAATAATTCTTAACCTTCGATAAAATTTTTCTCTGCGCTATTCCACCCTTTAAATTTAGTTTAAAAAAATATCCTATCTTTGTACAGAAAATTTCAATTTTTTTAGCATTGGGAAAAGTAAAAGAGAAACATAGAACAATATGAATTTAAAATTCTTTTGGCTGATAATTGTGCTCATGTTTATAGCACTTTTGGGAATAATATACATTCAATGGCATTTTATTGAACGCACTCTTCAACTGAATGAAGAAGCCTTCAATCAGCACGTTATCAGTGCGCTCAAAAAAGTGGCTTACGAAATTGAAAGAGAAGAAGATATTCAGGCTTCGCGATTCGATAACGGATTTTCTTTACAAGAGTTTGAACGCGATACGCAAGGCAATTATACGCATCTCTGGATTTCGCAGCAAGTGGTGATGCAGAGCAATACCTTTAAACGCAAAATGACTGCCTCAGAATTAAAATTGGCACTTTACGAGCAACCTTTAGAAGAGCGATTAGACCTGCCACTGTTAGATAAATTGCTTAAAACGGAGCTATCGGAATATAAAGTGCGCTTGCCGTTCAGTTATGGCGTTTACTCGAACCATGCTAAAAAGTTAATTGCTTTTAATAATCGGATTTTAAATTCAACCGATAATCTCGAGGATTATGTTTTGGTTTCTAAGTCGCAATACCATGTAGCCTTACTCGGCTCCGACCCAAAATATCCATTTCCGCCAGGCGATTTGTATTTATACTTTCCTACTAAAACAACTTACGTTTGGGGAAGCGCGGGAATTTCCGTTCTGCTTTCTGCATTTTTTGTGATGTTGATTTTGGTTTGTTTTGGTTATACCGTGAGCGTTATTTTGAGACAGAAGAAACTCTCGGAAATGAAAACCGATTTTGTGAACAATATGACGCACGAATTTAAAACACCGATTGCAACCATATCGCTCGCAACCGATTCTATCACAAGTCCATCAATCATTAATAATCCAGAAAAAATTAGGCGCTTTGCGGGTATAATTACGGCAGAAAATAAACGCATGAATGGTCAAGTAGAGAAAGTTTTGCAAATGGCACAATTAGAGCGAGATGCGGTTCATTTAAATGTAAGCTTAGTTGATTTGCATGAACTGATTGCACACGCTATTGATAATATTTCATTACAAGTCAATAAACGCGAGGGTGTTGTCACTGCCGATTTAAAAGCGCAAAATCATATTGTGGAAGGCGACCAAAATCACATTGCCAATATTTTAAATAATTTGCTCGATAATGCCAATAAATATACGCCTGGCAAACCAATAATATCAGTAACAACTACATCGAAACCCAAAGGTGTAGAAGTAACTGTTACTGATAATGGTATGGGCATCAGCAAAGACGCGCGCAAACAAATTTTTGATAAATTTTTCCGCGTCCCCACGGGCAATGTGCACGATATTAAAGGTTTCGGTCTCGGTTTGGCTTATGTTAAAGCGATGGTCAGTGCACACAGCGGTACCATCGATTTAAAGAGTGATATCGGAAAAGGCAGTAGTTTTACACTTTTTTTCCCGTATCGCGCGCCATTCAAAATTAACCAAAAAGCTTTCTGAAAACATCTAAACCGTTAACACCTAATATAAGTGCTAATAGTAAAAAGAAACCAACCGTAACGGCGCGCTCTAAAAATTTATCGCTCACTTTTTTACTTGTAACGATTTCCCAGAGTAAAAACATGACGTAACCACCATCGAGCGCAGGTATAGGCAATAAATTCATAAACGCTAAAATGAGCGAAAGGCTACCCGTAATTACCCAAAAGCGTTCCCAATCCCAGGTTCTGCCATAGTTTTCGGCGATAGAAATAAATCCACCCATGCTATCTTTGGCTTTTATTTTTCCTGAAAATAGTTTACCCATTCCAGAAACTTGGTCGGAAAGAAAATTCATACCGCGATGAAAACCCAATGGCATGGCTTCGGCGAAAGAATAGTTATTGCGCTTGACGGTATAAAAATTATCAATTTCTGAAACCCGCGTAAACCCAAAAATACCATTATCGTTCGAGGTCACTTTCAGATTGAGCGTATCGTTATTGCGTTTGACGCGCCAAGTTGTTTCTTTCGCTTTGTAGCTTTGAGCAATACGCTGAAACAAGCTGTAAAATTGAGCAGGTTCACCATTAATAGAAAGAACAATATCACCTTCTTTCACTCCTCCTTTTTCTGCAGGTGAGTTTTTATTCACTGTGCCAATTTTAAATGGATCGGGCACTAAAAAAAGTTGTTTGTCTTTATTTTTAAAATTAGACAGCGTTTGCTGCACATCATCTGGAAGCATTATTATTTTTTTACTGCCGTTGCGCTCAACTTCAATTGTTTTACCGCTTCCTAAAATAACCGATTTCAATAAATCTTGACTGCTGAGTTTTGTAAATGGCTCGTTGCCAACTTTTAAAATTTTATCACCTGTTTGCAAACCGATTTGTTGACCTAAACTATCGGCAATAATTCCGAAAGGTTGTTTTTCGGCACTGATATAACTTTCGCCATATTGCCAGAATAACATACCGAAAATAAAAAAGCCCAAAAGAAAATTAACCGTAACACCACCCAACATAATTATTAAACGCTGCCAAGCTTTCTTCGAGCGAAATTCATCGTCTTTAGGTGGTAATTTAAGTGCTTCGGTATCCATGCTTTCGTCCACCATGCCTGCTATTTTTACATAGCCGCCGAGTGGTAACATACCAATTCCCCATTCTGTATCGCCAATTTTTTTGGAGAATAATTTGCCAGGGTAATCAAAAAATAAAAAGAACTTCTCCACGCGGGTTCCAAACCAACGTGCGGGCAAAAAATGCCCAAATTCGTGAAGAACTATAAGTAGAGATAAACTGAGCAGAAACTGCACGACCATTGCCACCATACTGTGTATATAAAATTTGTGCGCTTCTGATATAGTTCGATTGCGCTGTACAAAAAACGTACAAAGATACTCAATTCTTAGTCGTTTTGTTACTTAGAATATTTCAGAGTGTACAAAGTTGTTTAACGTTTACAATTATTTTTTGTTTTAAGTGTTCATATTGTATATTTGCACCGCCAAAAATACGCCTGTGGTGAAATTGGTAGACACGCTACTTTGAGGTGGTAGTTTCGCAAGATGTGCTGGTTCGAGTCCAGTCAGGCGTACTTAAAATCGACTCATCAAAAGATGGGTCGATTTTTTTTACCAATTCCAATAATTATACAAATTAATGAGCGATTGCTTTTGTGCCGAAAGCAAATTAAAATTTTGTTGCACCAAAGCCATGTTTTTAAGGGTGGTAGTATAATTAACGATAGAAATTTGCCCCGTTATGATTTCTTTTCTATACAAATTCAAAAGCGTTTTATAATCGGTTATTTGTTGTTCCAGAATAGCAGTGCGCTCAGTGAACGATTCTAATTCTTTGAGTATTTTGGCTTTCCGCAGCGCGTTTTGCGTTTCGAATTTCGATTTATAAAAATTAATGGATTGAATGAAAATATCGTTCTTATTTTTATTGATATTTTTCTGATTACCATCGAACAGAGTATAGGTTGCCGTTAAACCCGCGCTAAAACCTAAACGGCGGGGCCAAATATTAACATCGGTGGCGTTTAAACCGGCGTTTCCATAAGCGAAAACTTGCGGCTCGTATTTGAGTTCGAATATGCGTTGCTGTGCGCGAATGTTCATGCTATCTAAACGGTATTTTTCGGCAAAAGCAGAATTTTCGATGCTCGGCAAAAGCGCTAAATTGAGGTCTTCTAAATTTACCAAACTTGTATCGGTAATAGTTGCTAAAACGTTTAAATCCATTAAATTTCTTCGGTAACTGGCTTTTGAATTGGCTAATAGAGCGCTAAAATTTTGATTTTCGATATTGAGCAAAACTAAATCCGATTGTTTGTAAATACTAGCATCTACTAATTTTTTAAGAATGAAGCGTTGACTATCAATTAACTGCATCATGGATTCAGCAAACTGCATTTGCTTTAAATCGACCAAACACAGTAAATATTGGTCAGTGATATTTCTTTCGATGTCGTGCGCCGTAATTTTAGAATTGTTCAAATTTATTTCAGAACTCACTTTGAGTTGGTCTTTAGCGATATTGAATTTCTTTTCGCCATACAGCGGTTGCAATATATTGAATAACCCTTGATATTGTCCACCGTTTGTAGTGCCGAGGTCGTACCCAAAATATTTATCGGCGCCCGTTGAATTAAGCTCGATAGCGAGTTTATTATTATCGGTAGTAATGATGGGAGAAAACAAAAAACTACCCGTTAATCCTGTTTGTGGTTTTATATAAATCGCTTTGAGGTGTTCTTCTTCGAGCGTATTAATTTTGTTTAAATTGTTATTTTCATTGATAATTGGATTGTTTTGGTGCGCCGATTGAATATAATAGGCTAAATTATTTTGGCTGATGGCATTAAAACTGAGGATGCAGAAAGCGAATAAAACAAATCGAAATTGTCCTTTTGAAATCTTTTTAAAGCAGAATAATGTCAGAACAAAATGCTCAATATCAGCTTTGACCTTTTTTGAGAGCAATATACTTTTATGTAACATAAAAAGAAAAGTTTGAGTAAAATTACTCTGAAAACCTAATTGAGAGGTATTTGGGAAGCATTATTTTGATAATAATCTCAGAGCAAAGTTAGTGGGAATCTTCGAATCGAACGCAAGCTAAGGTAACTATGCAAAGCGTAGAATATTTAACCGCAAGGGGCGCAAAGAATTAACAAGCAAGGACGCAAATAATCAATTGTAAAACTTTGCGAACTTTGGGTTTTCAGCTTTTGCGCCCCTTGCGGTTAAATATTCTACAAATAAGGTTTGTCGGAAATTACATTACGCTTCTGCCCTAATCCCTTGTTGCGTCCATTGCAAAAACTGAGGCATGATATTTTGCCACGTTTCAACTGAGTGTTCGCCGCCTTCAATTTCGTTGTAACTGATGTCAGCGTGTGGTTTGTAACCGAGTTTAGCGAGCGTATCAATCAGGTCTAAAGTATCGTCAATCGCGTCAATGATGCCGTTTTTATTGCGGTCTTCGTCTTCGTCGTTTGTGCCGACTTCGAACCAAAATTTTAAATTATCTACATAACTGCTTTGGCGGACAATGTTGTGCATAATTCTGCCATCTTCAGGATCGAGAATATCGTAAGGGCGGTCGCGCCACCACAATGAACCCGAAAAAACACCTACCTTTGAGAAACAATCGGGATGCGACCATAAAATATCGAACGCAGAAAGTGCGCCGAGCGAAAATCCCGCAATGAAATTATTGCTTTTATCTTTACTCGATTTATATTGCGACTGAATAAAAGGCATCAATTCGTGCACCACAAAATCTGAGTATTGACGCGCCAAACTACCGCGATTTTTATAATCAGCTTGTTGTGCTGTGCCATATTCTTGAATGCGGTTTTCGTTGGCATAAATGCCCACTACTATGGTTTCGTTGAGTTTATTATCCGAAAACAAACTATCGAGCATTACATTCATTTGCATACGCGCCACATCTTGCCCGTCGTTGAAATACACCGTTGGATAGACTTTGTTTTTTTCTTTTCCATATTGCGGCGGCAAATAAATATCGACCGAAACCCCTCTCTTTAATGCACTCGAAGGTACGTTTAATCTTTGCATTGTCGTGTTGTATTTACTTTTATTTCCCAAATTTAGTGCATTGCGCCATTTAGAAAAAATACCCATCGCTTTAATATTATTCTTAGTGATTTAATTCCGATTCTACGGAACTCTGATTTTTTTAATTCGGCAAAGTAAGCATTAATCCGAATTATTTTTTTGTATAAATAGATTTTCTGACCACAAAAATAAAAAACTAACCAATTAGGGTATTTATGCTGAATTCTAAAACTTGTGTTTTACATTAGCGTGTATTTACTATTTAGAACATCATTAACTCAACTTAAACTCAACGCTTATGAAAGAAGAATACGTCAAGTGGTATTCCAACACGCTTAACATGGATATGGAAATGCTTATTTTCGGTCATGCAGGTTTACCAATCATTTTTTTTCCAACAACGATGGGGCGTTATTACGAAAGCAAAGATTTTAAGCTCATTGAAAGCGTTCGGTATTTTCTGGAAAATGGCAAAATTCGCATTTATTGTCCCGATTCGATTGATAAATACAGTTGGTACAATCGGTCATTACATCCTGCTCAAAAAGTAAAACATCACGATTGGTACGATAAAATGGTGCGTTGGGAAATTGTTGACCGTGTGCGTTATGCCACAGGTTATCATAAAATTGCGGTTGCGGGTGCCAGTTTTGGCGGTTATCATGCTGTCAATTTCGGCTTTAAACACCTTGATGCTGTCAGTCACATAATCTCTATGAGTGGCGCTTTCGATATTCGGACTTTTTTAAACGGTTATTACGATGATACTGTGTATTACAATAATCCTGTCGATTTTATTCCTAATTTAAATGATCCGGAGGTTTATAATTTAAAAATTATTCTCGGCACTTCTGAATGGGATATTTGTAAACCCGCCAACGAAACAATGCACCATATTTTAGACCAAAAAGGCATTCCGCATTGGTATGATATGCGTGGTTGGCTGCAACACGATTGGCAACTCTGGCGCGATATGTTTCCGCATTATATTTCTGTTATTTAGGATTTTACAACGTAAACTAAATTTCTTTAAACTTTTCAAGTCAAACCTGTTAGGTTTTTAAACCTAACAGGTTAATTATCATCAACTTAACAGGTTTGGAAAACCTACGCGATATACACAAGTATATTTTGTTAATATAATGCAGATTTAACCGCTTAGACTTAACAAATATGGTTTAATTCAGTTTTACTCGGCTTCGAGCCTCGTAAAACTGGGGAAAAATTGTTTTTGTGGCGGCTGCACCGCCACAAAAACTAATTTTTCCTCAAATTTTGAGGGCTAAATGCCCGAAAAATTTGAATGTACTACGCTTTCTTCGAGACGTGTATATCGCGTAGGTTTGGAAAACCTGTTAAGTTTGAATTATAGTTAAACAAATCTAGATTCCAGTAGGCGTTTATCTTTTCCAAAAATAACCCACTCGCTTCTGCGCATCGTTACGCACATTCATGTAAAACAGATTGATATCACCGATGTGATAGTTTTTTCTGTTCCATAAGAAGTTGCCAAAAAAGTGTGGCTTATTGGTGTGAATGATATTTTTGTAGATCTGCGCTGATTGCGAATGCGGTGGAGTGGCTTTAAATCCGAAAAGAACGCCGCCTTCGTGCAATGTTTTCGGCGCTAAAACGGTATCAGTTCTGAATGTTATTGGATTGACACAAATCTCGTTGGGATAAAATTTTATTGGTTCGTAATCATCTCTGAAAGTACGCCAAGCGCAAATACAACCCGTCTGTTCGGGTGTGTTACAGGCTGGAATATCAGCACATAAATCTTTGGGCGTAGCAAAACCAATAACATAAGCGACAACCAATCTTTTTTTAAGGGTTTGATTTGAGAAATACTCTTTCAAAAGGCGTTGTGCGTGTTTGCTTCCTTGCGAGTGCGAAGCAATGATAATCGGTCTGCCATTGTTGTAGTTGGCGAGATAATAGTTAAACGCATCGGCAATATCGTTGTAAGCTAAATCGAATGCTATATCTGCTGCAACTGAATCTTCGGCATTTTTAACTGTAAATGCTTTGATATGCGCTTGTCGATAACGCGGCGCATAAATTTTTCCAGCTGCATTAAATACACTCGCTTGATTGAGAATCGCGCTTTCGTCTGTTTTTTTATTCAGTTCGGCATCGTTAATATCGGCATTCCAAACAGTATCGGCTACTTTTTTCAAAAAAGTTGTCGGATGTATGAAAAACACATCAACCTCTGCTTGCGCTTGCAAATCTTTCAAATTCGAACCAATAGGCACGCTATCAGCTAAGTCTTTTTTAGTTGGAAGTGCCGCCCACATATCCGAATTGCTGTAATCAAGCGGCGTGGTTTGAGCATTGGTTAATTGTACAGTAAATATTAAAGCGAAAACAGTTAGTGTTTTCTGTAATTTTAAGTTGAGCATGATATTTTAAACGTTTTCATCATAAACGAAATAAAAGGATTTATAGTTTTTCACTCAACTACCACTTTTTTTACAATTCTTTGGCCGTCTTTAGTGACAAAAAACAAAAAGCAACTGCCTTTTGCTAAATCAGAGACTTCCAGTTCGCTCTTTGGGTTTGCAAATACTTTTACAATTTGCCCGATGGTATTTGTAATGATTAATTTTTCAATGCTTAAATCCGTCGATATTTTCAATTCCCCATGAGAAGGATTTGGGAAAACATGTATGTCAGAATCATGTCCCGCATTTGAAACAGGCGATAAAGACGCGAGTTCAAATTTAATAGATTTCAAATTGAATTCGCCACGGTCAACCACCAATCTAAATTGCGTCGCATTAGTGGCATTTATTTTTATCGTTCCGAGATTTTGTTGCTTCCATGTTGCCCAGCCATTTGTATTTTGTAGTGTTGTAGCTGGAATGAGTGTTGCGCCATTATTCGTTAACCGAACGCTGCAATTACTATTAACAGTTGCCGTTTCGAGCCAAACTTTGTACGTGCCTGATTGCGGAACAGAAACAGTATAACCCAACCATTCGCCATCGCTGATAAATCCAATAGTGGGCGAACCTGTCCATGTTTGAATATCTACGCCGTCATTCCGATACTGCCAATCCGTATTCCAAGCCGTGAAAGCATTTCCTTGACCTGTCGATTGGTAAACCGCATCTTTATATGCCACATCGTTCGCTCCCATATCGTAATCAACGGCAGGAATGCTATCGGGTAAAGCATGCGATTTATACGGTTTTGGTGTTGTCAAAAAATCGGGGCGAAGCAACGCATCCGTCACGTCAGGTCTTGCTGTACAAGCAGTCAAATTAGTTTGCTGTGCAAATGTTTTCAAACCATTTAAAACCGTCGCAGCATTCGGTTGCGCGCCAGTGCCATTCCAAAAATCTAAGCAAGATTGGAAATCGGCATTAATCGGATTAGAAAAAATGGCACTGATACTCGCCGCTTTTTTAAACGACCAAAAGCACCAACCTGTATTTTTACTCGAGCAATCTGCTATCATATTTGCCAACCAATGATTCGAATTTTCGCCCGTTTCGCCCGCCCAACTCGGTATATTCATAGCAATTGCTTGCGAATTACTCGTTGAAATAGTTGCAGAAGGCAAAGTTGTCCAATAAACATGGGGCGAAAAAGCCATATTCTCATCCCAACGGTCATTGCTACTCGGAGTGCCATCTGTTAATTCCCAAAAACTCGAACCATACCAATTACCTTCGACAAATAAAACATGATGTATATCTACCGAACGAATGCTATCTGTGCACGATTTGTATAAGTCGAGCAGCTTCCATTGGTCGAAACTGTTTGGAATAACGGGTTCGTTCAAAATATCGTAACCACCCACAGCCGTTTCTGTGGCGTAATGTTGTGCAATATATTTCCAAATGCGCGTCGTTCTGGCTTTATTAACGCTAAAATTCGACCACAATTCACTATTATTCTGATCGCCGGGCGCTAAATGCAAATCTAAAATGACGTACATATTTTTCGCTTTACACCAGCGTATAGCATTATCCAAATAAACAAAACCGTCATCTTTCAATTGGTCTGTCGAAATATCGTAGAAAAAACGGTAAGGAAATGGAATGCGAATATGATTATACCCCAAAGCGGCGAGGCTGTCCACATCGCGTTGTTGAAAGAAAGTTTGATACCAAGTTTTAAAAAAATCATCGGCATTTGTGCTACTGCCAGTCAGTGTTTTTATTTGGCTGTACATGAGTTCGTAAGTATTGATGGCACTGTTCGAACTACCCATCATATAGCCTTCGGTGTGGAGCCAATTGCCAATGTTCACTCCTTTAAGTGAAACAACGCCATCGTTATTAACTAAACGGGTGCTTTGCCGATGTAAAAAACCATTATTTTGTTGCCCAAAAACCAATGAGGGAAACAAAAACAAAAGCAGAATATTTCTTATCATGTTATTACAATTCTTCTTAGAAAAAAATATCAATTTCAGTGCCTGTGTAATAGGCAGGTTGACTATTGGTTGAAATAACTACCCCCATTTTAAATTTGAGCGGCAAAATTATTTGAGCAGGTATTCTTAAAAAAGTGGGTAAATTGTAATAATTAAAATCGAACAATGAGCCTAATTGAACACCGATTTGCGGAACATATACTAAAGACGAATTGAGACTTCTTCTTTCTAAACCGACTTCATTATAAGCAAATAAACCAATGAAGCGTTTATCTGTCACCCAAAAATCGAAATTGCTTCTGATGCCACCTTTTAAAATCCAGTCATAACTCACAGTGTTATTTTCGGTATTATGGATGTTTCCAAAGGCGTACGAAACCGTATAACCATGCCACGAATCAACGACACCTTTTTTTGTTTTTGAACTATTGACAACGTAAGTACTATAAATTAAACCCAAATTCAATCTTATGTTTAGTCCTTGATAAGTCGTTATGGTGTTGATTAAAAAATTCGTGTTCACACCCAACAAAAATGAATTTGCTACCCGATTGCGCACAAAATTTCTCAAATACGGCAACTGATTGGCGATTTTATTTTCTTTTTTATCAGCTATCGAATCGGGCATAATTAAATTTAAGTTACTATTATACGGGATAGGGATAAGGTTGAGTACTTTAAAATGGGATAGAAAAAAACGCGTCTTTTCACTTTTTAGTGCAGGGATTTGTTTTATGATATGGATGAGTGCCGTTGACTCCGAATAACCGCGTTCAAACGCATCGTGCACTTCGGTGATTGAAATGAGGACGGCATCGACAATTCTTTGTGCTTCTGGTGTTAAATCGGGATAATTGATAGTGATTAACTGATTTTTATTTAAGTAAGCGTTGTGAAATTGATTGTAATAATTATCGCCGAAAGCCGTCCATTTTTCACCTTTAATATTTAAAACGTTTGTTCCGTATTGGCAATAAAAATCGTGCAGCGATTTATTGTCAACGACCGATTGCACTAAAGTTCGATTGACCAACAAATGACCCGATGAGAAAGCATCTTCCAGAAAATGGTCGGCAAAGGCGTTGTATAAAAACGCGTAGTATAAAAATTTCTTCGCTTCTGCATCATTCAATTTCGATTTTATGCCCGCCAATTCAGCCAAATAAATCGCCGTAGTGTGCAAAGTGACGTACATATTGATAGCATTGGTGCTGTTCAATTCTTTAAAAACGGCACCAATTAAACTCGGGTTGATGCTGTTTTCAATGTTCACTAACTTAAAATCGGTGATGTGTTTTTGAAATCCGTTGCCATATACATAAAAATGCGAGAAATTTTTGAGCGCTAAGAAAGCATAATTACCATCTATATCGTTGAGCGTACCATTGGGGGCGCTCGAATACCCTTTTACAATGTATTCATTTTGCAGCGAAATAATTTTAAGCAAAGTGCTGTTTTGTGTCAACAATTGCTCTTCAAGCGCTAACGGATTTTCAGCGTGGTCGCCGCTCAGCGCATTGAGTGTTCCGTAACCAATCGAAACTTTAAACTTGGATAAACTTGGGAAAATTACTTTCTCAGATGCGCTTTCGAATTGAAATGGCGCCATTTCTAAGAAATGCGCAAAGTTGCTCGCTTTTGTTTGATTGTAAAACGCATACATCGCTCTGTTTCCAATCAGCTCGTGCTCGCCATAAAAATAAGCATAGCTTGATTGAAATGAAAAGACCATCAGGGCAAAAACTACAATAAACTTGAATCCCAATTTTTGTTCTTTAATTATTTAAGCGCAAGATACAAAACAGGACTCGAATTTAGACCCAAATTAAACAGATTAAATGATTCAGGAGAATGTCCTCATGTAAGGTTATTAGAAGCAGCAGCGGTTTTTATATTTTATTGAAAACTAATATTTAAGCAAAAAATTAGAAATTGTTAGAATCATAGTATTTCCAAACTTTTCTAATACAAGCAAATCGCTGTCACCTGTTATTAAAAAATCTGCATGACTGTCTTGGGAGAGTGAAAGCATGAAATTATCTTTCGGATCTCTGCAAATATCTATTTTACTTACAACATTTACAAAATCAGCGTACTCATCTATGGTATCTAAACCTGTTCGATGTCCGATTCTGGAAAAAATCGCCTCATTTTGGGTCGATGCGCTACATCGTTAAACTCATCAAGTAGTTCTTGACTAAAGATAAGTCGCACACCTCTTGTGAAAATTATTTCATCAAGTTTTGAAAAATCGTTAGAAATTAAAAAACTAATCCAAAGATTGGTATCAATTATTATTTTCTTCATAGCGTTTTGAACGAACCAATTCTACCTCTGCTGTAATTTCTTCAAGGGATGGTGCAAATTTTGATTTTGAACGCAATTTTTTTAAAACTGCCCTAAAACCTGTTTCAGACGACTCTTGAATAGCTATAAGTTTTAAGTCGGCTAAATTTTGAAGCAATTTTGTCACTTCAGGATTCAAAATATCTATGCGCATTGTACTCATACATCAAATTTTATCCAAATTTACAAATTAAATTCGATTTTGAAAAAAAATTTAATTTGTTGCACATTTTGTAGCTTTAACTTCTCAATTATTGACTATAAAAAATTGAATATTTTTAAAAGGTTCGTTTTTAGAGGGTTGAGTTTTCCCAATTTTAAGAAGTGCAAAATCTCCTGCGTTTATTTTATTTTTTAGTTCCTCTTCAAAGTTTACCAAATTATCTTTGAGACGCTTCTTATCACTTTTATCTAGTTTATCAATAAAATGACCTAAACGAAATTCATCATTTTGTTTAAAAAATTTGAGGCTTTCAATTAATAATTTTTCGAAATATTCGTAAGTAGTAGTTAGTTTTATCTGAGGTTTAGAAATTGGTTCTTTTTTAAGAAGAACAGTCTTTGTATCAATTATATACAGATTATCCAAGAGATGTTCAGTAATTTTAAGAACAATCATCAAATCTCTTTCTTCGGGTACAGCAATTTGATGAACTGCCTCATTCCCAAGAAATCTAACAGCATGGAGCCTTTCTTCCTCTTTTTTAGTAATAAGTTTTTTAAAAAGTAACTCAGCAATTTTAGTCTTCAAATCTTTTCCAAGAATACTTTTTTCAAGACAAATAGCTTCAATTATTGCTCTAAAACCTACTCCTGCTAATAAGAAACATTTTGCTTTAATTGCTTCAAGTGTTTCAAAATAAACAACTCTTATATTTTTGGGTAATAAATGGTAATCATCAATTAGTTTGTGATTTTTGAGTGAATTCGGATATGACGCAACTACTGAACGATAAGTCCCATCAGACGAATTAGGAGGTCCTGTATAATCAAATTCAACTTTAAGGAAAGTTATATTTTCGCACCCCATGCATTCTACTGTTTCATATCTAATTTCTATTGAAACACCAAACGCAAGCTCATAGTCAGAAACAACTTTACTGAATAGGACTGAATGATTATTTTCATTTTGGCAGTTACTACAATAGTTTTTTATTATTTCTTTTTTGTCCATCATAAAAATAAATTTTCTGTAAAGATAAATATTTTTGTTAAATCTTAGGAATAGATATTCGTTTTGGTTTACGAACTTTGCGTCCTCTACGATTCCTTTGCGCCTCTATGTTAAACCCATCTCAACGCAGAGTCGCAGAGAACGCAAAGCCAAGATTAATTCACCAAACATCTAAAAAACCATATTCATTCTCCAGAAAATAATTAACTTTGATTTTCAATCCAAAGCACTATGCCTTTTACACCCGCGCCGCTCGATTTTAATATTTTTGATACACTTCACGTAACGAATACAGAAACGATAGAAACGCCCGAAAGTATTTCTGTGCCCACTCATTTCACAGCAGAGACCGTTAAAGATATTCACCACGAAGGATTTACGGCAGGCATTCCACCATTTTTGCGCGGACCATACAGCTCGATGTACGTGTCGCAACCATGGACGATTCGGCAATATGCGGGATTTAGCACGGCGGCAGAATCGAATGCGTTTTACAAAAAAAACCTCGCGGCAGGACAAAAAGGATTGTCGGTTGCTTTCGATTTAGCAACGCATCGCGGTTACGATTCAGACCATGCGAAAGTGCGTGGAGATGTGGGTAAGGCAGGTGTTGCGATTGATACGGTTGAAGATATGGAAAATTTGTTTCGCGATATTCCGCTCGATCAAATTTCTGTATCCATGACGATGAACGGAGCGGTTGTTCCTGTTCTGGCGTTTTTTATTGTCGCTGCCGAAAAACAAGGTGTTACGCCCGATAAATTGAGCGGAACGATTCAGAATGATATTTTGAAAGAATTTATGGTGCGCAACACCTACATCTATCCGCCTTCGGGTTCGATGCGCATTATTGGCGATATTTTTCAATTCACGGCACAACGCATGCCGAAGTTTAATTCGATTTCTATTTCGGGCTATCACATTCAAGAAGCGGGCGGTACGGCAGATTTAGAACTCGCTTACACGCTCGCAGACGGTTTGGAATATGTACGCGCAGGAATTTCTGCGGGTTTGAGCATTGATGCGTTCGCGCCGCGCCTCTCGTTTTTCTGGGGCATTGGCATGAATCATTTTATGGAAATTGCCAAAATGCGCGCTGCACGGTTGCTTTGGGCAAAATTGATTAAAGAATTTAATCCGAATGATGCAAAAAGTATGGCGTTGCGCACGCACTGTCAAACATCGGGGTGGAGTTTGCAAGCGCAAGATCCATTCAATAATATTGCACGAACTACTATTGAAGCCATGTCAGCTGTTGCAGGCGGCACGCAAAGTCTGCACACCAATGCCTTAGATGAAGCGATTGCACTACCAACCGATTTTTCAGCTAAAATTGCGCGCGATACACAAATTTTCTTGCAAAAGGAAACCGACCTAACGCACGCTGTCGATCCGTGGGGTGGTTCGTATTATGTAGAATATTTAACGCACCACTTAGTTGTGCGTGCTTGGGAATTGATTCAAGAAGTAGAACAGCGTGGCGGGATGACCAAAGCGATTGAAGAAGGCTTACCAAAAATGCGGATTGAAGAAGCGGCTGCCAAAAAACAAGCGCGCATCGATACAGGCAGAGACCAAATTGTGGGTGTGAATGTTTTCAAAACAGATGACGATTACCCTTTCGATGTGCGCGATATTGACAACAAGCGTGTGCGCGAAGAACAAATTGAGCGATTACAGCGTACAAAACAAAATAGAAATACCGAAAAAGTTAACGCTGCGTTGGAGCGATTAACTGAATCGGCGAGCGATACGACAAAAAATATTTTAGAAGCTGCCATTGAGTGTGCCCGCGAAAACGCCACGCTCGGCGAAATTAGTGATGCACTTGAAAAAGTTTTTGGTCGTTATGTATCCAATTCAAAATTAGTAACCGCCGTGTACGCAAAAGAACATACCAATAACGAAGCACTTCAATCGGCGCTTAAACTCGCCGATGAATTTTATGTGCGTGAAGGTCGTCGCCCAAGAATTATGGTGGCTAAACTCGGGCAAGATGGGCACGACCGAGGCGCAAAAGTGATTGCGACGGGTTTTGCCGATATGGGATTTGATGTTGATCTCGGTCCCTTATTTCAAACACCCGAAGAAGCTGCGCGACAAGCCGTTGAGAACGATGTGCACATTCTTGGTATTTCGAGTTTGGCAGCAGGACATAAAACTTTAGTACCTGAAACGATTGAAGCTCTCAAAAAATATGGTCGCGATGATATTATGGTGGTGGTCGGCGGTGTCATTCCACCGAATGATTACCAATTCCTTTTCGATTGCGGCGTGGCTGCTATTTTTGGACCTGGAACGGTGTTGACTAAAGCAGCGAGTAAGATATTGATGCTGATGTTGTGATTTTAGATTTCAATAAAAAAACTGAGTACCACACCGATAAAAAAACCAGCTATAGATATTTGTGCTGCTAATTTTGCGTTTCGTGGATTTCTATGAAAATTGACAATGAAAAAAATAATACCAACCAACGGGGCAACAAAAAAAACAATGAGCAGCCAAATAGGTAAAACGGCTTCAGGTTTTTCAAAATTATCGTCGAGCATAATTTAAGGGATTTTAATAAGTATTTAGCTTTAGCCGCATAGTTGCATAATTTGCTTTTTATGTCTTAAATTTGCCAATCACTATAATACATACGATGCTAATTTTTTTGAGATACAGGTTTTGGATTTTAAACGTCAGTTTTTGGATTTTATATTACGTAACGCAAACAACAACTTCGCCCGTTTTTTTAGGTTTTCCACCCTTTTTTCGATTTATACTCTGCCTCAGTTTCATTGTTTTTATTGTACTAATAACGTCAAGTTATCGGTTTGTTTATAAAAAATATGGCTTCGATAAAAAAAGTTTTAGATTTACTATATTTCAGTGTTTTATATCTTTAGTAGCCATGTTGATGATAGACGTTATCTTACGCTTCTTCGTCAATCCCTTTTTTTTAAAAAATTTTGAAACGCCGACTTCATCTTTCAACTACGCTTCAAAGTTGAGCATAATTGCTTCACAAAATCCGAATAGTGAGGAGGCAATTTTTTTGAATCAATTGCTGGCAAATGGGCAAGTTATTAAACTATATGCCATCGCTATTTGGCTAATCCTCTATAATTTTTATAATTATTACAAGCAATTAAAAGCTACTGAAATTGAAAAACTAAAGGCACAAAATAAACTCAAAGACGCAGAACTTATAAATTTAAGGCAACAACTAAATCCTCATTTTTTGTTTAATGCGCTCAATAGTATTCACGCTTTGGTGAGTTTGAAAAAAGAAAATGCAGCACAATCCGTTATGAACTTGAGCGATTTAATGCGCTATTCACTCAATTATAGCAAAAGAGAATTTATCACCGTCGAAGAAGAGATTAATTCCGTTCGTCAATATCTCGAACTCGAAAAATTGCGGTTTGGAGAGCGTTTAAATTTCACTATTGAAGCTGAGCAGAGCGTTAATCAGAAAGATATTTTATTCGCCATTGTGCAAACTTTGGTTGAAAACGCAGTTAAACACAGTGTTCAAAAAAATTTGGACGCGGGTTATGTTGAAGTTTCAGTATCAAAAAAAAACAGATTTCTAGAAATTACGGTTGAAAACACTGGGCAAATAACCTCTGCAGAATTTAAAACTGCGAACAGCGGCATCGGGCTTGAAAATTTGCGTCAGCGATTGCAACTGTGTTATGACGGTATAGCGCAGTTCAGTTTAGAAAACAAGGGTACGACACGCGTTATAGCGAGGTTGCGCGTTCCAATTTGAATGCTGTTGGAGTTCTTGCTCAACTAAATTACAAACAGTTTCCAGTTCAATAAGCTGTAAATGCTTTATTGGTAAAAAAAATTGATACCGAACAAGGCTTCCCAAAAGTTTTAGAATTACTAACCTGCGGAAATAAAGAAGTGGGTAACGAAAACTATTTTAGAGACTTAGAAAAAGTTACAGGCATTACAAAAACAAATTTCAATGAAAGTATTTGGAGGATGATTAATGCAAATTGATTAAAAACCTTTACCTAAAATTTCAGTGATTCTAAGATTTTAAAACTCCGCTTTTTTTGATTAAATTTGCATTGTTTCTTACTATGCTCTAATCTTTTATAACTAATACAGAAGAATGCTTTCAAACATAGATATAACACGCGTATTATTTTTCGATATTGAAACGGTACCGGCTACAGAAAGTTTTGATTTACTCAACCTAGAGTGGAAAGAATTGTGGGGATATAAAGCCAAAAGCCTACTCAAGAAAGATGAGGCAGATATTACGCCTGCAGAAATGGAGGTTTCGTACGAGCGTGCGGGTATTTACAGCGAATTTGGTAAAATTATCTGCATCAGTGTGGGATTTTTGCGTTTGGATAAAGAAACCCAAACATATTCTGCGCGATTAAAAAGTTTTCATGGTCATGAAGAAAAAGCAATACTTTCTGAATTTTCGGCGCTCATAAAACAACTCTTCGAAAAAAAAGAAAATCCATTTTTGTACATGAGTGGGCATAATATTCGCGAATTCGATGTGCCGTATGTTTGTCGCCGCATGATAACCAATCAACTCGAACTACCCAAATTATTTGATGTAGCAGGCAAAAAGCCATGGGAAGTAAACTTTATAGTTGACACGTTAGAAATTTGGAAATTTGGTGACCATAAAGCCTATACATCTCTCAAGTTGTTGTGCGCTTTGTTTGGCATTCCATCACCAAAAGATGATATTTCAGGTTCAGATGTTGCTAAAGTGTATTACGGCGAAAAAAGCACCGAGCGTATTGCGCGTTATTGTGAAAAAGATGTTTTTGCAGTGATGCAATTGCTTCTTAAGTTTAAACTCAACGACACTGAATTAGAATTTCCAGCATAAATGCGCAGTTTTACTTTTCTCGGAACAGGTACTTCGCTTGGCGTGCCCGTTATTGGTTGCACTTGTGACGTTTGCACCTCAACCGATGCACGCGATAAACGGTTGCGCCCGTCAGGTTTGGTGCATTTGAATGAAAAAAATTACGTCATTGATGTTGGACCAGATTTTAGGCAACAACTTTTGCGCGAAAACATAAGCGACGTAGAAGCCATTTTAATTACACACGAACACAGCGACCACACAGCAGGATTAGACGATGTACGCCCATTGAACTTTGTGCAAAAGCGCGATATGCCACTTTACATCACTCAAAAAATTGAACGCGATATTCGCGCCCGATTTGCCTATGCTTTTGAAGAAAATCCTTATCCAGGCTCACCACAGTTGAGTTTTGTGCGTATTTCTAAAGACAATAATTTTGAATTAAACCACACTATTGTTATCCCGATTGAAGTCTCGCATGGTCGCGACATGAAAGTTTTGGGTTTTCGGTTCGATAATTTTACTTACATAACCGATTGTAAAACCATTTCACCTGAAGAATTAGAAAAAGTGCGTGGCACGCAATATTTGGTTCTCAATGCGTTACACCACAATCCACACCATGCACATTTAAATCTGCCCGAAGCGATTGAGTTGGCACAAATTATTGGCGCGGAAAAAACTTTTTTCACGCACGTTAATCACAGAATGGGCAAATACGCCGATGTTCAACCTACTTTACCTCCGAATATTTTTTTGGCGTATGATGGATTGCGGATTGAGTTTTGAAGATTAAGTAAGATTTACACACGTTCGGGGAACTTTTAAAGTTCCCCGAACGTGTGTATCACCCATATTTTAAAACTTCCACTGGAAGTACAGTATCTTTTGATTCCAAAGTAGAATGTCCCATCAGAAAAATGTCAATGGCACGTGCTGCTTCACGTCCTTCAGATATAGCCCAAACCACTAACGATTGTCCGCGACGCATATCACCTGCGACGAAAACTTTTTTAATATTCGTATGATATTTATTGTCTTTTACATTGCCGCGATTGTCACACTTGATTCCTAACTGCTCGAGCATACCATTGTACTGAGGATGCAAAAAACCGGCAGCAATAAACGCCAATTCACAAGGTATTTCGCGCTCAGTGCCTTCAATCTCTTTCATGCCAGTACTTGTCCATTCAATTTCAGCAATCCGCAAGGCTTTCAAGTTGCCACTCTCATCACCGATAAATGCTTTGGTTAAAATCGCCCACTCACGCTCACAGCCTTCTTCGTGCGATGTAGAAGTACGCAACATCATGGGCCAATTAGGCCAAGGCGTTGACGCAGCACGTCCTGCTGGTGGTTTAGATAATAACTCTATTTGTGTCACCGATTTGGCACCGTGGCGATTGGATGTGCCAACGCAATCCGCACCCGTATCCCCGCCGCCAATAACGATTACATTTTTACCTTTTGCAATAATTTTTTCTGGGGGTTCCGGATCACCAGCAACGCGCTTGTTATTTTGCTCCAAGAACTGCATGGCAAAGTAAACGCCTTTCAAATCGCGCCCAGGAATCGGTAAATCGCGCGGAACAGTTGATCCGCCCGTTAAAACAACAGCATCAAAATTTGAAAGTAATTCTTTGGCATCCACATTTACACCAACATTGGCATTCGCACGAAATTTAACGCCAGATTTTTCCATCACTTCCATCCGACGATCAATTATCCACTTTTCCATTTTAAAATCTGGAATGCCGTAACGCAATAAACCGCCGATGCGAGAATTGCGTTCAAAAACCGTGACATCGTGACCCGCTTTGCAAAGTTGTGCTGCTGCCGCTAATCCTGCTGGGCCAGAACCGATGACGGCTACATTTTTGCCCGTTTTTTTAGACACGGTGGGTTGTACATATCCCAGTTTGAATGCTTCTTCGATAATTGATTTCTCAATAAATTCGATGGCTACAGGCGGTTGATTGATACCTAAAACACACGCTGACTCGCAAGGCGCCGGGCATATACGCCCTGTGAATTCTGGAAAATTATTTGTCTCACTCAAAATTTTGTAAGCTGCTTGCCAATCTTTGTTGTAAACAGCATCATTAAATTCAGGAATAATATTGCCAAGCGGGCAACCATTATGACAAAAAGGTACACCGCAATCCATACAACGCCCAGCTTGTACGTTTGTTTTTTCTTCAGGAAAAGGTTCGTACAGTTCTTTATAGTCGTTTAACCTTTCCGCTACTGGGCGCGTTTTTGGTAATTCGCGCGTATTTTCCAGAAAGCCCGTCGGATTCCCCATGTTCAATATAGATTAATTGGTTGTAAATACCATTAGAAATTGCAAAATTACAAAAAGATTATTATTCTACCAATTTGCAAACACTTTTGCAAAGCTTATTCAAAATAAAAGGGGATACCATTTCTTAGGCTTTTACCTATCATCCAAATATAGCTTAATATTTACGACAGGAAAGTTTTCTACTTCACGGCATTAATAGGTTAATCTTGGTTTCTTAAATTTTTTAAAATCAGTTTAACACTTGTATGTCTGAATAAAACGATTAATTTTGTAAAATAATAACAAATTCGATTGAATTTAGTAAAAAGTAAATTTGAATGCCATGGAAAAAATTCAAATTCCTGTAAAAAATACGCCCCCGAGTTTAATTGGAAGTTTTTCAGAGATGCCTTTGAAAGATTTGGAATATTATATTAGAGAATTGAGTGCACTTGTTGTCAGAAAACGTGCTGCTGATAATGATAAGCGCGATAAATTTTTGCTCCGTAAAATTAACCAAACAGTATTGGCTGAACCTACATTGGAGCGTTATATTGCTTTGCAAGAAAAAATGGAACTTGAGAAACTTTCAGAAACGGAATATGAAGAGTTACTCAATTTAGTATCTCAAGAAGAAAAAATTCGCAACAAACGATTTCAATATCTTTTAGAATTATCTCAATTACGCGGCACATCACTCGCTGACTTGATGAAAAATTTAGGCTTAAATACGCTTCATTATGCGTAGGGTTTATATTTCAGTTGAATTACAGCGAACGGTTATTGAACGTGCTAAAGGATATTGCGAATATTGCCATTTACCTGCTGCATTTTCACCAAATCCTTTTAATTTTGAACATATTATTTCTCTCATTAACGGTGGTTTAACTGAGTCTGAGAATCTTGCTTATAGTTGTGGTGGTTGCAATGCTTTTAAAAGAGAAAAAATTCAAGCTTTAGATGCTTTAACCCGCCAATTTTTCCCGTTGTTCAATCCCAGAATAGATATTTGGACAGACCATTTTGAATGGAGTGAAGATGATTTACTCATTATTGGAATTTCACCGATAGGTCGCGCAACTGCTAATCTCTTAAAAGTTAATAGAGAAGGCAATATTAATTTACGCAAATTGCTTAAAATGGCAGATTTGCACCCACCTGTTTTGTTTTAGAAAATTAAGTTCGCGTTACAAACTTAGTAGAAAAAATACATGAAACAAACGTATATTTGTTCAGTATTGTAGAGAATGAGTTCCAGACATTTTTTTAATCGCGACTTTAAACTTGAAAAACGAAAAAGATACACGAAAAGAAATCATTGACCAACGTTTGAAACAAGCAGGATGGATTGTCGGTGATTTAACCCAAGTTGTAGAAGAATACAGTTTCGAAATCAATGATACTGTAGTTGAAGAACCTTCCGTACCTTATGGAAAAATTCAAATTTCTGATTACGCATTATTAGGAAAGAATGGTAAATTCATAGGTGTTGTTGAAGCTAAAAAAACTTCTATTAATCCCGCCATCGGACGTGAACAAGCTAAGCAGTATTGTGTTAATATTCAGAAAAAAAATGGAGGTGAATTGCCTTTTTGTTTTTACACCAATGGACTCGAAATTTACTTTTGGGATATAGACAATTATCCACCACGCAAAATTCATGGATTTCCTACACGCGATGATCTGGAGCGATTTCAATATATTCGAAAATCGAAGAAGAAATTAGCAGATGAATTTATAAATACACTAATTGCAGGTAGAGACTATCAAGTGCAAGCCATTCGCTCCATTCTAGAAGCGATAGAAAGACGCAAACGTGAATTTCTTTTAGTCATAGCGACTGGAACAGGAAAAACGCGCACTTGTATTTCTTTGGTTGATGTTTTGATGAAAGCGGGTTGGGCTGAACGTGTTTTATTTTTAGTAGATAGAATTGCACTGCGTGACCAAGCATTAGAAGCTTTTAAAGAATATTTGCCCGACGAGCCGCGATGGCCTAAAGTGGGTGAAAAAACGATTTCTACGGATAGGCGCATTTATGTTTCTACTTATCCAACAATGCTCAATGTCATAAATGATGAGAAGAACAGTCTTTC
Organism: Saprospiraceae bacterium; assembly: GCA_043781915.1. Classification (GTDB taxonomy): domain Bacteria; phylum Bacteroidota; class Bacteroidia; order Chitinophagales; family Saprospiraceae; genus JAAFJT01. The sequence continues at coordinate 35,969 of JAYWBA010000074.1, forward strand.
ACCACATTTCTTTGATTTAATTATTGTCGATGAAAGTCATCGCTCCATTTACAATACGTATCAAGGCATTCTAAATTATTTCAGCACTATTTTGCTCGGTTTAACTGCAACGCCTACAAATGTTATTGACCACAATACCTTTAAGCTTTTCGATTGCGATGATGGGTTGCCAACTTTTGCCTACACCTATGAAGAAGCTGTGAAACATATTCCGCCGTATTTGTGCAATTTTCAAGTGATGCGCATAAGGTCAAAATTTCAAGAAAAGGGAATTGACAGAAACTCCATTACGCTTGACGATCAATTAAAACTTTTGCGCGAAGGTAAGGATGTGACAGAAATTAATTATGAAGGTAGAGAATTAGAAAAAACGGTCACCAATCGCGGCACAAATGCTTTGATAGTGCGTGAGTTTATGGAGGAATCTATTAAAGATTCCAATGGTGTTTTGCCAGGAAAAACTATTTTCTTCTGTATGATGATATCACATGCGCGACGCATAGAAGAAATTTTTGACAAACTTTACCCAGAGTACAAAGGAGAATTGGCTAAGGTTTTGGTTTCTGATGATCCCCGCGTGTATGGTAAAGGCGGATTGCTCGATCAATTCACTAATAGCGATATGCCGCGCATTGCAATCAGTGTTGACATGCTTGACACGGGTATTGATGTGCGTGAAATTACCAATTTGGTTTTTGCTAAACCTATTTTTTCATTTACCAAATTTTGGCAAATGATTGGTAGAGGTACAAGACTTTTAGAACCTAAAAAATTAAAACCTTGGTGTACAGAAAAAGACTCTTTCCTCATTTTAGATTGTTGGGATAATTTTGATTACTTCAAGCTAAATCCAAAAGGCAAAGAACTCAAAACGCAAATTCCTTTGCCAGTCCGTCTATTTGGTTTGCGCTTAGATAAAATTGAAAAAGCTATTGAGCTTAACGAAATTGCAATTGCGGAGAAAGAAATTCTATTACTGAGAAGTCAAATCGAAAACCTGCCTAAAATTTCAATACTCATCATTGAGTCGAGTGCAATTTTAGAGCCTTTGAGTGATGATAATTATTGGATAAATTTGACGGGAAGTAAAATTGAATTTTTGAGAACTGCCATAAAACCATTATTTCGGACAATTTCGAGCGCAGATTTTAAAGCAATGCGCTTCGAAAAAGATATTTTAGAAGTTTCATTGGCGCATTTAGGAAACGAAAAAGATAAATTTGAAATACTCAAAGAAAGTATTATTGAAGAAATAGGCGAATTTCCCTTATCAATAAACATAGTAGCTAAAGAAGAAAATTTAATTCGCCAAAGTCAGAAACAACAATATTGGGCAACGTTTAACGATTCGAAAGGTGATGAACTAATTGAAAAATTAGCACCTCTCACAAAATACATTGAGCAAGTTGCCTTACCATCTGGAATTGAAAAACTCAATCTTCAAGATATGCTTTTTAGCAAAGAATATGTTGAATTTGGTCCGCAGCACGCGGCTTTAAGTATTTCTAAATATCGCGAATTGGTTGAGCAGCGCATTAAAGAATTAACCAACAAAAACCCGATTTTGACAAAACTAAAGAATGGTGTCGAAATATCGGAAGAAGAAGTTGAAATATTAGTAAGCCAATTGCACGATGAACATCCGCATATCACTTTAGATTTGTTGCGCCGCGTTTACAATCATCGACGCGCAGATTTTGTGCGATTTATTAAGCACATACTCGGCGTTAAAAAGTTAGAAAGTTTCCCTGAAACAGTAGGTAAAGCTTTTGATGCGTTCATTGCCGAACACTCATACATTTCGAGCCGACAATTGTCGTTTTTAAATTTGCTGCGCGATTTCATTTTAGACCACGGCGAATTGCAAAAACGCGATTTAATTCAGTCTCCTTTTACAATGTTACATCCCGAAGGTATTCGAGGTGTTTTTAATCCAAAAGAAATTGAAGAAATACTATCTTTGACCCAAAGGGTATTAGCTGCTTAAAAAATGGAGTAAACCAAAATTATGCTACAAAATAATTCAAAACTTAAATCACTGATTGATCAACTCTGGAATTTGTTTTGGAGTGGTGGCATATCAAACCCTTTATCTGCCATTGAGCAAATAACGTATCTCATTTTCATGAAAAGGCTCGATGATCTCGATACTAAAAGAGAAAGAGATGCCGAATTTACGGGTGAGCCATTCGAATCGCGGTTTAAAGGTTTTTATCAATTGCCTGGCACAACAGGCGAAGAAGGCAGAGTGGATAAATCAACGCTTCGATGGGAAGGTTTTAGCCACATGCCCGCCGAACAAATGCTTTTGCACGTTCAAACCAAAGTATTTCCTTTTTTGAAAGATTTGAGCGACGAGGCTTCGCCATTTGCGCGCTCCATGTCGAATGCTGTCTTTCTGATTCCAAAGCCTTCGTTATTGTTGGAGGCGATTAAGAAAATTGAGGCTATTTTTATTGAAATTGAACGCGACGCTTCTGAAGGTGGCGGTGGACACGCTTTCCAAGATATTCAAGGCGATGTGTATGAAATGCTATTGGGTGAAATTGCATCGGCAGGAAAAAATGGGCAATTCCGAACACCGCGCCATATTATAAAATTGATGGCTGATTTAGTTCAGCCGCAATTAGGGCAACGCGTTGCTGACCCGGCTTGCGGAACGGCAGGTTTTCTTTTAGGTGCTTACCAATATGTTATTACCGATTTAGCACGCAAAAAAGGTGCACCATTAACAACCGATGAAGATGGTTTTGAACGCGGCAGCGCGAGTGCAGCTTTGACTGAAGACGTGAAAAAAATTCTTGAAAAATCATTTTTTGGTTTCGATATAGATACAACCATGGTGCGTTTGGGTTTAATGAACCTAATGATGCACGGTATTGATACGCCGCAAATTGATTATAAAAACACGCTAAGTAAAAGCTACGAAGAAGAGAGCCAATACGATATAATTTTAGCTAATCCACCTTTTACAGGCAATATTGACAAAGGCGACATCAATCCAAGTTTGCAATTGCCTACTACCAAGACAGAATTGCTATTTGTTGAGCGCATTTTTAGAATGTTGAAAATGGGTGGAACGGCTGCTGTTATTATTCCGCAAGGCGTTTTATTCGGTTCGGGCAAAGCTTTTATTGATGCCAGAAAATTGATTATTGAACACGCTGAACTCAAAGCCGTGATTACTTTGCCGAGTGGTGTTTTCAAACCGTATGCTGGCGTGAGTACCGCCATTTTAATTTTTACAAAAGGTGGCGAAACGCGCCAAACATGGTTTTACGAACTTAAAAACGACGGTTATAGTTTAGATGATAAACGCCAAAAAATAGGCAGTTCCGATTTAGCAGATGTGATTACGCAATACAAAATCAGAGAATACGCTGAGGAAACGAACGACAAAAAGCTGCAAAGTTTTTTCGTAGAAAAGCAAGATATTGTTGCCAACGAGTACGATCTCAGCCTTTCAAAATACAAAGAAGAAATTTATGAAGAAGCGGTGTATGAAACACCCTCTGCTATTTTTGAAAAATTGAATGCCATTGAACTGAACATTCAAAAAGAGCTAATGGAGTTGGAGGGCATTATAGGATGAAAAAAGTAAAATTTGATGAATTAGTTTCAGATGTAACATCAGAATTTCATAAAGTAAAAAAAGAAAATTACCTTAATGAAGGATATTTCCCAATAATTGATCAAGGGCAAATTTTTATAGGTGGTTACACAAATGATAAAACAGTTGTAAGTACTGAAGTAGCACCGTATGTTTTATTTGGTGACCATACTAAAATAACGTGAGTTATGAATTAACCAATAAGTTTTTTGTTGCAATGGAAGGCTTTCTCTCCAAAAACGCGTAAGCTGATAACGCAGCAA
>JAYWBA010000075.1:0-6201 GCA_043781915.1 Saprospiraceae bacterium
TAATAATCTCGGCGACGGCATCAATATCGCTATGCGCGATTTAAATATTCGCGGTGCAGGCAATTTGCTCGGCGGCGAACAATCGGGTTTTATTGCCGACATTGGCTATCTGACTTACCAAAAAATTTTAGAAGAAGCATTGCTTGAACTCAAACAAAACGAGTACAAAGATTTATTCGCCGAAGAACTGACCGAGAAAAAAGCATTTGTAACGGATGTTTTAATTGACACCGATATTGAAATGCACATTCCCGATGAATACGTGCAAAACACGCAAGAGCGACTCAGCCTTTACACCAAACTCGACGATTTAAACAATGAAGAAGAAGTCAAACTATTTGCGAAAGATTTGCGCGACCGTTTTGGCAGAATTCCGCCGCAAGTAGAAGAACTTTTTGACGGTTTGCGTTTGCGTTGGGCAGCGAAAGAACTCGGTTTCGAGCGCATTGTTTTAAAAAACAACAAGCTGCAAGGTTATTTTGTCGGCAACCCACAATCGCCTTTTTACGAAACGGACGGTTTTAAAAAAGTGCTGCAATACATTTTAAAAGAAGGTCCGAAAAAACAAATGACGTTCAAACAATCGCCTAAACACTTTATTTTTATTCGCGAAGGCGTTAGAACACTCCATGGTGCGAGAAAGATTATTGAGATGTTACAGGGCGTGGCTTTTGGAGAGAAAGTTTGAAAATTGGCAACTATTTAGCTAAAGCTAAATCCCAGACAATGTAAACGCGAATTTAGCGGATAACGCTGATGAGCACGGATTTTTTAAAAGAAACATATTTTATCCGCGAAAACCCGCGTCATCCGTTCAATCCGCGTTTCTATTAATAGTTAAGTATTGAGGGTTTTCGATAATTGCGAAAGCTCTGCTTCTAATTCTTGACAAGCTTCCAAGCACACTTTTTCAAGTTCCGACACCAAAGTTTGTATCTCTTCCGTTTGCTGTTGTGTTTTAGCAAAATCATGGATTTTTTTTGCCATGTTCTCAAAATCGGTACTCATACCCATTATTGAAAACGATGGGATCATTTTGTGCGCGGCTTGTTGCAGCAAACTCCAATCTTTATTATTAAAAGCCTGTTTCATTGTAGTAACGAGCGGTGGGGTTTGTTCTAAATAGAGAGAAATGATTTCAGACATTAGCTTAGGGTTCGCTTTTGTGCGTTGCAGTAAATAGGCTAAATCGGTGTATTTTATCTTATTTTTTGTCTCGTTTTGCGACAGTTTCAGAGCGTTTATAAGATTTGTTTTTTTAACTAAGTTCACTATTTTACTATACAGCTGACGCTCATCAACAGGTTTAGCGATATAATCGTTCATACCTGCGGCTCTGCATTTTTCTAAATCTACAGTAGTTACATCGGCGGTGAGGGCAATGATCGGAATGTTAGAATGCAGTTGTTTGCGAATAAATTCAGTGGCTTCAAAACCGTTCATTTCAGGCATTTGTAAATCCATTAAAATGATGTCATAGAGTTTAGATTGAAGTCTTTCGATGGCAATTTTTCCGTTCGCAGCTATATCGCGGTCGAAGCCGAAATCGTCTAAAAGTGTTTTCATCAGTAATTGGTTGAGTGGCATATCTTCAACCACTAACACTTTGATGTCTTTATTTTCTGTATCCAATGGTATTATTTCAGGGATATATTCAGCTTCGGCATCTGTTTTTTGGAAACTCAATATAAATCTGAAAGTAGAGCCTTTATCAATTTTACTATTCACACTCAGTGTGCCGTCTTGGGCTTCTACTAACTGCTTTGCAATCGCAAGACCTAAACCCGTTCCACCATACAATCTGGAAGTTCCGCTTGATGTTTGATGAAAGTTCTCGAAAATTTTTTCTAATTTACTTTCTTCAATACCGATACCAGTATCGGTAATAGAAAATTCAACGGTGACGTGTCTATCTGTTTGATTTAATAATTTAACGCTCACAGTAATTTCACCTTGGTGTGTAAATTTAACTGCATTGCTGACTAAGTTTAAAATTATTTGATGCAAACGCGCTGAGTCGCCAATTAATACTTCGGGAATTTTGCTGTCGTAATTGACAATTAAACCTAAGTTTTTTTCTTGAATTTTAGTCTCGAATAAATGCAGCATAGATGAAATGGATTGTTTCAACTTAAAAGGCACTTGTTCAAATGTCATTTTACCGGCATCTACTTTTGCTAAATCGAGTATATCATTAATGAGCACAATGAGTGAGTCACCGCTCATTTTTATGGCAGTTAAATATTCTTTTTGTTTTGATGAAAGATCAGTTTTGAGTATCACTTTAGTAAACCCTATGATAGCATTCATGGGTGTTCTAATTTCGTGACTCATGTTAGAAAGGAATTGTTGTTTCGATTTCGCTGCCATTTCTGCAATTTGCGTTGCAGCTTCAGCTTTTGTTTGGGCTTCTTCGGCTACAGTTGTTGCTAATTCGGCGAATACTTTTGCCTCTAACAATTCTAAAGCATTCTTTTTCTGTTCAGTAATATCGCGTGCTATAACAACTGCACCTGCAACTTCTCCTTTTTCATCTTTATAAACCGAACCGTTAAATAAAACGTCCGTGTTCTTATAATCTTTTATTGTTAGCGGATAATTTGTAACAAAACCTTTGGTAAATATTTCTTGATATACTTGCTTTGCTTTCTGAGGTTCTGTGAAATAAATAAAAAAGTCTGTGTTGGTAAGTACTTCGCGCGTTTTACCTGTCAAATTCGTAAAAGCCGCATTCATGTCCGTAATTTTTCCTTCATTACTTATAGTGATGAGTGGGTCGAGTGATGCTTCAATTAAACTACGTGAATACGCATATTGTAATGCTAATTTTTTTTCTGTAACATCTTGCCCGATACCCGCCATACGGATTACTTTGCCTTCGCTATCAGTAAAAACTTTTCCAGTTCCTTTAAGCATACGCTCTTTGCCATCAGAGCGCACTACCCTGTGAAAAAAATCGAAAGGTTGATGATCTTTGAAAGCCTGTTGTATAACGCCGTTCATATATTCGTGATCGTCGGGATGAACATATTTTAAGAAATTCTCAAAAGTAAAATCAAATTTTTCTTTAGTGACTTCGAATAAATTGTAGAGTTCGTCGGACCACTCAATTTTATCTTTAAGTATATCCCATTCCCAACTGCCTATTTGCCCTAATTGTTGGGCTTCGATAAGTTGGGTGTTTTTATTTCTAAGTACTTTACTGACTAATTCTATTTCTATATTTTTTTGTTGGAGTGCTTTATTAGTTTTTATCAACTCGATATTTTTTTGTTCGAGAATTGCGTTGTTTTCTTCCAAAATTTGTTCATTTCTAATCCTTTCGAGTTCTAATTCAGCGCGTTTAGCTACTATTTTTAGAATAGATGAAATCGTTTCGGGATCGCGAATTTTTTTCTGATGCAAAACGGCGATTAAACCAATAGCGTTGCCTTCCTTATCGCATAAGGGATAGCCAACAAAACCTTCTATATTTAGTTGCGTAACCGTTTGGGATTTAGGAAATTTGATGGCACAGTTTTCAGGATAGGAATAAATTTTACCCCGAACGACTTGTTCGCAGGGTCCATCGGCTAACGGGAAATCTATATTTTCTGCCATTTTACCAGAAGCAGAAAAACCAATGGTTTCAATAACAGATTCATCATTTTCTTTTTGTATAATTTTACCGACAAAAACATAATCAATTTGGGTTGAGTCGGCAATAAACTGAACCAGTGAATTAAAAAATTCATTATGCAGTTTATAGTCTGCAAAACGGTCAGAAAATTCCGTCAGAAAAAGTTTATTAAATTTATTGAGCGCAATTTCTTGATATGATTTTTGAAGCATTTCGTTTGCCTCTAATAATTCAAGCGTGCGTTGTTGCACTTTTTGTTCGAGTTCGGCGGCGCGAATTTTCTGGCTCTCGAGGTTTTTATTTTTAGAAACAACCTGCTCTGTTACTTCGTAACCAAAAACTAATATCGAATAAATAGTGTTGTTTTCGTCGTAAATAGGTTGATAACTAAAATTAAAATAACGCAACTCAGGTTCTAAATTTATATCGCGTGCTAAAGTAATGGGTATATCAATGCCGACAAAAATTTCACCTGTCCTGTAAACATTATCTAACAAAACATCAAAACCCTGTCCAACCAATTCGGGCAGTGCCTCTAAAAGTGCTAAACCTTTTAATTGGCGTTTACCAAATAAGCTTTGATAAAGTTCATTCACTACTTCATATATATGGGTTGGTCCTGCTAAAGTAGCAATAAACGCGGGCGCATTCATTAATAGGTTTTCAACCATTTTTGCTTGCACTGCTAATTTGAGTGCTATCAGGTCAGCAATTTTTTTAGCATCTACTAATTCTTTTTCAATTGTTTTTTGTTCTGCAATATCGTTTTTCGATTTTATCAGCTCGGTAATATCGTTTGTTGTAGAAAGAAAACATTTTTTGTTATTCCACTCAATCATTTCAACCGAAACAATAACATCTTTCAATTCGCCATATTTGGTTTTGGCTTGGGCGTGCATATTTATAATGGTGCCATTTCCTGCGTCCACGTTTGCAATATTTTCATCGCGTTGTGTGGGCGTAACGATATTTAATTCAACACCCGTTTTTCCAATCATCTCTTCGCGCTTAAACAAAAATAGTTTTTCGTACGCACTGTTGACGTATTCAAACTTCCTGCTTTCTGCGTCAATGATTCCGATGGCAATCGGGCTTATATCGAAAATGGTTAACAACTTTTCGTTCGATTTTATTAATTCCGCTTCCGATTTTTTTTGTTCGGTAATATCAACCATTGTGCTTAAAAAGCATTTTTCATTATTTATTTCTATGGTTTCCACCGAAGTGAGTATGTTCTTTAGTTCACCCTTTGAATTTTTCAAAAGGAGTTCGATACCATTTACACCATTGCTTACCATTGCATTATGCGCTATTTCCCCGCGCTTTTTGGCAGATACAATATTTAATTCAACCGAAGTTTTACCAATAATATTTGCTTTGGTAAGCTGTAATAATTTTTCTAACGCTCTATTAGTATAGATATTTCTACCATCTTCAACACTGGAAATAAATATGGCTACGGGTATTAATGCAAATAACTCATCGACTTGTTCAAGCGATATTTTTAAAAACCCGTTGTTGTTTGTATTTTCCATATTCAATCCAGGTGTCAGGTGTCAGGCATCAGGTGCAGGCGTCAGGTTTAGAGTGCCTGATACCTGATACCTGTTTACATTCTTTCCATGTACCAATTGAGTTCTTTTTCCATTTTTTTATATTTAAAAATGGTGGTTATTATTTTTTGCAGACGCATGAACGCAGTTTCTGATTTCATGACATAATCGAAAGCACGGTGGTGCATACAATTAATGGCTACGTCTATTTTATCTTGCGAAGATAGCATAACAACGGGAATATCTGGATTGACTGCTTTAATTTTATCTAAAGTTTCAATGCCATTCATGGCGTTTTTATCAATACCATCGAGTTGATAATCTAAAATAATCACATCTGGGCTGTGCGACAAACTTTTTAAACAAAGTTCACCTGTAGCGTATGTTTCGATGTCGAAATTGGCGTGATCTAAGAATTCTATTTCTAACGATTTTAAAAATAGTGCATCATCATCGACTAAAAACAGTTTTATTTTATTAGCATTAACCATTGCTCCCTTTTTTTAAAAGTATTGAAATTTCTTGTTCTAATTCTTTGCACGCTTGTAAGCAAACCGATTCAACTTGCAAAACCAAATTTTTTATCCCTTCGGTTTGTAATTGTGTTTTGGCAAACTCCTGGATTTTTTTCGCCATGTTTTCAAAATCAGAACTTATTCCCATTATGGCAAACGATGGAATCATTTTGTGCACTGCTGAGTGCAGCATCGCCCAATCTTCAGCCATAAAACTTTTTTTCATGGCTGAAATCAGCGGTGGTGTTTGTTCTAAATACAGTGTAATCATTTCCATCATAAGTTTCGGATTTGATTTTGTGCGTTGTAGTAAATACGTTAAATCGGTGCATTTTAATTTTGTTTTCAGCAGAGACGAAATATTTTGCGCCTCTGCCATTATTGGTTTTTTTACTAAGTTCACTATCTTATTATACAACAAACGTTCTTCAACAGGCTTGGCGATATAATCGTTCATTCCCACAGCTTTGCATTTCGCCAAATCAACAGTAGTGACATCGGCAGTGAGCGCAAT
>JAYWBA010000076.1:0-2208 GCA_043781915.1 Saprospiraceae bacterium
CGACTCTGCGTTAAGATTATTTTCAACGCAGAGTCGCGGAGGAATCGCAGAGGTCGCAAAGATTATACTCTATTCGAAGTTGAAAATAATTATTTCTACTACTACAACGCAAATATTTTCAAAAGAAAAGAATAAATACTAATTTGCACAATATTTCGATAATACTAATGAACAAAAATAGAATTCTGTACAAAAGCGTATATTTTTTCTTTTCTTTAAGTTGTCTATTTTGCAACACTTTGCGGGCACAGTTTCATGTCAATAAAGCGGCTTTCAAAACTTCTGACCGATGTTGGACACTTACACCCGATGCACGGACACAGGTAGGCTCGGTGTGGTATGAAAAAAAATTAGACCTTACTGAATCGTTCGATTTAACACTGAGCATTTATTTGGGTTGTAGAAAAGATGGCGCAGATGGTATTGTGTTCGGTTTGCAACCACTGAGTACAAGCGCAGGTTCAACGGGTCAAGGCATAGGTTTAGGTGGCGTTAGCCCTTCTATAGGTGTTGAGTTCGATACGTATCAAAATACAGATTTTGGTGACCCAAGTTACGATCACGTCGCTATACTGCGCGATGGCGACATGAACCATTTACACACTACGAAAACTTTAGCAGGTCCTGTCCCCATAAAATCAGGAAACGCAAATATTTCTATAAAAGATTGTACTTTCCACGACGTGCGGTTCATTTGGGATGCACCGACCAAAAAATTTACAGTGTATTGGGAATGCACAGAAATATTATCTACTTCAGTAGATTTTGTTAAAGATATTTTCAATGGCGACCCAAATGTGTATTGGGGATTTACAGCAGCAACGGGCGGAAGTACCAATGAACAAAAAATTTGCTTGAAATACACATCGCTTTTAGATAAAATTGCCGATACCGTTTTGTGTCGCGGTGGACAAATTCAATTGAGCGCTACCGGTGGTGTAAAATACAATTGGTTGCCTTCAACAGGTTTAAGCAATCCATCTATTTCAAACCCTATCGCAAAACCTGATAAAACAACAAAATACACAGTACAAATAATAGATACTTGCGGGAATAAAAAGACAGATACACTCACAGTGCGCGTAGGTGGAAACCCTTACACTTTACAATTAGGGAACGATACTATTTTATGTTCTGGTCAGACGTTGCTTTTAAATCCGAATATAGCAGGTGCTAAGTTTGTTTGGCAAAACGGCTCGAAGGATTCTACTTTTTTAGTCGATAAATCGGGCGTATATAAAGTTTCTGTCGATAAAAATTTCTGCTTAGCCTCCGATAGCATAAAAGTACGCGTCATTAGTCCGCCATCACTTGATTTAGGCGGAGGTGCAACACTTTGTTATGGTAAGAAAAAAATTCTAACAGTAAGCGCCGACGATGCAAACTTCAAATGGCAAGATGGTTCGAATTTAACATCTTTTGTAATAACCCAACCTGGACTTTATACCGTTATTGCCAAAAATATTTGTGGTTCAGCCTTCGATAGTTTCACAGCAGAATACGAGAAATGCCACAACGCCTATATCCCTAATGTTTTTTCACCGAATGGTGATGGCATAAACGATATCTGGCAAATTTATAGCGGTAGCGATGTTGCTAAAATATTAAGTGTTCGGGTTTTAAATCGATGGGGACGCTTAATGTATGAAGCCTCTAATATAGATTATTATTCGCTCGATGCACAATGGGATGGAAAAAATGCAGTGAATGGTGTTTATACGTATTTAATTAGTGTTGCCTATATCGATGGCGATACAGAATTGTTGACAGGAAATGTTACGATTGTTAGATAGCTACCAATATTTCCCAAATCCTATCAACCCAATCCAAATGTTCTGCTTTCATCAAGCAAGAACGCAAACAAGTCACGTATTCTTCATCTTTCTTAACAAAATTCCAATGACTTTGAAGTTTTTTGACAGGATAATTTAGTAGTGCTAAGTGCAGATTTTTTTCGGCAGCGCGTTCGAAAAGTACTTTTGATTTCGCATTCATTTCACTGATAGAATTTCCTTTAACCGCCCAACAAACAATATCTAACTCGGGCTCAAGCAGTGGAATAAATTCAGGATGTTCACCAATTTTTTGGTATAATTTGAGTGCAGCTTGCCGACTTTTTTCTAAATTCTGAGCAAACTCACCGCCTTTTTGCAACGGAAACATTTGCATAGTTGCCCACAAACCGACAGCCGCCGCACCTGCACGCGA
>JAYWBA010000077.1:0-2207 GCA_043781915.1 Saprospiraceae bacterium
CTATCATTACTCATATCTATTAACTATCTTTGCGAAATTAGTTGATGGTTGATTGCAAAATGGACTCTCGATCAACAACTATCAACTAAATTATGCATATAATTCCAGCTATTGATATTCGCGATGGTAAAGTTGTTCGACTGACAGAAGGCGATTATAGCCAAATGAGTGTGTACAAAAATACACCCCTCGATACAGCCAAAATGTTTGAAGATGCAGGACTTAAAAATGTTCATGTTGTAGATTTAGATGGTGCGAGACTCGGCAAAGTAGTGAATTACAAAATTATTGAGCAAATTTCTTCAAAAACAAACTTAAAAATTGATACAGGTGGCGGTTTAAAAACGCACGAAGATGTGCGAATTGTTTTTGAATGCGGCGCGTATCAAATCAACGTGGGGACTTTGGCAGTTAAAAATAAATCGCTTTTTTTAGAGTGGCTGAGTTTTTATAGCAATGAGAAAGTAATTTTGAGTGCTGATGTACGCGATGAAAAAATCGCTATTTCTGGTTGGGAAGAAGCGACGAAGGTCAATCTTTTCGATTTTTTAGCTGATTATATCTCTCATGGATTAAAATACTGTGTGTGTACCGATATATCGAAAGACGGCAAACTACAAGGTGTTTCAATTGATTTGTACAAGAAAATTTTAGAACAATTCCCAAGTTTGCACTTAGTTGCTTCGGGTGGCGTAAAGGACATGAGCGACATTGAAAATGCACAAAAAATAGGTTGCTACGGCATTATTGTAGGAAAAGCACTGTACGAAAATAAAATAACATTGAAGGAGCTATCAGCATTTTAGTTGACAGTTGATAGTTGGCAGTTGACAGAAATGTCTCAACCTGTCAACTATCAACTGTTAACTGTCAACTAAACTTATGGAGAATTTTGTAGATTACGTAAAAATAATGATGCGCTCTGGTAAAGGTGGTGCAGGTTCTGTGCATTTTTATCGCGCTAAATATATTCCTAAAGGTGGACCCGATGGTGGTGATGGCGGAAAAGGAGGTAGCATTATTTTGCATGGCAATAAGCAAATGTGGACGCTACTGCATTTGAAATTTCGGAAACATATTTTCGCACAGGATGGAGTAGCTGGTAGCGGCGGAGATTCGTTTGGTAGCGACGGTGAGAATATGGTTATAGAAGTACCACTCGGCACAGTGGCTAAAGATGCAGAAACTTTCGAAGTTTTGGCAGAAGTGACAGAACACGACGAAAGTATTGTTTTACTTAAAGGTGGGCGCGGCGGAAAAGGCAATGCGCATTTTAAAACGGCTACTTTTCAAACACCACGTTTTGCACAACCAGGTGAAGAAGCCATTGAAAAATGGGTGATTTTAGAACTTAAAGTGCTTGCTGATGTAGGTTTGGTCGGATTCCCGAACGCAGGTAAATCTACTTTGTTGGCATCAATAACGGCAGCCAAACCAGAAATAGCCAATTATCAGTTTACAACTTTAGTGCCTAATTTGGGTATTGTATCGTATCGCGATCACCGTTCGTTCGTCATGGCGGATATTCCAGGAATTATTGAGGATGCACATTTGGGTAAAGGTCTCGGTACGCGTTTTTTGCGCCATATCGAACGCAATTCTACTTTGCTATTTATGATTGCTTGCGATACAGCGCAAGGAATTGCTTCTGAATATGCTATTCTGTTAAACGAATTAAAACTTTACAACGAAGAACTTCTGTTCAAACCACGTGTTATAGCAATTACAAAATGTGATTTAATCGAAGATGAAATGCAAGAACTTATCAAAGCAGAATTACCAACCGATGTTCAGCATATTTTTATTTCGGCAGTAACGGGCAAAAATTTGGTGCAACTTAAAGATTTGCTTTGGAAAACAATTAATAGTTGACATTTTATTTCCAGAAGTTACATTCAACAACTTTTTTCAACATTTATCAGTTTCTAAATCAGTTTCAGAATTTTATATTTAAAAATAATTGGTTCTATATTTTTAGTCAACCTCTTCAATTAATTCATAGTCATCTTCCTTGCTATCATGATTGTCTAAATACACCTTTCTGTATTTAGTAGGTTTGTCACTCCACCAAGCCTTTAACTTATCTTTATAAATCCGGCATTCAGGTATATTTTTAAGTTGATTTAATTCAACCTCAAAAGAAGGTCTATCTGCCTTTTCAAAGTCAGTCAAAATATCAATTTTAGTTCCATAAATTGGTTTTTTTA
>JAYWBA010000078.1:0-6161 GCA_043781915.1 Saprospiraceae bacterium
TTATATTGTGGCAATATATTCAATTCGCGATTTAGAAAAACTGTCGGGCATAAAAGCCCATACTATTCGCATTTGGGAACAAAGGTATAGCCTGATTCAGCCCAAACGCACGCAGTCGAATATACGCTATTACGACGATGAAAACTTGCGTTTGCTTTTAAATATTGCTTTGCTGAACAAAAATGGCATGAAAATATCGTGCATTGCCAACCTTTCGCACGATGAAATTTGCAAGAGTGTTTCAAATGTGAGTGATATCATTGTAGAACAAGATTCTCAACTCGATGCCCTTACTATTGCGATGGTTTCATTGGATGAATACAAATTCGACCGCATCATGAGTGCGAGTATTCAACAAATGGGCTTTGAACGCACCATGCTTGAAGTCGTTTACCCTTTTTTGGAACGCTTGACTTTGCTTTGGATTACGGGTTCGCTTAATACGGTGCACGAACATTTTATGTCGCATTTGTTGCGCCAAAAAGTGATTGCTGCCATCGACAGAAAACCATTGACGGTCAGTCGCGACGCTAAAAAGTTTATGATTTTTTTACCTGAAGGCGAAAAACAAGAGCTTAGTTTATTGTTTTTGTACTATTTGCTCAAAGTGAGAAAAAACTTTGTCATTTATTTAGGTCTCGATGTTACTCTTCCAGATTTGAAAGAAGCGGCTAAAGTGCACAATCCCGACTATATTTTCACTTTTGTTAACGAACCATTGGCAAAAACATCTGTCCAAAATTATGTAGAAAGCGTTGCCAACACTTTTCCTGAAAGTCACTTCCTTATTTCAGGATTCCAAATTGTCAATAAAATTATTCGCATCCCTACATCGGGCACCGTTTTGAATAGTCTCATTGATACAATACATTTTCTGGATGATTTGCAAATGAAAAGCAAGAAATAACTAATTAGGTGCTACTCTAAGTAGAGTAGTTGCCCGCAGATTCAGCAAATTTTCTCGAAGATTTGGCAGATTAAAATTTAAACCGCTCTTCATATCTGCGTAATTTGCGAGAAAATGTGCTGAATCTGTGGGAAATTTACGTTTATTTCTGTATTCCAAACTGAATACTCAAATGCACATTAACGGTTTGTTTAGCCGTTATGCGCGCTGCTTTTACACCCCCTCCTGTTGTTGCCACATTATAAACCCAAGCTATTTTTTGTGCTTTTGCCAGAATATTTTTTAATCGCGGCTGAAGGAAAGTAGTTGAAAGTTGTGTTGTCTGACTTTGCGTCGGATAACCATTGGCATCGACAGGTGCGCCATTGATGAGTAGGTTTTTGCCAACACTCAGTGAATCGACTATTGTATTATCGGCAGCGAGAAAATAACCTTGCACGGCTAAATCGGCAGGAATAGTGCTTTCTGTAGTGACAAAAAACGTGGCGTAAGTAGCACTTGGTTGAGCGTTTAAAGAGAGCGCAGAAGTATCGCGCATAATAAAATTGCTGGCACGCAAATGCACGGGCAAATCCATATCGACTTGTAGTTTGTAGATACTCGAATCCGTCAGAAAGCCAATGGTTTTAGCAGTATTATCTGGATTCATTACGCCTACAATTTTATAAGCCAACGCAACAGGTTTGAAACTGATGATATCTTGTAGGTTTGAATTGGTTTTATCGAGCACAACTATGGTTTGTTTCGACTGACCTACCTCGGTCAATTTTGGATAATTGATGTTTAAGCCACTCACTAACGGACTTGTTATTGCCAACGTACTGCCATCGCGCGCAATAACGTTTCCAATTTTCATGACCGATTGAACGGGCACACCGTACGAATTATCTAAAGTGACGGTTAAGCGCGGCGATTCAAATTTAACATCTCCAGCGGATAAATTCTTGAAAAAATCGAACTTAATGGTATCTTGTGGAATATCGAAAGTATCGCGACCGAGAAATCCTTTGACAAATCCAAAAACAAAATCTTTTATCTGAAACCCAGCGTTTCCTTGTAAATTTAAGCGTTGACCAGCCGCATTGCGCGCATCGTGAATAATAATGATGCTATCGTTTCTCGGCGTCATCGTCCAGCCACTCATATCGAGCGTTTGAATAACACCTGTTGTGCCACAACTAAAATTGCGTTCGAAAATGACGCCATTTTTTTGCATCGAAGGAATGGTTAAATGCACATTCACTTGTTCGGGTGCTTTAAAAACCCAAACTAAAGTGCCCGATTTAATAACCACATTATCGACATGTACGCCATTTGGAATAGTAAAAGGCACTGCCATCGCTGTATCAGTTACAGGGAAAATAGCATTTTGATAGGCAGCAAAAATATCGAAGCTCGAACGTGAAAAGAAATTGCCTTTGTAGTGCAAAATCAAAGTGCTATCGGCAGCAAACTGAACATACGCCAATGTATCGAATTTTGCGAGTAAGTTTTTGACTGAAAAAGAAGTATTTACTAATGGTACTGCCCAATCTTGTTGAACATCCTTCACTATTAAATCGTCGAAAGGTTTGCAGGCAAAGGGCAAAAAGCAAAGGGCAAAAAGCAAAATAAAAGCGAAGTATAATTTTTTTTTCATTGAAAGGGTCTGGATATGTTGTACAGAAGTGTTTTAAGTATGCTGAAATCGGTTGAAAGCTGAGAGGCTCGTATATAACGAACAAATGTACTCAATTCGTACATTAAGTTATTTTATGGCGCGTTAACGATATGCAAACCTTTTTAAGCTATGAGCTATGAGCTATGAGCAATGAGCTTTTCTCGTAGGTTTGTAAGAAACGTGGTATACACATCGTTATTTTTAAAGGGCGACCGCAAGGGTACGCCCCTACATCATTCAATAAAATTGATTTATTATTGCATGGTGGCAAAATAATTAAAATCAAAACACGAAATGATGTAGGGGCGTACCCTTGCGGTCGCCCTTTTGCTCAAAGCTGCGAGCTGATAATATCTTTCAGTAGCGGTTCAAATTTTTTCCAAGTCGGTTCGTTCGGAAGTGGTGCAACAACTTTCATAAACTCTTTCGTCACAGGATGAATCCAAGCCATGCTGCTGCAATGCAAATGAATAGATGCATCGGCATTAGGTGTTGGATAGCCGTATTTTAAATCGCCCAAAATAGGAGAACCAATATGCGCCAATTGCGCACGAATTTGGTGCGAACGACCTGTTGCAGGTTCAACCTCTAAAACCGTATCGCCGTATAAATTGCCTACAATGGTATATTTTAATTCCGAAAGTTTGGCATCAGGGTGTCTGCGACTCGGCTTATCGATAACATGCGTTGTGTTGCGATCGTTATCTTTATAAAGGTAATTGGTTAAAATACCTGAATCCATATCAGGTCTTTTTTTAACAACCGCCCAATATTTTTTTTCTACTTTGCGCTCGGCAAAAAGCGCATTCATACGCTCTAATGCTTTCGATGTGCGCGCTAAAATCACGGCTCCACTCACAGGTCTATCGAGACGATGCACAATGCCCAAAAAAACATCGCCTGGTTTTTTATAGCGCTCTTTAATATACGCTTTGGCTTGGTCGGCGAGGGTTACATCGCCCGTTTCATCGCCTTGCACCAATAAACCCGCGGGTTTGTTCACCACTAATAAATGGTTATCTTCAAACAGAATAGGTATAAACATGGTGCAAAGGTACGAGAATTATTTGTGTTTAAATTTTTTATGCGTTAAAGTTTGATTTTTAATGATGCGCAAAATAAGAAGAATTAACACCAAAGCAAAAATGCTAAACCCTATTTTAGGTTCAAAATAAGCAACAAACAACCCGATAAGATAAACCAAATTTATGAAAATATACATGGGCAATTGCGCTTTAAAATAGGCAGGGTTTATAGCCCCATCCGAAAGTTCTTCGTGTCGTGACAAATAATAAACGGTGATAAAGCCCACCACATTAGTTACCAACAAAGTTAGTCCATACACAAAAGTTGGAATGGTTGTAAATGGAAACCTGCTCAGCAAAGCCGTAGGAAAAGGCATGAAACTGATACAAAGCAGGTTGAGTAAATTGAGAAATAAAAAAGGCAGATTGACGCGCTTTAGTAAATCGGAATATTGGTGGTGAAAAATCCAATACATGCCAATCAAACAAAATGACATAATGTAGGATAGTAAATTGGGAATTATTTTCTCCAACGATTCTAATAAATGTTCGTAATTTGCGTCAGGCAAACGAATATCCAATACTAATAACGTTATCGCAATCGCAAACACACCGTCACTAAAAGCTTCTAAACGTGTTTTATTCATAAACTTATTCTTGGATTGAGAAGATGAATAAGTTTTATACCCTGTGATGATCCGCCCTCCAATTCTGAATAGCTTGTTTGATGTCTTTATTGCTCATATTGTTTTTGAGCGCTTTATCTGTTAATTCAACAAATTCATCGTCGGCGGCAAAACGGAGCGCAATAATTTGGCTTACTCTTAAATTTTTATCGAGCAATTTACCAGTTAAAGTAAAGTAACGCAGGTTTTCTTCCGCTCTGATGCCACGGTCTTGCGCCTTTATTGCGAATGAACGCATAAACCACATACCCAAAAGTAAGGCAATGGCAATCAGAAAAAACATGACTGAAAAAATACTCACGCCATTATATAAATTGATACTTGCCAAAACTAAAATAGTAATGCAAACGGCTGATAATAAATAATGATACAACGGCACTACTTGTGCGTGGTTTTTAAAGTTTTGTGTTGACATAAAAATTGCGATTTAGGAATCTGGACTTGAATATAAAAGCACAAAGAGACAAAATTTTGTCTTAAAATTCATCTCCTATGCGCAAAAAATCCAAATGATTTTTAAACAACCGAAGTTCTTCCCATGAGTATTTGTCATTTAAATTTTCCTTTATGCTCGTGACGCTTACGCCGTCAAAATCTTCGGACGCTAACATCATGTCTTTAATGGCATCTTCACTTAAAATCGCTTCAATTTTAAGAGTGCCTTTTGCTACAAATTTTCCCAGATGCGTATAAATTGTTCCAAGCGCCATGCCCCTTTCTCGCGCAATTTCTATGGGCGTTTTACCATTCTTAAAAGCGTGAAAAGTCAATAAATAAGTTTCGCCGACTATTTTTTTGCTTTTCAAAGTTGGAGCTGTCGCTTCGTTAAAACTACTTTCAGCTTTTACGGATTGTGCGGCTTCAAACAAAGCTTTATAAATCCCATCTGTTTTGGCGTTGGCAAAATGTTCTTTCGTGATTTCCTCTCCGTTCAATACGCCCTGCAACAAAACTGTCGCTTTGATAAATGCCATGAGTTGATCGAGAACAACCATCTCCAACTCACTTAACTCTTCTGTATAAGCCTTCGTTTTGGGAATGCGATTCATTTTTTCGCGATGCTTGCGAATGTTTAACAGCACAAACTTAAACTTCTCCGTAAAATATTGCTCTGCCGCTTGCATTCTTTTGAGTGTAAAAACAAGGTCAGGGTTTTGATGATTGAGGAGTTGTTCTAAATTTTTTGTAAATGATTGAGCGTGCTTTTTTTCAGGCTCAAGTGCGTCATACTGCTCGGTTGCCCACGAAAAATGCTTTTGTTTTTCCGAATTTTGTTCACTTTTGTTGTATGTATCTACGTGTCTGCGCAGTGTTTCAAGCGGTTTAGAAAGGTTGTAGGTTTTGAAAATAAATTCTTTCAAAAAAACGAAAATTTCGACTTCCAAAATGCCCATCATTTCGCCCATTTCCTTTTTTGTTAACGCAAAACGTATGACTTGCGCATCGCTACTGATGACGTTGAGATTAAATTTTGATGTCAAAACCAAACCTTCCAACGACCTCAAACGCGATAAGGCTACATACACTTGTCCTGGTGCGAAGGCGCTGTTCACATCAATCACGGCGCGATCAAAAGTCAAACCTTGACTCTTATGCACTGTAATTGCCCATGCTAACTTAATAGGATATTGGATAAATGAGCCGATGATTTGTTCTTCAATTTCTTTTGTTGTATCGTTAACGGTGTATTTCTTATTTTCCCATTCATATTTTTCTAAGGTCAAAAGTTCTTTTTCATCTTTAAACCGTACTTGAATGTCGCTATCATTTATGGTTTCAACTATAGCTAATTTTCCGTTAAAAAAACGTTGCCTGCCTGAAGGGTCATTCTTGATAAAAATAATTTGTGCGCCGCATTTCAGCATCAAATCACTCTCAGTAGG
>JAYWBA010000079.1:0-2187 GCA_043781915.1 Saprospiraceae bacterium
ACGCGCAATTTTCCTTCTTCGGGTTTCCATTTTTTGAAAGCGCGCTCTAAAGCATTGAAATCGTGACCATCAATGCGTTTAACTGCAGCACCAAAAGCGGCGAATTTTTTATCGAGTGGTTCTAAAGGAATTAATTCTTCGGTTGCCATATTTGCTTGGAAGAAATTTCTATCAATCACAAAATAGAGATTATCCATTTTGTGCGCATTAGCCACTAAAACAGCTTCCCAAACAGAACCTTCGTTCAATTCACCATCGCCGAGAATACAAATTACTTTATTGTTTGTGCCCCGTATTTTCATATCGGCGGCGATACCAAGTGCCACCGATGGTAAATGACCGAGCGAACCTGAGTGAAACTCAATGCCAGGCACTTTCACATTCGGGTGCCAGTAAATATTGTCGTCAATAGAAAGATGATTTTCTAAACGCTTTTTTTCAATCCAACCTTTTTCAGCAAATAAACCATATAAAGCGGGTACGTCGTGCCCTTTTGACAATAATAAATAATCGCGATTCGGGTCTTTTAAATTGTCGGAAGAAATATTAAGAAATTCTTCGTAGAGATAAACGATTAAATCGGTTGCAGAAAGCGATGCACCTAAGAAGCAGCCGCCGTCTGTTGCCATTTTAATAATGTGTTCGCGCACTTTGAGCGATAATGCTTTTAATTCTTTTTCTGTTTTATTATTCATTATTCTTTTTTTTCGATGGGCTGCACCCATAGCTAATATGTGTCGCACTTTCAATGCTTTTCAATATATACTCACTCACCACTCAAATTATTTTCGTGTTCTTCTCATCCACTGTTTTTAACTCATCCAAATGATTTCTATACCAATTTACACCTGCATATTTCGAATTTATTTCGTAAATTTCGGGATGTTCTTCGAGTAAATATAAAATATCAGTTAAACCAAAATTTGGATTACGGGGATATAGATTTTCATACACAGCTCGAATAAAATCCAAATCTTCTTTGTAATCGAGCGTAAAGCGATGAGACATCGAATAATCCAAACCCATCACCCACGGCACATTATGGCATTTGAATTTATCCAAATTTTCCCAAATGTACGGCGTTGTGTGTTCTCTTTCTAATTGTTTAGTAGCCTCTTTCCAAGTCCGTTCCAAACAATCGAATGACATGATTTCAACATCATTACCATCGGGAAATGTGGCGGGATGCAAATTGCTGACGAAATCGTATTTACCCAAGTTTTCTAAATAAAAACCAATCGTTTCATCTATCACATCTGTGTCAATGAGTGGGCAGTCGCTCGGGATTTTTATAACTATATCTGCTTTTAAAAATCTGGCTATTTGATAGTGACGATCGAGTAAATCGTTCAAATTGCCGCGCATGCAAGTATAATCGCGTTCCTGACACGCTTTTAATATCATGTCATCTTCGAGCTGATGCGAAGTAGCAACAACCAATTGCGCGTGATGTTGAATAGCTGCAATGCGCTCTAACTGACGAAATAAAACTGGCTCGCCTAAAACATTTTTCATTATCTTGCCAGGAAAACGCGTAGAACTCATTCGCGCTTGCACAATTATAACAATATTATGGGTTTCGGCTAAAGCCAAGGTATCAAACACTGGCATACGCAAGATTCTTTAACTGACCTTCGTGATTATAATATTTTACGAAATCTTGTTTTTGTCCAGAAAATTCTAAATAGGCTTTAGCAATGTCAGCTATACCTTCAGCAGAAGTGCCGTTATTTTGGATGGGCTGTAATCTTTTTAGCATTTCTAAATCGAAATAAGAGTGCACTTTTTTGCCTAATATTAGACCAACGTAAACCACAGTTGAAAATTGCGTGATAAGTTCTTCACAATTTGCAATCATCTGATTGGAGTTCCCTTCAAAAAAAATAAGAGAATCTGCAGGTGTATACTTCCTGATTTCTTTCGCGAATCGTTCGCGTTTTTCGTTAGGGTGCATTTTAAAAAGCAGTTGCCTGCCATCAGCTATCTTGACGCATTTTTTTAGAAATGCTGGTCGATTATCAATTTTTAATGTTTCGCGCATATCGGTAGTAGCTACCATGATATAATTTTTGTGCGGAAAATCATTATTCAAAAACTCTTTAACGTTATCAAAATTAGGCATCCCAGTTACGAAAATCTTTTCTATATCAGTACCCATTTTTGCCAAATACTGTCTATATCCTTCCG
>JAYWBA010000080.1:0-6118 GCA_043781915.1 Saprospiraceae bacterium
GATGTGTTAATGAATGTAAGCAAAGAAACATTTTTGCAACATTTAGAATCATTAAACAGTAAAAAAGGGAATTAAAGATAATTTTTTCTGCTTTAACAATTTTTTTATCTTCAAAATTTAAAAAAGAGTTTTATTTTTGCTTGAAAAAATTTACTTTTGTAACTTATAAAAATCTATTTTAGTGAAAGCCTGTATTTTTCGTGAATACCAAAGTTTCATTCACACTACAGTCTTTTTTAAACAGTAAAGCGCAATAAATAAACTATGAACACTTTAGAAAGTGTACAAAAATTACTCGAAGAAAACAAAATCTCTGAGGCTCAAACCATTGTACAAAAAGCATTAAAACAAGATCCAGAAAATTTGGACACCAAGCGTGCAGCAGCTCATGTGTATTACCATAAAATGGTAGCTGCTTTCAACGCAAAAAATTTGGATGAAGCCATCCTTCAATATGGGAATTACTACAGTTTGCAATTACCCGAAGATGACGAACTCCACGAAACGTTTAAACCATATCAGCGGAAAATTCACCCTGAATTTCCGAGAATGCAAGAAGCTAATAAACTTAGTAAATCAGGTAAAAACTTAGAAGCGCTTGCAATTTACGAAGAAGTTTTAAGCACTATTAAAGACTATAAAGTTGCATACGTCAACGTTGGTTGGTGTATTTACCGCCTCTTAGCTGAATTAGCGCCTAAAAAAGATCCGGATGTAGATCTTATAAACAAGTGTTTCAATATTTATAACAAGTTTGAAATTTTGGGTGCCAGCAATTTGCACGCTCAAATGTTGCGTATTGCCTTGTATTTTAAAGACATTGAAGGCGTTAACCTTGCCGATTTCTTACACACATGGAATTTTGATAATTTCCGAGATGAAGATTACCAACCATTCAAAACAGATGGTGGTGTATTTATCCCATCGTTGTGCGAGCGCGCATATTTAACATATAGTCGCGTTTTAATGAACGACTTAGGCAGTTCGGACGCTGCTAAAGTTGAAAATGCTAAAAAATATTCTGCCGAATTTTTACCCCTTTTAGAAGAAACGTTTGAAAGATTGCCGCGCAATTCGTGGTTGCCTTATGCGCGCACTTTACTGATGATTAAATTAGGAAAAGTTCAACGCGCACAAATGGAGCTTTTACACTTGTTGAAAACGCAAAACAATATTTTCTGGGCGTGGGCAGCATTGGCAGAGTGTATGGCTGTAGAAGGCAAAGACCAAGATGCGATTGCATGTTATTGCAAATCGTTTTTATTGCCGTCTCAAGGAGAGCTTTCAACGGCTGTGCGTACTACATTTATCAAATTGTTGGTGAAACAAGAGATGTACGCAGAGGCAAAATCGGAAATAGAAAACGTTTCACGCGCACAGGTTAAGAAAAAACCTTCGAAAGATAATGTAGACATCATTGATGTTTACGAAAATTCTGAATGGTACGAAGATACGCGTGCTTCTAATAATCCAAAATTATTGTACACCCGTTTTGCAGGTCGTGCTGATAGTTTATTATGGCTCGATGTACCAGAACAAATTGCAGTAGTAACGCACGTTGATTTAGAGCGTGGTTTATTCTTCTTTGCCGTTGATAAACGCATTGGAGGTAAGCACAACTTAAAAGGACAATTAGCGAAAGTTAAAGTAGGAACTATTTTGGCTTTGCGTTTGAAGGAAGAAGAAAAAATGGGACAGAAAGCATTTAAAGTGGTTGGTTCGCGCATTGAGCGCGAGAAATATCCTAAAGATATTTGCCAAATGCTTGATGAACCTGTTCAAATTCCTTATGGTCGCGATTTTGGTTTCTTGAAACCAAGTAATATTTATGTCGGACCAGACATCGTTAAGCGTTACAAACTTTACGACGGTCAAAAAGTTAAAGCACTTTCTTTGCTTTCTTACAACAAAGCGAAATCGGAATGGGGTTGGAAAGTAATAAGTATGTCAACACAAGAAGATTAATTTCTTTGGAAATATAAAAATGTACCTCAGCGCAAGTTGGGGTATTTTTTTTTAAATTAATTTTTCGCTGTTTAATCTTTTAATCTGACTCTAACTCAAAATAGGAAAATAATTTTTTTAATCAATTAAGAATATAATGAATCCTAACGCTGATTTTTATTTTAGTAAATCGAAAGAATGGCAGGAAGAAATGGTGAAATTGAGAAATATTGCTCTTGATTGTCTGCTGACCGAAGAATTGAAATGGGGTTGCCCTTGTTACACGTTCCATGAAAATAACATCGTTTTAATTCACGAGTTCAAAGATTACTGTGCATTTTTGTTCTTTAAAGGCGCTTTGCTGAGCGATACACATGGTATCCTCATTCAACAAACAGAAAATGTGCAAGCTGCACGACAGATTCGGTTCACCAATGTTCGAGAAATAGTCGAGTTGGAACCCATTTTAAAAACTTATATTTATGAAGCCATTGAAGTGGAAAAATCGGGTTTAAAAGTGGAATTAAAAAAACCTTCTGATTTCAAAATTGCTGAAGAATTTCAAAATAAATTAGATGAAAATCCTGACTTTAAAACTGCTTTTTATGGACTAACGCCCGGAAGACAAAGAGGGTACTTGCTTCATTTTTCTGCACCTAAACAATCCAAAACGAGAGAAGCGAGAGTTGAAAAATGTATGCAGCAAATTTTTGACGGAAAGGGATTAACTGATGAGTAGCATATTCAAATATGCCTTTCCGCATGGTAACTCGAGCGCACAAGCGGCGAACTTTCGACAATTTTAAATCCTTTTTGCATGCCAACTTCTTTGTATTCTGCAAAAAATTCGGGGTGGATAAATTCTGCTACATTGAGGTGCATTTTAGTAGGCTGTAAATATTGACCGATGGTCATAACGTCACATCCATTTTCAAGTAAATCATCCATTGTTTGAAAAACTTCATCCTTGGTTTCACCCAGACCAACCATGATGCCCGATTTAGTTCGCTTGCCAAAATCTTTAGTACGTTTAATCTGTTCTAGACTTCGACTGTATTTTGCTTGCGGTCGAACCAAACGATACAATCTTGGAACTGTTTCCATATTATGCGAAACGACTTCTTGTCCCGCCGAAATAATGAGTTCTAAAGCATCCCAAACAGATTTTACATCTGGAATTAAAGTTTCAATGGTTGTAGCGGGCGCATAAGCTTTAACATTTACAACTGTGCGAAACCAAATTTCTGCACCCTTATCTTTTAATTCATCTCTATTGACAGAAGTTATGACCGCGTGTTTAACGCGCATTAATCGAATTGCTTCTGCTACGCGTTGTGGTTCGTCAGTATCAAGCTCAGTTGGTCTGCCCGTTTTAACAGCGCAAAATGAGCACGAGCGTGTGCAAACATTGCCCAAAATCATAAACGTTGCAGTACCTGCCCCCCAACATTCACCCATATTTGGACAATTACCAGATTGGCAAATTGTATGGAGTTTATATTCGTCGACTAAATTTCTAACTTTTTTAAATTCTTCACCAATCGGCAATTTTACACGTAACCAATCCGGACGCTTTACGCGTTGTAGTGGGGTATCTAAAACAACTAATTCTTCCATTTATTTCGTTGATAGTTGTTCGTTGATAGTTGTTCGTTTGAATTCGCTCTTAATCGAACAACTATCAACGAACAACTATCAACGAATTTAATTACGTACTCCTAACTGTATAGAAATATAAAAGTTCAAAAAATAAGGTAAATTTTGTTCATTTGCCATAATTGGTAATTTTTTCGGAAAAACATCGAGGGTTACACCCACTTCAACAGCTTTTAAAAATTCGTCGAAAGCGCCCCAATCTAAATGCACACCCACTTGACCATTAATTCCTGGTACGAGTGAAATTTCATTAAATCCTTTGAAAAAACTAGATGCACCTTGAATTTGAGTTGAGTTTAAAAAAGCATCAGCTGTAGCATCCGTATATTTAATTGAAACAGAAGGCTCTCTGCCAGTACTAATTTCTAAATAATAGGGTTTCATAATGGCTGCAGTTAATCCTGCTGAATAATTTATAGCTAAAGCCACGCCATTACGTGTTGCTTTTTCAGAATAATACCGCTTAATACCATAGTTAAATCGCAAAGGAAAGCAATAGTTTTGTTTGCCAAATGAATATGAACTAAAACCTTGTTGTGCCTGAAAGCCTCCAAAATCAGGAGATTTAATCGTTTCTTTATAATGTCTTAATTCGCCAAGACTAATTTTATAGTACGTTGTTTTAAAATAGGTTTTAATATCGCCTTGCATATAGCCAATGTTCCAACCACGCGATGTGTGAAAACGCAAATCGACGCCTTTTTCTTTATTATAGATAAATCCTTTCGATGAATTGTCGTCAGCATATTGCGCAGTGGCAAAATTCATCTGCAAAAATATAAAACCCAATAGAAAATATATTTTGTTCATTGCAACGTAGTCTATAGCTTCAAATATAATACAAAAAAAGTAAAAATAAAAAAAAATTATGAATATATTTCTTCTCTCGTTAAAAAATCATACAGTCTCGATTTTAAATAATGCCGCGATTTAAATTCAGTCGTAATTTGTTTAGCCATATATTTCACTAAAGGCTCGCAATCGGCTTGTTTTAATTCTGTAAACATATTATAAATGCGCTCAACGGGCATTGAGCCAGCATAAGCATTGAGAAATTTTATGAGCAAATCTCTCATTCTATTTTTAGTTTTTTCAGCGTCCAATTCGTATAATTTTTTGCCGTATTCGCCAAAAAGTTCTAAGTCATTTGTTTTTTCAATGAGTTTTAGAATGGCATCCCAATCTTGTTTTTTGAAATAAATATAGCCTAAAACTTTTCTCGATTCTGAATCACTTATTTTTGCTTCGTATTGTTTGGTAATTTTATCTATCTCATCATTCGTGATGTCATGCTTGTAAAGTACATCTAAATAGTGTTTGATGTTGGAAGTTAAAAGCATCTTAAAGGCTAAAGTTTTAATATCGCCAACGCTATTAAGTTTTTCAGCAATGGCGAATTCAAGTTTTAAAAGCTCGAACCCTACCTCTGAATCAGTGTAATTCAATTTTCCTTGTTCAATCAAATATTTGGCTTCGTCGTAATCCTCTTTTTCAATACAATTGAAAATGGCATTAACGAACAGTGTAGAGTTACGCCGTTTAGCTCTTAAAATTCTGCGCGCCTCTTCATATCTCTTGAGCCTATGCAAAAAACTAATTTCCAAAAGCTCCAAATAGTATTGCTCTTCGAAATACAACGAACTTTTTGAAAGCGACTCACGAACTGATGCCAAAAGCTCTATGGTATTTTCTTCAGTAAAAATTTTCTCTTTAAAAGCATAAAATAGTATAGGCTGCGATTCTTCGAGTTTGACATAAGTCTGAGCTAAGTTCAATAAATATTTATGCAGTTTTTCTTTTAGTTCAGGCGCAACAATTAAAGGGTGAATAGTTTTTAAAAATTCAGTTGAAAAATGGCGGCGTTTTTCTAATTTTTTCCCCACGCTCCAATCATTACGATGCAAACGCAAAATAAAATGGGTATAGCAAAACCAAAACTCTAAAGCATTGGCAAAATTCTGATTTTGAAAACAGTTTTCAATTTTAAATTTAATACCATCTAAAAAAGTAAGCAGTTGCTCCCACCCTTTTGCATTGATATCTCCATAACCTGTGCGCGCTTTAGTGAGTAGCTTTGCAAAAATTTCTTTCGAAGTAGCTTCAATATCTTGCCCGATAGCGTCCAAACCAAATCTAGCTCGGACTGCCATTTCAAAATTCTTATTGCTCGAACATAAATCAATTACAAATTTTTTGAGTTCTTCAGGCTCGGCATTTTGAATAATGTTTCTAACTGTCTGTGGCTTTGGTGGAACATTTTTCTTTTTTTCTTCTGCCTTTTTAGTTTTTTCACTAAGTTCAGTTTCAAGTCTTCCGTTTAGTTCTTCGAGTGCGTAATAAGCATGTCTGCAATCTTTTTCTGGTTGGCTACAATCGCAAGCAAAGTCTTTAACTTTTTTACCAACCAATTGAATTTCAATTTCATAAAGCATCGCACTTTCTTCGTATTTGCAAACCCAGAGTTTTTTTTCAACTTCTTCCAAAGCGCCAATCCTTCCATCTGAAATGTGCCTCTCAG
>JAYWBA010000081.1:0-16650 GCA_043781915.1 Saprospiraceae bacterium
ATAAGTGATAAGTGATAAGTGATAAGTGATAAGTGATAAGTGATAAGTGATAAGTGATAAGTGATAAGTGATAAGTGATAAGTGATAAGTAAAAACACCAAACTACCAACTGACAACTACAAAATAAACACAACACACTAAGACAAACAACTTTTAAAATGAACAAATTCACTGCCTTTATAGGCGTTTTGATATGCTTAATTTTAAGCAGTCAACTAAGAGCACAAACATTCGAAATCAGAAATTGTGGAACACAAGATATTTTAGGAAAGCAAAACGCTCTTTTCCCTGAAATCTTAAAAGCCCGTGAATTAATTAATATTCAAACAAAAGAAATTACGCAGAAGCGCAATTATACGCTGCTCAGAAGTGCTATTAATATACCTGTGGTTGTACATGTCTTATATAATAATACATCAGAAAATTTAACGGATGCTCAAATCAAATCTCAAATTGATGTACTTAATGAAGATTTTAATAAGCAAAGCGTAGAATTAAATACTACTACTTCAATCTATAAAAACAGTGCTGCCAATGTGGGATTTACTTTTTGCTTAGCATCGGTCGATGCTAAAGGTAATACCACTTCTGGAATAGAAAGAAAACAATCAACCCGCTCTTCTTGGGGAACATCAGATATAGTTAAATTTTCATCGCTCGGAGGCTTAGATGCTTGGGAAAGTAAACACTATCTCAATGTTTGGATTTGTAATATTGGCGGTGGAAGTATTGGTTATAGCCAATTTCCTGGCGGACCAGCTCTGAGCGATGGAATAGTTATTGATTATCGATTTTTTGGTCGCATTGGCTCACAGAAACCTTTCGATAAAGGCAGAACACTCACACACGAAGTAGGTCATTGGCTCAACTTGATTCATATTTGGGGCGATTCACAATGTGGTGATGACCAGGTTGACGATACGCCTACGCATCACAATGCCAATTATGGTTGCCCATCTGTGCCATATATCACTAATAGCTGTGGCACTGCTACTACAGAAATGACGATGAATTTCATGGATTATGTGAATGACGGCTGCATGTACATGTTTACTGAAGGTCAGAAAGCGCGTATGTTAGCGTTGTTTGAACCCAATATGCCACGACACGACATTTTGAATTCTCAAGGCTGTGGTTTTATAGTTCCACCCATTGTTTGTAAAGGTGCAACCAACGCAAGTGTCAACAACATCACTGAAAATAGTGCCTCTTTTAAATGGACTGTTGATTCAAATACTATTCAGCAAAAATTAATATTTTTCGAAAGTACGCAATCTTCGCAACAAATTATAGATCTCGATGTTAAATTAAGTGGTTTTGATTGCATAAATTTAAAAAGCCAATCTACTTACTATGCTTATATTTTAAGTATCTGTAAAACTGGCGATATTCTGAATTCAGAAGTTATAATTTTTAAAACTTTGGTGCCGCCGCCGCCTAAAATAGTTTGTGCATCGGCAAAAAATACGACTATAACATACATAACAGAAAACAGCTCAATAGTGAAATGGGAAGTAAACACAACAACAATAGAACAAAAACTAATATTTTTTGAAGACAACCAAACGTCTCAAAATATTATTAATCTTGATGGTAATTCAAACAATTTTTCACTGCAAAACTTGAAGAGTCAAACTACGTATCATGTCTATATTTCAAGCACTTGTAAATCTGGCTTTGTTATAAATTCCGAAGAGACGCTTTTTACAACACTCACTCCGCCCATTGTTACTTGTAATGATAAATACGAGAACAACAATACGCGCTCATTAAGTAAAGTTATCGTTGTTGGAAATCCAATTAAAGCGTTGATTAACGATGATAAAGACCGCGACTGGTTTTATTTTAAAACCGAAGCCCATAAGCAATACACCCTTAAACTGTCAAATTTACCACAAGATTACGATGTTAAAATATTTAATGCGCAAGGAAAATTTATCAATAGTTCTGAAAACGATGGCACTTGGGATGAAACCATAACTTATACTGCTCTCAAATCTGATTCCATTTTTATAGTCGTATATGGTTATAACGGCAGCTTCGATGCGTCTAATTGTTATTCGCTTGAAGTTTCAGCCGTAAGCTATCAGCAGTCGGCTACAAGCTTTGGTTTTCAAAATGTCGCTCAAAATTCAAAGTTCAACACCCAGCACTCAGCACTCAATACTGTTAGTGTTTTTCCAAACCCAAGTTCTGATATTTTAAAAATATCTACGCCCGAAACTGATTCTGAATATTCAGGGAATATCATTTTATTCGATGCAACTGGTAAAGTTGTTCTAAATAAATCTGTCAATTTCGATGTAACAAGAAGCAATACTGAAATTTCAGTGGTTGATTTTCCTTCAGGAATGTATTTTTTGCAAATTAATAATGGAATACCAAATAATACTTTCAAAGTGGTAATAGAACATTAGTTGTCAGGTGTCAGGTATCAGGAGTCAGGTAAAAACAGAGCCTGATACCTGACACCTAAAACCTGAAAGCTATTCGAAGATAAGTTTTTGTCTCTTTAGTTGGAACGGCTTTGATTTTTTTCGGGCCGTTTCTTTTTTTTTACCAAGATTAGATGATTAAAAGAATTTCTTGATTTTTTTCACTAAATCAAGTATGCTGATTACAAAGTACAAATTATTTTTGGCTAAAATTAATTCGATTTCGAATTACGAATTACGGTTTGTATATTCGTCCGTAATTCGTAATTCGTAATTCGTAATTGAATATGACAACTTCCAACCAACGCCTATTAGCACTCGATGTTTTCAGAGGGTTAACAATAGCACTCATGTTTATTGTAAACAACCCAGGTACTTGGGCTTATATTTACGACCCATTAGAGCATGCCAAATGGAGTGGCTGGACACCGACCGATTTTGTGTATCCATTTTTTTTATTTGCGGTGGGTGTTGCTGCTTGGTATTCAACTCAGAAAATGGGTGGAAAACCAACTCGTGCTTTATATCTGAAAATAATACGTCGAGGAGCAACGATTTTCTTGATTGGTTTAGGTTTAAATTTGTTTATAAACTCTCTTTCAACCTACCATAATTTGAGGATAATGGGTGTTTTGCAACGCATCGGCATTGCTTACATGCTCGCAACTTTATTGCTTGTCAGTTTTAATAAAAAAACGGTAGCTATTATTGGCATCGGAATTTTATTTGGCTATTGGGCGCTCATGTTTTTTAACAGCGATGCGCAATATCCTTACGGATTTCACGATGGCACAAAATATTTTGGCGTTGAAAATAATGTGGTCACTAAATTCGACCGCGCCGTACTCGGCAATTCGCATCTCTATAAAGGTTACGATGGCATTCCATTCGATCCAGAAGGTTTGCTTTCAACTTTACCAGCTGTAGTGACAGTTATTATTGGTTTTTTTGTCGGAGGACTCATTGAAAGAAGAAAAAACAGAAAAGAACTCGCCGCCGAAATGCTTTTTTATGGATTGATCTTTTTAGGTCTGGGTGAATTATGGAATTTGGGATTTCCCATCAATAAACCGATTTGGAGTAGCAGTTATGTTGTTTTTATGGCAGGTTGGTGTATGGCTATCAATGCACTACTTATTCTCATAATCGATGTTTATGGTGTTAAATTTTGGGTAAAACCTGTTTTAGTTTTGGGTATGAATTCGATGCTGGCGTTTATAGTTTCTGGGGTTTATGTAAAAACTATTTCTAAACTTCGCTTTGATAGCAGTTATGAAGTGTATACCAACAAAATTGATGGCTCTTCAGCGCCAAAACGCATCGGAGGTTATCAAAAATTATACGAAGATTATTTTTCGCCCATCACTACACCCCATCAATTAATGTCCGATGTAAAGTCAGGAAAAATTACAATTAAAAATCGTGCTGATACTTTTAACGATTTTGTAGCAAAACAAAAGCTCAGTTCGTTTATATTTGCGCTGTTTCATGTGCTTTTGTTTTGGAGTATACTTTACATTTTTTATCGAAGAGGTTTCTTTTTGAAAATTTAATTTAGTTGATAGTTGATAGTTGACAGTTGATAGTTGTTAATCGCTCTTAAACTGTCAACTATCAACTGCCAACTGCCAACTAAAATGGGTCGAAAAAAATTATATAAATTTGAGGCATTGCGCCAATTGGAATTTGTTTATGAAAATAAAGATCCAGAAAACCCACAATTAACCAATTCGAGTGGAGAAGTGGTTGATTTAAAAGGTAATTGGTGTTCTGAGCATTTCGGAAATAATAATCCGTTAGTTTTAGAATTAGCTTGTGGACGTGGAGAATACTCTTTGGGTTTAGCACAGTTATATCCCAACAAAAATTTTATTGGTTTAGATATAAAGGGTGCGCGTTTGTTTCAAGGTTCGGAAAAAGCGATTGCTATGAATATAAAAAACGTAGCGTTCTTCCGAACACGCATTGAACAAATAGGTTTGTTTTTTGCCGAAAATGAAGTCGATGAGATTTGGATAACATTTCCTGATCCGTTTTTAAGAGAGAGTAAATCGAATAGGCGACTGACATCCATACCTTTTTTAGAACGCTTCTACCCTATTCTAAAACAAGATGCCTTTGTGAATTTAAAAACAGATTCCGACGAGTTATACACTTTCACATTGGATACATTAAACCAGCAAAAATTATACAAATTAAACACTTCAAATGAAAACATTTATGCAGCAAATAATATTGTAGAAGCGTTATTAATTCAAACTTATTACGAGCGAATGCATTTAGCTGCCAAAAAAACTATTAAATTTGTCTCGTTTAATAAAATTTAATTCATCAATTACACTAAAAGTTATGTATTCAAAAAAATTACACATCTTATTTGTCTTATCACTTATCACTTATCACTTATCACTTTTTTCACAGACTTCAAATCCGAGTTGCGATGGAAAACGCTATTTAACAAACGTATTTACTGATACCGTTCAAACCATCGTTCAATACGGCGCCAATTCTGATTTAGCTGGCAACGGCATAAAACTTTTCATGAACATTGTTGAACCTAAAAATGATACAGTTTCAAAAAGACCCATTGTCATTTTAGCTTTCGGCGGCGGTTTTGTTGGTGGCTTTCGCGATGACGCATATTTGCTTTTTTTATGTAAAAGTTTCGCCGCGCGTGGTTATGTTGCGGCTACAATCGACTACCGTTTATTGCAATTAACGGCTGTTGGCGATTCTAACAATATAGCAGCAGTAGTAACTCAAGCAGTTCAGGATATGAAGGCTTCGATTCGCTATTTTGTTAAAGATGCTCGCACTACAAAAAAATTTAGAATCGACACCAATAATATTATAGTTGGTGGACTTTCAGCAGGTGCAATCACAGCCATGCACACTGCTTATTTAGATACAACTCGGAATTTACCAGCCTGGATTTTAAATGCTGTTCGCAATCAAGGTGGTATTGATGGTAATTCTGGCAACCCCGGATATACATTTAAAATAAAAGGCGTTTATAGTTTATCAGGTGGTTTATACAGTAATAATGTTTTTAGAGCAGGAGATCCAGCCTATATCTCCATACACGGAACAAGCGACCCAACAGTACCTTATGGTTATGCCAAAAATGTGTATGGTTATTATAACGACGGCGATGGAACTTGTTCGCAAAAAACCATCTCATTGAGTGTTCCAACTTTACACGTTGCAGTACAAGGCGGAGGTCATACAGATTTTTACGATTTCTTCGATCCAAAAAATAAATTTCCGGGTCAATACGCTGCATTCGATGCCAAGCAAATCATTTTTATGAATAAATTGGTTTGTGGTGAAAACTTATTGCCAACAAACGATATAGTCAATAATTTAGAAACTTCAATATTCCCTAATCCAACTAATGATGCGTTTAATGTGCACATTTCTGATGGCGATTACTCAACCAATTGGCAGACAGAATTAATTGATGTGACAGGCAAACGCGTTGCAGCACAAAAATTTTCGAGTAATCAGTTTAGTATTGCGCGCAATAATTTGCCCTCTGGTATGTATTTGTTGCGCATAAACAATGCAACTGGTAATTATTCGACGGTAAAGAAAATATTTTTTGAGTAAATTAATTTTAATTTTTTCGTTTTAAACATAGAAAAAAAGCGCGTTCAGCAATTGAACGCGCTTTTTTTAGATTCAACAAACCTCGCAGGTTTAAAAAACCTACGAGGTTTGTTAATTATGTTCCTAAATAATTCTTCAACATCTTACTCTTCGCAGAATTACGCAATTTGTTAATCGCTTTATCTTTTATTTGGCGCACACGTTCGCGTGTTAAGCCAAAACGGTCGCCAATATCTTCCAAACTCATCGGGTGTTCAATGCCAATGCCAAAATATAAACGAATGACATCGCTTTGTCTGTCAGTTAATCCACCCAAAGAGCGTTCAATCTCACGACTGAGCGATTCAATGTGTTCGAGTTTTGTATCAGTACCAGGTGTGGTTGTATTTTCTAACACATCGAGCAAAGAATTATCTTCACCATCCACGAAGGGCGCATCCATTGATACGTGACGCGCTGCAACACCCAAAGTGGTTTCAACTTCATCGGATGTTATTTGCAATAAATCCGCTAATTCTTCTGGAGAGGGTTCGCGTTCGTACTCTTGTTCGAGTTCGGAAAACGCTTTATTAATTTTATTGAGCGAGCCAACTTTATTGAGCGGTAAACGCACTATACGACTTTGTTCAGCCAATGCTTGAAGAATAGATTGGCGAATCCACCACACCGCATAAGAAATAAATTTAAATCCACGCGTTTCATCGAAACGTTGCGCCGCTTTAATAAGACCTAAATTCCCTTCGTTAATTAAATCACTGAGCGATAAACCTTGATTCTGATACTGTTTAGCCACCGATACAACGAAACGCAGATTGGCTTTTGTTAATTTTTCCAAAGCGATTTGATCGCCTTGTTTAATGCGTTTAGCTAAATCAACTTCTTCTTCGGGTGTAAGCAAATCAACTTTGCCGATTTCTTGTAAATATTTTTCTAATGATTGACTTTCACGGTTCGTTATGGATTTAGTAATTTTTAACTGCCTCATGCGCGCTGTTTCTGTAAATTTTAGTTGCGAAGGTGGAAATAATTGTAAATTAGTAGGTAATGTTCATAAGCATGATGTTCAAAAATTATCGAACAAAAATGCAAAAATAAGCTTTTTTTAGCGTTTGTCAACAATTTCGGTCAAACAAATTTTGCGCGTGTGATGTTTTTTTTAATTTAATAGTGTTTTACCACAAAGGCTCACAGAAATAAAGATTCACAAAGGGTTTGATTTAACAAACTTTGTGAAACCTTTATGCCTTTGATTCTTGGTGGTGAAGAATATCAACAGTACTCCCATCCCTAATTTGGTCTTTTATAATAAAAAGAGGTCTTCCTTTCACTTGAAAGAAAATGTTGAGTAGATATTCACCAATAATGCCTAAAAAAAACATTTGAATGCCCGAAAAAAACATGATTACTATAATGAGCGTTGTAAAGCCTTCTGGCACATCGTTGAAAATTAATTTTCGGTATAAAGTGTATGAAGCGTACATAATTGAAAAAATAACAGAAACATAACCAATGCGTTTTATTATTTTAACTGGAAATGTACTGAAATTAAAAATTCCCATGTAAGCCAACTGAATAAGTTTTTTTAAACTGTATTTAGTTTCGCCTTCTGCGCGTTCAACACGGTCGTATTCAATAGCGGTTTGTTTAAATCCGATCCAAGAACGCATTCCACGTAAATATCGACTTTCTTCGGGCATAGCATTCAAAATATCTACAACGCGCCGACTCAATAAACTAAAATCACCTGAGTCGATAGGTATTTTTATATACGAAATCGCGCTTAATACTCTGTAGAATATTTTATAAGCTATATTTTTGAAAAAAGACACTTCTCTTTTTTTGCGAACAGCATAGACAACATCAGATCCTTTTCGCATAAAAAGGATCATTTGAGTCAGTAATTCCGGTGGATCTTGCAAATCGCCGTCGATAATTAAAATGGCTTCTGTTCCGCGTGCTAAACTTAAGCCTGCCGTTATTGCATTTTGGTGACCAAAATTGCGCGCTAATGAAATACAATTATAATTAGGATAAGTCAATGCGGTTTGGTGCATTAATTGCTCAGTTTTATCGCTGCTACCATCGTTCACCAAAACAATTTCAATATTTTCGGTACTTTTTTCAACCAAATCATTCAGCCGATTAACCAATGATGAAAAAATTTCTTCCTCGTTATAAAGCGGTGCAACAATAGAAATATTATACATCATTCATTTTCTTTAAAAAAGGTTTCTGCTTTATGCTCTTTAGCATCTAAAGCGTTATTAGGGTAAAGTTTTTTGCGCCAAGCCATTTCAGAAACTTCATCTTTACAAGTTGAATGAAGCAATATATAGTTGTTTTTTTTGTTTTCTGCGTTATAAAATAAAAACCGCACATTGTTCTGGTTAAAAATAACAATCTTCTCGTAAATCCAAATTTCATACGGCAGTGCATTAAACTCATTGTTTATTGTCCAAACATCGTTCGGTTTACCATATTTTAAAATTATTTTGCCTCTATCAGTCTCAAATCCAGCCTGTGTGGTTGTTCCAAAGTCTTTTTCTAAATTTTTAATGTTAAACATAAATTCATCAAAAGCCTGTTCGGGTAAAGCAGCGCTTTTTTTGAACCAATATTTATATAGTTCTATTTTCTTTTCTCTTAGAGTACTCGAACTTATAGTTTTCTGAAACTTTGCTTTATCGTCGTTTCCTATATTATAAAGGAGTGCTTTTAAATTATAAACGAGTTCTTGCTCAGTCATAGGTCCAACAAATTCTTTTTCTATGTCAACTTCATTCAAAACAGGCGCAATGGTTTCTGCTTCATCAAAATTTTCGCGCGTTAAATACGTTTCGCGTTCGCTAAAAACTGTGCCGATTGAATCTGTTACTTTGCAACTTAATCTATAACTTCCAGAAGGAATTTTAGTCATATCAAAAAACACGCTTTGCTTGATTCTTTCGGTTGGAACTACGTTAAATTCTTGAGCAGCGAACGTTTTTTTTGCAGAATTAGAACCTTGTAGCGTGTAAGTAATATTTATTTTAGATTTAATAAATCGGAAAGTGTTATAAATTTCGTTGTAAATTATCAACGTATTGGAGTTATAAGGAACTACACTGTAAATAAGCGGCGAATAAACCGAATCATTAAAACAGAGCGCTGAGTTTTGCAATTTTGTACTGTTAACCGCGCTGCAAAGCAAAAAATCGCTTTGCCGTAATTTTCTCTCCGTAAAATCGAGGTAAGCTGATGTTTTATAAACGCCTTTACTTTCTGGTTTGTTAACATCAACAACAGTCACAACAATATTGTAAAATCCTTCTGGAAGAAAAATTCTTTTCGCAGAGTGAAAATCGGCGGGATCGAGCGAAGCATTGCTCTTCGCTGAAAAAGAATCGACAAACCTGAATTTCGTTTCAGATGTAAAAGCAACCAAAACTTTTATTTCACCAATAGAATTGATGCTATCAATTTGTTTTTGTTTCAGTGTTCTACCCACAACAAAAACATCAACGTCAAAAAAATTACCTTTTTCGGAATTAAAACTTGCACATACAACGCTAATATCAATAGCGTAAATAGCTTTTGGCGCTGAAAAAAAAATCAGTAAATATAAAAAGAGGCGTTTCATGTAAGAATTTGATTTTATTTCGCTAATTTTAAACGAAAATCACTACCTCTTAGTTCTGTATAAAGTGTTAAGATTGAATCAGTTTGATCAATTAATTGATAAATTTGTTTCGTTTTACCTAATTGGATAATTTTTTTATCTTTCAGTTGGTATGGGTTGGTCTCTAAAACACCTGTTACGTTGAAATTTGTTGTAATGCTGTCGCGCGTAAAATTAAACACAATACCTTCAAGGGAATTTTGTTCAATATTGTTCCGTTGACCAGAAACAAGGTGCCAATTGGCAATGAGTTTTGAGTCGGCTGGGTTTTCAGTCTTGCAACCAAAGGATAAGTTTAAAGTTATCAAACTGAGCATTGCAAAAGTAAATTGCAACACAGATTTTGAAATAACCATGTCGGTAAGTATTTGTTTAATTTTAATAATCTGTTGAAATTGAACTATAGCTTGAAGCTTACTGATAATAGACATTAATTTAAAGTCAAAGTCACTGAAAAAATCGGTTATGTGAATAATAGGTCAATTGATAATTGAACAATATGTAAAACGCACAAAAGAAAATGTTAAATATCATTTCTTATACATTTCTAAAAAGATTTTACTTACTTTTACTCGAAAAATAGATTTATTCATCAAAATTATAAAAATACATGATAAAACAGAAGTACTCGATGGCGATTTTAATCGCATTTGCCACATTTCTTTCTTTTAATTTAAAAGCACAAACCCCAACATGTACACCCAATCAGTTGTACAAAGATTCATCAGCGGGTGTTTATCCATTACCGCACGATAATGCAACAAACCCTAAGGGTGGAATTACGATACCTGCTTGTATTGGCAAACCTTATAGTTTTGTGTTTACTATCAAAGCAGATAGTATAACTTATTCGGGTTTTAAAATTGCCTTGGATAGTATAACACTCGAAACAAAAGGTGCTGTTGCAGGTTTACCAACTGGATTAACGTATGCGTGCAATCCACCGAGATGCGCTTTTTTACCTAAGGTTTTAGGCTGTGCTGTTTTAACAGGTACTGTTGCAGATACTGCTACGGTTAAAGGTTACTCGTTGGTCATAACTGGTAAAGCGTATGTGGGTATTTTTGGTGGTGTAACCCAAACTTTCCCGAGCAGCACTTTCCCTGGCGATTATACGGTAAATGTTTTAGCTAAAACCAATCCACTTTGTTTTAATGCAGGTACAAACGATTTGAAAAATGCGGTTACTTCTTTAACAACTGCGCCTAATCCTGTTTTTGACAATTTATTCATCAATGCAGACATTGTTTCGTCGGGTGTTTACGAAAGTAATGTAACTGATATTGCGGGTAAAGTTATTTTTTCTGAAAAAGTAAACTTGAATGTTGGCGCAAATAATTGGCGAATTAATACTTCAAACTTTAGTAGCGGCTTATATTTTTTAAATATAGCTGAAAATGGCAAGGTTTTGAACTCGCAAAAGTTTGTGGTGCAGAAGTAAATGATTAATATTAAAATAGATATAAAAAATATGGGCGTAAAAATTACGCCCTTATTTTTTGTAGATACACGACCTCAGATACTTTTACCACAGAATTTTTCGAAGAAATCCCAAAAAAAATAGCACTTCTCTCATTCCGCGAATTTCTGTGCTAGTTTCCGCGAATTTCTGCGGGAAATTTATCTCTACCTTAATGATTTAATTATTCGAAATCAACTTAAACGTTTGCGGTTTATTACCATTCAGAGCTACACTTAAAAAGTAAATGCCATTTGCCAACGATGCGCTCGGCAAATCGTAAAAAACATTATTAGGAGTGTCGGTTTTGTCAATCATCAATTGACCTGCATCGTTGAAGACTTGAAAATGAACGGGTGTTGTAATGACATCGTTAAAATTCATGCTGATAGTGCTGCCAAACGGATTTGGAAATACGTTGACAAGACGCGATGCCGCATCGGCGGTTCGACGTATAACAAATATTGGTGAATAAATGGTATCTGTATAGTTTGTTTTAACGTCGGCACAATAAGCAATAATGCGCGCATAATAGACATCGAGCGGCGTACCATCCCAACGGGCAGTATAAGTTTGCAAATCGCCACTCACACCCGATTGCGGTTTTATTTTAGATACAACGGGTGTGAAAGTTTTTCCGTTGGTAGAAGTCTCAATATTATAGTAAACGGCGTAATATTCAGGCTGCACCGAAAAACTAAAATCAATTGATGTTTGTGAAGCCGTAAAATTACCAGATTGTGCTGTAAAAGCTGTGCGCGTGGTGCCTTCGTAGCGCGAAAGTTGCACATCATCAATAGCTACACCTGTAGATGGTAAAAAATCGGAAGCCAAAAATTGAAACCTGAAAGCCACATCGGGGTTGTTCGCTAAAAAACTGACATCAATCTTAAATTTCGTCCAAACATCGAGCGTTCCTGAAAAATAAGATTCACCATTTTGGAAAGCACCTTGTACACCTGCATTTTTTGTGTCGTACCAATTATTATCTGTACTTGCACCTAAAGTTATCCATGTAGCGCCTTTATCGAGCGTGTATTGCACGCGAAAACCATCGTATCCTTTTTGTATATCGTAAATAGACCAGAAACTAAAAGTATAAATACCGCTTTTCGACATATCCATGAGTGGCATATACAAATACGCTTCTGTGTTTTTCTGATAAGTTTGTTCCGTTAAACCCAGAACATACGCATTACTGCCGCTGTGCGTTCCATCTTTACCAATTATACCCGTTTTACCACGCGAAAAAACAGAACCCGTCGGTGAATACGTTCCGAAAGGTACATCAGTCGTTTCAAAATCGCCTGTATAACCCGAAGATGTCGTCGTATAAGGTGTGGGTATTTTAGGGAGAATTTTTATACTTTTCGTTTTACTAAGGTTTGCATCGTTATTGATATTCAGTTTGACATTATAAGTTCCAATTTGTGAATAGGCATGTACCGCTGTTTCTAAAGTATCGGTTGCGCCATCGCCAAAATTCCATTGATACGAATTAGCTGCACCCGAACTACCTCCATAAAATTGAGTGGGCACATTGATGTACGAAATTGGGAAAAATTCTGCAACAGCCGCAGGTGATGCAAATAAGGTGCTCGTAAATAAACCACGACCATACGTTGCAGCTAAAACGGTTTTATCCGATTCGCGAAATTTTAAAGCAGATGTGCGCACCAACGGTGTTCCACGACCTGGAACAGGTGGTAACCAAACTGTACGATTACTATCTAAATTTTCTGTGTACCAAACACCCATTTCAGTAGCAATAAGTGCTTTATTATCGCCATTCGGACTAAAAAAACAATCGCGCACAGGCATATCGGGTAAATTGCCGCTGATGTCGAACCACTTTGAACCACCATTTTTAGATTCAAAAACGTGTGCAACACCATAACTTGATACGGTTGCAAGCAAATGTTTGGTATCGTTTCTGTCTATATCAATGCCACTCACATAGCCATTGAAAGCACTAATATTTGTTGAAACAATAGTTGCAGCATCGTTAGCGTTATCAATTCTATACATGGGTCCTGTTTTAAAACCCAAATAAATTCTATTGTCGGTGTATGGGTCAACTTTAATATAGCTAATAGAATTTGTTGTCCCTGAGTTAACAGTGAGATTGGGAATATCTATTGTTGTTGCTTTGGGCACTTTTAGAGAAACATCCCAAGTCCATAAATCGCCATTTTTAGTTTGCGCGTATAGAATTTGTTTTTTCGGGTCGTAATCTGCTGGGCATAAAAAATCGGCGTTAGAACTGGCGCTTGTTGGGAATGTTTTTCCACCATCTTTCGATAAACCCCATTGACCATAATACAGAGAACCAAATTGGTAATTGCCGTTTTTCTGATCGATAAAAGTTAAAAAGCCATCACCACCAATTACTTCTTGTGCTAAACCGATCCCGCCATTTTTAACCGAATTTGTTCCATTATCTTGGGCACCCGCTAAGAACTGACTCACACCGGCGCCAGGATTTATAGCACCGCCGTAAAATTGGGTTGTCACGTAATTATTATTGCGCGAATAAATATTATAATTAGAAGCAGAAGCGCTATCATTTCTGAACACTCCACCATCTGTTCCTGTGTATAAAATATCATCACCAGATGGATCAAAAAATGCAGCATGTTGATCGGCATGCGCGTAAGGTTTTGAAGCTGTACCACAATTTGCCCAATACGTTATTTGTTTCCAAGTTTTACCATAATCTAACGATTTAAACTGATCAACACCCCCAACAAACACTGTGCCTTCACTCACAGGTGAGGCAGCTAAAGTCAAATCGTACCAAGCTTGAGTGCGGGTAAAATCAACCGCACTACCTGCGCCGCTACAACCGTCAACAAAAACAGGTTGAGAGCCAGATGTCCAGGTATTTCCACCGTCTGTCGTCACTGAAACAACAGAACCAGCATTTTTTATATTTCCAACAGCGTAAACTACATTAGGGTTTGTGGGCGAAACGGCAATTTCGCAACGCGCATAATTTTTTGAAAATGTGCCATTTTGAGAAATATTTACCCACGAACTTGAGTCGCCTTTGCTCATTGATCTATACACAGCATTATCTGTGCAAGCGTAAATGCTACCATCGCTGGCGCGAACAATTCTATAAATATCGTTCAATGCGCTGCCGTATTCAACGCCCGAACCTAAAACTTTATTCCAAGAGTTTCCGCCATCCCTACTTTTGTATAAACCCTTGAAAGTACCTGCTAAAACATGTCCACTATCGGGTAATACAACAATAGTTGGGTTGGTTTGAAACGTTGCATTATTCGTTGAAGGTAATTGCGCCCAAGTATTTCCGCCATCAGTCGATTTGAAAATACCATTGCCTTGCGCATCGCGTCCATCACAATCGCCTGTGCCAGCGTATAAAATTTTCGGATTTTTCGGATCTTGCGCCAATGAACTGATGGCGAGATTCGCCATCCAATCATTTACTCTAATCCATTTTGAAGTAACGTCCTTGATATTAGCGTTTTTAAAAATTCCACCCGTTGAGCCACCAGCGAAAATTGTTTTATGCGTTGGGTCGTTTAAATCTACTAAAATGGCACGCGTTCTGCCACCCACATTGCTCGGACCCCGTTCTTGCCATTTGGCATTGGCAATGGTGCCTCGAAAAAAAGCACTCTTTTTTTGAAAAAAAGCTTGTTGCGCCAGGGTATTTTGAATCGCTTTCATCAATCCGTCTTTTGGCACTTCGCCTGTGATGGGGTTTTTAGTGCGCTCGCGTTCTAATTCAAATGCCTCTTCAATTTTCTGACCGACGGGCATTTCATCTGCTTCGCCAGTCTCAAACTTATTTTTTTCGTCTTTTTCAATCTCAAAATTCTCTTTTTGGGATTTAGATTTTGGCGAAAAGCCTATTTGCTTAGATTCATTTTCCACAT
This sequence comes from Saprospiraceae bacterium, assembly GCA_043781915.1. Taxonomy (GTDB): domain Bacteria; phylum Bacteroidota; class Bacteroidia; order Chitinophagales; family Saprospiraceae; genus JAAFJT01. The sequence continues at coordinate 15,070 of JAYWBA010000081.1, forward strand.
TTTGACGCGGACTATTCAGCGGAATTATTTTATTTTCTAAAATATTTTTCTCATTCAAAGAAGAAACAAGTTCTACACTTTGCTTTTGGGAATTATTTAAATAATACTTTACACCAACTAAAAAGAGAGCGAATAGTAGTATGACCGCGCTAAACTTTTTCATTAAAATTATATTTTTTTGGAAATGTGCTTATGAACAACAAATATAATTTCTAAAATGTATTATTGTTCTATGTTTAAGCCGAAATATTATTATTTGAAGAAAATTATTCAGCTTTCAGGAATCAGCTATTAGGAATCTACATCTAACTACTGATTTCAAATTACAATATACTCAGTATTAAAACGTCTCAGAACTTAGAAAATTAAACATTTTGACTTTTTCACGACTTATTTTTTGGGCTTGGCGCGAAAGCCTCAAGCAACAATCGCGTTTGTTTTTACTGATTGCCAGCATTACCATCGGAATTGCAGGCTTAGTTGCCATCGACACATTCAGTTATAATCTACAAATTGATATTGATGCTCAAGCTAAAGAATTGCTTGGTGCTGATTTAGCTGTAACTGGCTTGGCACAGCCATCCGAAAAATTAAAACTCAGTTTCGATAGTTTAAACGCGCAACAATCGGAAGTCGTGAGTTTTCTAACGATGGCACAATTTCCAAAATCGGATGGCATTCGACCCGTTAATGTGCGTGCTGTACGGGGCGCATATCCTTTTTTTGGAAGTTTAGAAACTCAACCTGCTTCGGCTGCGACAAGTTATAAAAAAAGTGGTGGAGTGTTGATTGACCAAACGCTCAGTTTTCAGTTTAATGCTAATGTAGGTGATTCGATAATCATTGGGGGTGTAAATTATTTAATTGAAGGCGTTTTAATGGGTTCACCAGGCAGAACGGCTGCATCGGCGGGTATTGCACCTGCTGTTTTTTTAGATTTAAACACAATAGATTCAGCTTATTTATTGCAACGTGGTAGCCGCGTTGAATACAATTACTATTTTAAACTCGACAAAAATTCAAGTCCCGAACTTGCAGAAACGCGCATTAAAACTGTTGCAGAGAAAGAGAAGTTCAGAATTGAAACTGTAGAAGCGCGCAAAAAAAGTACCACCGCTGCATTCAATAATTTGACGCGTTTTTTCGAGCTTATCGGATTTATTTCCGTTTTACTCGGCTGCCTCGGCATTGCAGGTTCAGTCAATGTTTATGCGCAAGAAAAAATTCCCACTGTCGCTTTATTGCGCACGCTTGGTTTTAAAGGTAATCAAGCGTTTTTATTATTTTTGATTCAAATTATTGGCATCGGCATTATTGGTTCTTTGGTTGGTGTAACGCTTGGCGTCAGCATTAATCGCGCTTTGCCTTGGCTTTTAAAAGATTTTCTGCCGTTCGATAATTTACATTCCGATATTTCGTGGGCAGCTATTTCAAAAGGGTTTTTGCTTGGCAGTATCATCTCGTTTTTGTTCGCACTTCCCCCGCTTTTACAAATTCGCAAAGCATCACCCATGTTGGTTTTGCGGCAAAATTCAGAAGCTACGCCTTCAAAATTCGATACAATTATTGGATTGTCTTATT
>JAYWBA010000082.1:0-6089 GCA_043781915.1 Saprospiraceae bacterium
CTTTAATGCTTGGTAGGTTTGCATTGGTTTTTGCCAAGCAATATTCAATTTTCCGTAATCATGTAGCACAATCATCAACTTTATAATTTTTATAAAATCATCTTTCACTAACTCAGGTGCTTCAATATATTTTGCGAGTTCCACAAACGCAAAATCTAGTTTATCGTTTCTATCAATTTTTTTTCCCAAAAACTCCTGTTCGAAAGCACCAATTAAACCCATGTTGTGCTGAAAAAAAGTATCTTTTTCAAGTGGTTTAAATTGGTCATCTTTTTCTTTAAATTTACTTCTAGGAGATGAGCCATTAAAAGTATTTTCAAATTGCCAATTAAAACCAAATGCTGAATGATATCCGAAATATTTTGAGTTGACAAAAACTTGATTTGGCAACTCCTTATATTCTTCGATTTTGGTAAGTTGAAATTCAATTTCTTCTTCATCCTCAATTTCACCAATAATATTATTCGGCTCTAATCTTTTAACCAACCAATCACTGCAATCAAATTCAACAGGTCCTTCATTCCTTGAAATTTTATTCAACCAACTTACTAAACTCCATTTAAACATTCCCAAAGACTGATATCTAAAGGGAAATTTTGTAACTTCTTTACATTGCTCATCCGTTATTAAAGTTATCTCAACACTTTGAATATCACGAATCGTGTTTCTGTAATGATTTTTTTGACAGGCGTTCCAACTATCAACTATTTTATCCTTATTGAATCCGCCATTTTGCCCATTTTTCATTTTGGTTATTATATCTTTTTCCGTTTTTCCTAAAATATTTTCAATTAATTTCTTTGGTATATTACCGTCAAGTGTTTTATATTTCTTTAGTTCGTCGAAAGTCTTTACGCAAATATCTTTTTCGTAAGGTAAGTACTTTTTGTTAATTCTACTGAGTTCCGCTTTATCTTCTTGGGTCTCAACTTCAATTTGGATTAATTCTTTTTCAGCAATTTTTAAGACATCATAGATGAAAATTTCTCCTTTTTCATTTTCGAATCTGGCGCAACGACCAGCCCTTTGTAATAAAGAATTGATAGGAGAAATTTCAGTGTGCATCATCTCGCAGGAAATATCCATTCCTGCCTCAATAACCTGTGTAGAAATTAAAATGGCATTTGTGTTTGGTGTATTTTTCCCAAATAAACCCTTCAATTTGTTTTCTTTTGTCTTTCGGTCATCGTCAAAAAAGCGCGAGTGCAAGCAAATAATTTCTGTATTTATCAAAACAGAATCTGACTTTTGAATCAGTAAATCATTATAAATTCTCTGTGCGGTTTCAACCCTATTACAAATCACAATCGTCTTATGTTGATGATTCTCAATAATCCTATTCGCTGAAATAGTTTCACCAGAAACATGAATTTTCTTTTTATTTTCTATCGGCAGCAACGAGCCAATTTTAAGTTTATCGCTTTCAAAATCTTCGAGTTTGATAATCTCATAGTTTGGTAAATTTTCTTTTAATAATGCCATGAAATCATCACTTAAAGTAGCTGTCATAATACAACATCTGCAAAGGTTTTTTAGCATTTGTAAAGTTCCCAATGTTGTTGCCATAGACAGATTTTCATCAAGTAAATGAAACTCATCGAAAATTAAATAACTCCCAATCAAAGCACCTGCATTAATATTTGCTTGTCTTGGTGAAAGTGGCAATGGAAAGCAAAGAAAATTACTTAAAGTTTGATCTATTGTCGAAAAAACTATGTCTTTCTCAAAATACTTATCATCTGAATATTCGCCCGTTTGTCGGGTAATTTCATTTTCTGATAATCCATTTAATTTTAGAACCTTAACTACATCTTCATAAATTGAATTTGCCAATGTTCTTAAAGGCAAACTATATATCATTTTTTTAGGAAAATGAATATCGGTTTCTTGGGCAAATAAAAAAGGAAGTATAGACGCCCAAGTTTTACCAGCTCCCGTTGGAACAGATAAAATTATATTTTTCCCGCTTAATAATTTCTCTGCGACAGCTAATTGGTAATCGTATGGACTAAATCCAGTAACTTTTGTGGCAAATCTTTTAAAATCTTCCATCTCCATTATTTTAAAATTTCACAAAAACCAAAACCGTTTGCATTCTTCACACCAAAACCCGAATAATAACCGATGCGCAAAAACTCAGGTGGCGCGGTAATTTCAAAATCAAATTCGTAACCGATGGTGTCAATAGGTTTTTGGGTGTGGTTTTTAACCGTATGGAATTTTTTTTTGTGCGGCTCAGAAAGCAATTTGAAATTTGGATGCAAAAGAGGTGCATTGGCATTTCTCGGAATTGAATGAATTTCTCTAAATTTATTTTCAAGGTTATTGAAAAAAAGCATCTCAAAATTTTTATCGAGTGGCGAGCGATACTGCGGGTGTTCATCTGTTTCAGTGTCTTCCGATATACAAATAGGTGAGCACGTCTTAAATCGCATGGTGGAAGTAAATTTAGGTTTATCCAAAGAGTAAATATTTTTCACAAAAAAATCTGCTCTTCCTTCTCTTGTAACGAGTTCTAAAGTTTGTTCTTTAAATAGTCCAATGATAAATTTATCAAAAGCAGGTTCAACTAAAAACGATACTTGCCAAGTTGCTACACCATTTACGAACCTGATTGTTTTGCTTCTCTCATCAATATCTCTATCTTTTTTTCGTGCTCTCAATAAATCGAAAGAAATGAACTTAAAATTTCTTCCCGTCGAGTCATATCCTTTTTCGTGCAGCCACTGACTAAATTCTGGATCGGCACGTTCCAATACTTTGTAAATGACGGCTTGAAGCACGTACAGATAGTTTAATCCGATGGTGCTGTTAGGCTTACATTCTAAATCGAGTTTTAATCGCATACTGTTTTTATTTTAATGTTGCAAATATGTTTGTGTTATGTCGCGAATAGCGCGACACTATTTTTTAATGCGTTTTTTTTCAAAAATATTTTATCAAGCTTTATCTGGACCTTGTTTTTCGAGCTGATTTTTTAAATACTCGCGTAATTTTTTGTTTTTAAGTATTTCTATTTCAAGTTGTTGGTTTAAATAATTGCGCAAATTCTCGTTTTTCAGCACCTCAATTTCGCCGGGCAGACTTAAAATAAATCGTGCGACAGGCTCTACATGTGTGTAAGTTGTACGAAGCTTAAATTTATTCCCTCCGTCGTCTTCAATTAAATCGCGAGTAGCAGGAAAGGATTCTTCCAAAAGCAATTTAGCTCGTTTGGTTAATCTGAGTTCAACTACATTTTCTTCAAAACTAGACCAACCAAAAACATCTGTTTTTTCGTGCTCTACTTCATGAATTTGTGGTGTGTCCAATAATTTTATTTCTCCGATGCGTTCGAGGTTAAATGTTTTACTTTTTCCTGTATCGCCATCGCAGCAATACACTTTGTAGTATGAGCCCAAAAAATTTTTAGGTTCAACTATCCGATTAGAAATCCGATGACTGTGAGTTGATTGATACCCTATAAACTCAACTTGTTTTTTTGTTTTGATTGCCTCAGTCAATAAATCAATATTCTTCAAATCCTGTTCTCGAATCAAATTATCAATGAATGGCGTTACATCTTCATTATAAAGTGCAAGTTGTGTTATAAGGTGCTTTCTGATGGGATCAGTAGGAGGTAATGTTAAGACTAAATCGTGTAGTACAATGCGTGCTTCTTCGTATAAATCATCCAAAATAAAATGATTTTTTTCCTTGTCGTCAATATGATATCTGTTATTATTTTCGACTACATTCAAATTGAGTGCTCTAAACACTTTGATATACTTATTTAATGTTGAACGATGAAGTTTGAATCCATCTTCATATTTACTCAACCGCTCAATCATTTCAGAAACACTTAATTCATATCTTCGCAATTCGCGCATGAGACGAAGGATTCTTAGAGCAGTGCTTTGTTCAATTTTATGAGTTTCACTCATTGGTTTAAATTTTTATCGATTTCCCATCAGTAGGTGCATCGCGACACTAAAGTAATCATTGTTTTAAATTATCAAAAATATTACTGAAATTAATGAGGTGAGGTGTTATTAATAATGAGGTCACATTGTTATTCTATTTTGGTTCTGAGTTATATTTAATTCTGTATTCTCTGTTAAGGAATTACTATTTTTTTCATAAACTAGCCTATAAATATTTATATTTGTCTTTCAATAAAATTATTAGTTGTATTTTTGTTGAAGAAACGAAACTAAATTTTAAGGATAAACCACTATTCTAAACATAAATTAATTAACCAACTTTTCTAAAAGAGAGTTTCATGTTTATGGAACAAAATAAAACGAGTAGTATTACTTCCGTCATTGCTTCATCATCGTTAGGCACGCTGATTGAATGGTACGATTTTTATTTATTCGGAAGTTTAGCACCCGTCATTGCGGCTAATTTCTTTCCTTCAACCAATCAGACGGCAGCTTTACTTTCTACATTGGCAACTTTTGCTGCGGGCTTTATTGTTCGCCCCTTCGGCGCGTTGTTTTTCGGTCGTCTCGGCGATTTAATTGGCAGAAAGTACACATTCTTAGTAACGCTTGTACTGATGGGTACAACAACCTTTGCTATTGGTTTAATTCCTGGCTACGCAACCATTGGTGTAGGCGCACCGATTTTAGTTTTACTGATGCGTTTGCTACAAGGTTTGGCGTTAGGAGGAGAATATGGTGGTGCAGCAACGTATGTGGCGGAACACGCACCTCCAGGTACGCGCGGTTTTTGGACATCTTGGATTCAAACAACGGCTACATTGGGTTTAATGGTTTCGTTGTTAGTCATATTACTGACGCGAAATAGTATGGCAGCAGCCGATTTTACAAAAGAATGGGGTGGATGGCGTATTCCGTTTTTGCTTTCAATTGTTTTAGTGGGTATTTCTATCATCATACGTATGCGTATGGCTGAATCACCTGCTTTCGCAAAATTGAAAAGTGAAGGTAAAACATCAGCAAATCCGTTGGCAGAATCGTTTGGCAACAAATATAATTTCAAAATTGTATTATTAGCGTTATTCGGTGCTACAATGGGGCAAGGTGTAGTGTGGTACACGGGTCAATTCTATGCACAAACTTTCTTGAAAATTACGTGTAAATTAGAAGATAATCAGGCGGATACTTGGTTAGCAATTGCACTATTACTTGGCACTGTTGGATTTGTATTTTTTGGTTGGCTTTCCGATAAAATTGGCAGAAAAGTAATTATGATGGCGGGCATGGCTTGCGCATTATTATTTACGAAGCCGCTTTTCCAGAGTATGTACGACCAAGTCGCGCCTAAATCGAAAGTAAAACTAGAACTTTTAAATAGACGTATGGGATCTGAAACGCGCACATTGCCTGTTGGAAAAATAGACTCAGTCGTTGTTTCCGATACTACAAAATACTACGTTGATGGTGCTATTTACACAAAAAAAACAACTACAACTTTATTTGCTGATGCATCGAAAAAACCTGCGGGCTATGCACCCAATGTTAAAGAAGTTATGACTTTAAGTTCGGAGCAACAATGGCCACTTATTTTTACGCTGCTGCCACTTATTATTTTTGTGACAATGGTTTACGGTCCGATAGCCGCATTTTTGGTTGAGTTATTCCCTACGCGCATTCGTTATTCATCTATGTCTTTACCTTATCATATCGGTAATGGCGTATTTGGTGGTTTGGTGCCCTTTATTGGAACACTCATTCAATCGTACAATCCAGCAAATCCTTTAGCAGGTCTCGTATATCCTTTGTCAATTACCGCTGTTTGTTTCGTCATCGGTTCATTCTTTTTGCCGAATAAACCTGTCGCCGAGGTGCTTTAAATTAATTTACTTAAGAAAAAAAATTAAGAAATATGAGCTTAAACATAATCGACAATCCGGCTTTAGTATATGCTATTTTAATACTTGGCGGCATTGCAAACTTCGTTACTTTTCCTGATGGCATTGCCTCCATTATAAAAAAAGTTTTTGGGGCGGCTTGGATGGCAACGGCTTTATATGCAACCTTTTCACTTTTTACAGAGGGTTTCAAAAAAATGAGTGCTCCGAATGCCACTGCGCAAACATCTATTCAATGGTGGATTATTCTAATTATTTTCAGCATTGTAAT
>JAYWBA010000083.1:0-82731 GCA_043781915.1 Saprospiraceae bacterium
GCGCCGGGTTTTAAACCCATTTTCGCTACAGTCTTTATCCGTTCCCGCTTTCTTTTATCAGTAAATTTAAAACTGTTTGTTAACTTTGCAAACGTATGAAATCACAGAAATTTCAGCAGAAATTCACAGAAATAAAACAATTACTTTGGTTCAGCGATTTTCTGCGAAAATTTCTGTTGATTTCTGCGGGAAACTGATTAACATTTAGCTTTAGCTAAATAGTTACCATTTTTTTCAAAAAGATAAACATTTCAAAAAAATCAACAATATAGTTAGCGTTTTACCTATTGAATTTGAAGTAAATCCGTTGGAATATGCTCTATTACCTACAGATGAAATTCTTCTTAAAAATATTACAGTCAGCGACGTATTTTTGTACTTCAAAAAATTCAAAGTATGAACGTTCTTCAAATCTCAAAGCCCGATAAACACATTGCTGGCGAAATACACTTGGCAGGCTCAAAAAGTATTGCGAACCGCGTATTAATAATTCGTGCTTTAGCGGCTAAAAAATTTGACATATTCGGTTTGCCAACAGCAAAAGATACGGTTACACTCAATGCGCTATTGAAACAAACCGATAATTTGGTGTATGATGCAGGTCATGCAGGAACGACGTTTCGTTTTTTAACCGCGTACTTAGCGCTGCAACACGATACACATATTCTTACGGGTTCGGAGCGCATGAAACAACGCCCGATTGGCAAATTGGTTTCTGCGCTTAACGCTTTGGGTTGCGATATTGAATATATCGAAAACGAAGGATTTCCACCACTAAAAATTAATCATCCGAGTGCTGATATTAAAAAAGAAATTACCATTGCTGCCGATACGAGCAGCCAATATATTACAGCTTTACTTCTCATTGCGCCATCACTCCCGCATGGATTGCAATTGCATTTAGAAGGTGAAATCGTATCGCGACCGTATATTGAAATGACTTTAGCGTTGATGCAAAATTTTGGTGTTTCGAGTACTTGGGTTGGAAATACGATTTCTGTAGAAAAGCAAAATTATATTGCTAAAAACTTTACCGTCGAAGCGGATTGGTCTGCGGCTTCGTATTATTATGCTTTAGCTTGCATTAGTGATACGTGCGATTTAAAACTCAAAGGCGTTTTCGAAAATAGTTTGCAAGGAGATAGTGTTATCGCACAAATGGCAACACAATTTGGTGTTGCATCGCACTTTGATACTGAAGGCGTGAGACTTCTTAAAAAAGAAAAAAAACAGCCCGACATTTTTGAGTACGATTTCAAAGAATGCCCAGATATAGCGCAAACATTGGCTGTTATTTGTGCCGCAACGGGCACACAAGGTTTGTTTTCTGGTTTGGAAACTTTGTTTATTAAGGAAACAGATCGCGTAGCCGCGCTTAAAGCTGAATTAGCAAAAGTGGGCGTTTCATTTTCTAAATTGCCTAAACGTTTCAATTCCAAAAGCGATAAGCAATTTTTTATGGTTGAAGGTACTGCCGAATTTACGAACACGCCACAGTTTCCTACTTACGACGACCACCGCATGGCGATGGCATTTGCGCCGCTTGCTATGCTACATCCTATTAAAGTGGAAGAGCCTAAAGTTGTTGAAAAATCGTATCCAGAATTTTGGGATGATTTTTCAACATTGGGATTCGTGATTTTTTAGGGACCTTATAGCAAAACCATCAGCAGTAGCTTTTAAAGTAGTATCTAAACGACAACACAACTCTTAGAATCTATTAAAAATATTCTTCATCGCATCTAATTTTTGGCGTGAAACCGGAATTTGCCTACCATTCGACATTTCGAGATACGTGCCATCTTCGCGCATAACGCGTTTAATTTCTTCTGTGTTGACTAAAAACTGTTTGTGCGGACGAAAAAAAGTAAAACCTTCCAGCAAACTTTCAACTTCTCCAAGGGTTCGGCAAATAATATACTGTTCACCCGTGTTCATAAAAAAACGGGTGTAGTTCGAATCCGATTCGCATAGAACAACTTGGCTTACATCGGCAATGATAAATCCGTTGAGTTGTGGTAACGCCATTTTATTTGTTTTTTTTGGCGAAAAAAGTTGCTGTCGTAAGATGTCGATTTGTTGCTGCAAAATGCGCTCTTTTTGAGTGGCTTTTTCTACAGTGACTTTCAGTTCGTTTTGGTCAATCGGTTTGAGCAAATAATCTAATGCCGAATATTTAAAAGCACGAACGGCATAACGGTCGTAAGCGGTTGTGAAAACGATTTGAAAACTGATATCGTCAATTTTTTCGAGCAGGTCAAAACCGTTTAAACGCGGCATTTCAATATCTAAAAAAAGTAAATCGGGTGGCGATTTTAAAATCATAGCTAAACCTTCTTCCGCGTTAGAAGTTTCGCCAATAATTTGAACCTGTGGGCAATGACGCGCCAGTTGCAGTTGCAATACGCGCACGCAATCAGGTTCATCATCGATAATAATAGCCTTCATAAATGAGCTTTGAGCTTTGAGCTATGAGCTATGAGCCTTCGCATAGATTAACCAAAAGAGGTTTAACTTGAATAGGTTTATATCTCACGGCTCGTAGCCGATTAAATAATAGTTGATAGTTGCTCGTTGCTCGTTGTTAGTTTATAGGTGCTCCTAAACGAGCAACGAACAACTATCAACTAAATAGGTATTTTAATAACAACTTTAGTGCCGTTGGCTTTGCCGTTCTCATCCACTAAATCAATAATATCCGCACGCGCTTGCACGTTATAAATTTCATTGATAGCTGCAATACGTTCGTTGGTAACTTTCATTCCAAATGATTTTTGTTTAGTAGCAGATTTGCTTTTTATTTCAGAAGCAGCAGCTCTACCAATACCATCATCAATTATTTCAGCGCATAAAACGTTGTCGTTTGGTTGTGTAATTTTCAAATGAATTGTTCCACCTTCTATTTTGTGCATCAATCCGTGCCAAATAGAATTTTCTATAAAAGGCTGCAACAAGAGTGGCGGAACGGTAATCATTTCGGTTTCTATATTTTCATCGACTTCGATGTAAAACGTTAGCTTATGTTTAAAACGCATTGTCTCTAAATTCATGTATAATTTTAAAGCGTCGAGTTCATTTTTTAGCGGTATACGTTCAAGGCGCGAATTTTCAAGTACCAAGCGAATGAGTTTGGAAAAGCGTTGCAAGTAATCGGAGGCTGCATCAATGTGGTTTTCGAGAATGTACAAATTCAAAGAGTTCAGGCAATTAAAAATAAAATGCGGATTCATTTGTGACCGCAAGGCTTTAATTTCATTGCTTAATGCCACCGTTTTAAATTGCTGCATAGCCCGTTCGTTTTCTCTGTCGCGCACGGCGAGCGAAATCCAAAAGAAGATTATTTCAACGAAAGTCCCAATTGAAAAAACAAGACGATCAAGCGGGTATCCTTTGAAGTCTTGGGGGTTTTTCATAAAAAATATTGAATAAGTAGATATTAAAAGAAAACTAAGTGAACCTATTATTACAAAATTAGTTGAGTTTCCTTTTCTTTCTTTAAAAATTAAGTAAATTAAGGACAGCCCCCCAAAAGCAACAATCGGGTTATTTATAGCCCGAACAAACCCAAAATACGTATTTGGAAATCGGAATAAAATAAGTAGCGCGTAAGCAACTGCGCATATAATTTGTGCATAAAAGTAGTAATTTAAAGCGTTGTAATACTTGAAATTTTTGCGCTTTAAATCAAAAAAAAAGTAAAAAAAAATAGTTTGAAATATATGAGACAGCATAAAAGCAAGCCGCCAATTAAATCGCGTATGGCTATTATCGTTAAAAAACAGATAGCTTGACCAGTATAACTCAAAAATATTTTGTAAATAAGCTATAAAACTAAAAAATGTGAATAGTCCGTAGAAAAAATAGCCTTTATTTTGAGTTAGTAAAAATTGAAAAAAAGCGTAGAAACTAATTAGCAAAAGCGCACTCAATAAAAAAATAATCCAAATTATAGAAGGAATTTCTTTTCCCTCAAAGTTAGCTTTTTTTAAGGCAAAGTGATTACTTGTTAAGATTTCTATGAATAATTGAGGGAGTTCAAATGTTTTATTTTGGATCAGAAAGAATAAGCGTTCCGTATTATTAGTTCTACCTTTCACTTTAAAAACAAAAGCGCGGTCATTTAATCTGTTATAAAATCCGCCTGCTTCACTTTGCCAAATACCCAACTCGTTTTGCGTAAAAAGCGTCGATTTTTCTAAGGCGTTTGAAAGGAGTTTATAGCTTGTGTCGGTGCTTGTAAACGTCACATCGAGCATGAGCCATAAATTAAAAGGCGGATGTGCTATAATAGACGCGATGTTTTGCGTATCGTTTCTAAATAAATTTAAATTTAATGCGCTCGGCGATGTAATACCTGTCGAATCGGAATAGAATGAAAAGTGTGTTATCTCAACACCTTGCGTTTCGATGGCGAGTGCGGCGTTTTTCTGGCAAATTCCGATTGTTGAAATTAACCAAAGTAAGACTGTAAAGCATGTTGCTTTTCTGAGTTTCAAAAACGTTTAATTTTAAAATGGTAGAGACAAGGCATGCTTTGTTTCTATTTAAATTTCTGCCAAAAATAATCTATTTCAATGAATGCAGCTCAACAACTTGATAAAGTGCTTCAACGACTGTTTGAATGGTTGTTTGCACTGTTCCAATTACGAATCACGGAACTGCCGTAATTCGTAATTGATTCCATTCATTGATTCAAAACGACCATTCAACAAGTCGTTTTGTCTGTTCACGCATTTACGCATTTAAGTTTACTGTAACCGCTTAATTTTGTACTACTCAAAATAAAAGTTATATACTAAAATAATGCAAATAACTCTAAAAATTCTTACATTTGGAAGAGCCCTACTGTTTTTAATTTTTTTATATGGGGTAGAAAATAATTTAAAATCTCAGAACCTCGAAAATATTGGAACAGTAAAACCAATAAAATTGTATGGCGGATTAAACGTAGGCACTGTTTTCTACAGTTCTGATAATTCTGAAAGGCAAGCACCATTTTTCTGGACGATTGGCGGTTCTGCTACTTTAGATATTTACGGAGTGAGTTTGCCGTTCAGTGTCAATTATTCTAAGTCTAATGCCACTTTATCGCAACCATTTGTGCGTTTTGGTTTATCGCCACAGTATAAATGGGCGACGCTACATTTAGGATATAGAAGTTTACAGTTTAACCAGTTTGTATTTTCAGGTCAACCCATGTATGGCGTAGGTTTAGAACTTAATCCCAAAAAATTGCGATTTGGAATTATGTACGGCAGGTTACAAGAAGCTGATTTTATTGACTCTACCCGAGTGCAATTTTTACAACAAGGATCTACTTTTAACCGCAAAGGATTGGCAGTGAAACTCGGTGTAGGTTCACAAAAAAATTATGTCGATTTTTCTTTTTTAAAAGCTAAGGACGATCCGAGTTCAATAGCATATTTTTCACGAGCTTCGCAAAGTTTACCCGCCGAAAATGCTATTTTGGGTTTGAGCGCACGCTTCCAATTAGGCGCACATATATCATGGAATATGGAAATTGCGGGCAGTGTATATAATAGAGATGTATCAGCACCCAAATTAACCACACTGATTGATTCGAGTACAGTTGTAAAATATCAAAGTTACATTAACGCCGCTGAAAATATTATTCCATTACTTACCAGCACGCAATTGGTAACTGCTGGCGAAACGGGATTAAATTTTCAATTTCGTCCTTTTGGGTTGGCGTTTAAATACCGTCGCGTTGATCCAGAATATAAATCGATGGGTATATTCTTTATTCAAAACGATATTGAACAATACACTGTCAATCCAAATGTGCGGCTGTTCAAAAATAAAGTTTTAATCAATGGTTCGGTGGGTTATCAAAGAAACAATTTAGACGGTAAACGCTTGTACACATCAGAGCGTTTAATCGGTTCGGGTAATTTAAATATTTTGCCCTCGTCGAAGTGGTCGCTCAGTTTTAATTATGGTAATTTTGGCGTAACGCAGCAAAAACAGTACGTTGATGGTTTATACCGCGATAGTTTGGCATTGCGCCAGGTGAACGAGCAATATGGCATTACATCGGCGCACAATTTTTTAAATCCGAAGCATCCGCAAACCTTGGTTTTTGCACTTAGTTTACAAAACACGACGGATTACCGCGACATCATCACCAATAAAACAAACGCTAACAGTTGGTTTGCTAATGTGTCGCATTCTATATTTTTTATTGCTACGGGTTTATCGCTACAAACATCGCTACTCGCTAACAGCAATAAATTTTCTGAAATCACTTCCAATTTTTATAGCTTACAACTGAACGCTACAAAAACGGCATTCAATCAGAAACTTTCGCTTCAAGGTGGCGGTGGTTACAGTTTGCGGCAATCAAACAGTCAGAACACACCTTCTATTTCATTGCGTTTAGGAGCAACGCTATCGGTTGCAGAACACCATAATTTTAATACGCTTTTTCAATGGGTGAATACGCCTTCGGTGAATACTACATTGGGTGCAGAATTATATGGTTCACTGGGTTATGGATATTCTTTTTGATTTTTTTGATTATTCAGCTAAAGCTGAATGTTTGCCAATTTTCTCGCAGATTTCGCAGAAAATTTAAAAAAAAATCTGCGAAATCTGCGGGAAAATTCCCTCGTAATTTTGTAATAAATAAAATTTAGTCTGCGGACTTAGTATTAATTCTGTAAATCCTTAAATTCTGTAAATTCTGATCACTGATGAAAAAATATATTTTAACGTTTTATCCCTTGCCTTTTGCTCTTTGCATTTTGCCATTTGCATTTTGCCTTTTACCTTTTGCAGGTTTCGCACAAACAGTTACGGTTGAAGTACTGATTGCACCGCCGATTGCTTCGCATATTACAGATTATGTGAACCAAAATCTTTTAAAAATTACGAACAGTTCTACAGTATCTGTCAGTATTTATTTAAAAGGAACACTCACGAGTGATAACGGCATTTCGGGTAAAACGAAAGATGGCTATCGACCAAAACGACCGATTATTGTGCCGCCGAACAATCAGCCTTTAATTCTGCAAGCTACACAACAAAACGGTGTTGATTTTACGGACAATAAAAACATTGAGTACGTGACAGCTAATTACAACATCACGGATATTGTTCGGACGGGCGTTGTGCCAGAAGGCAATTACACGTTATGTATTTCGGCTTATGATTACGTGACGAGCGAACTCAAATCGCGCGTAGATGGCGGTTTTAATTGCCGTACCTTCAATATTATTTTGCCACAAGCCCCTATTATTGATTGCGATATAAATGCACCAACACTCGATGGTACACAGCGTTTATTGGCTAATGCCGTTGATGATGCGTTCAATCCGCCTGTTCAAAATCCTACGCGTATTCATTTTAACTGGACACCCACTAACGCTAACGGAAAAGCCATCGTTGTGGCGTACGATTTATATCTTCTTAAATTACAAGCTGGACAAAATGGGCAAGATGCTTTAACAGCTGCCATCAGAAATAAACAGAACAATCCGATAAAGTTTTCCGATATCAGAACCAATCAATACGATGCTTTTTTAGCTATTACACCGAGTTTAGTACCTGGTAAATACGCTTGGGCGGTGGTTGCAAAAGATGGGGGTGGCGGGCAAACCGTTTTTGAAAATAATGGCGTGAGCCAAGTGTGTGAATTTGACTGGAAAGCACCGTTGATGGCAAACGTGGCAAAAGCACCCGCTCCGATTGTTGCAGCCGATGTAAAACCCAATTGCGATGATTGTAAACTGTCGATACCAGCGGGTGAAGTGAGTGATTATGAACTTAAAGTGGGCAATGAAGTAAAAATAGGGAACCATATCTTCAGAATAAATTCGGTTGTTGCCGACCACAGTAAAGGGTGGAACGGAACAGCACGCGTTGCGATTAAAATAGCGGGCGTGAGCGCCATTCCGTTTTTAATTGATTTTACAAATCTGACTTTTGTAAAATCGGGGGATAAATTAGAAGCTAAAACGGGGATTGCGAAAGCACAAATGCACCCAGGAGCGCCGAGTTTTGTTCCAAAAATTTCTAAACCCGAAATGCCGAGTCTGTTGGATGTTTCACCGAGCGATATCACTGCTTTAGACGATTATATGGGAAAAAATATTGACCATACACTCGCAGGTTACAAAGAAAATTTCAATAATTCGGGTTTGCAATTACCTTTTGGCATTGGTAACGATAACGGTACTGCTACTTTAAGTATTGTGAATTTAACTTTTACGCCCGAATATTCTTGGTTCGATGCTTTAGCAGGTATGCAAATTGGCGATAATCCGGGTATGATTGCTTTTGGTGCATCGGGTATTTGTTTACGCACCGATGATGGCGACGGACTTTGCGGAAATGCTATTTTATACTTAGCGCAAGATTTAGTGATTGATAACCTGAATTTTAAATTGCTTGGCGCAAATGGTCACGATTTGAAAGACGCTTGTAGTCTAATTATCACCGATTCGAAAGTGCAGAAAGGACAGTTTGTGGGCGAATTTGATTTCCCTGATAATAAACTCGTTCGTGCCGATGGCGGGTTACAGCGCGTGGTGGCGCAAGCACGTTTCGAAGCGACTTCGTGGAGCGATTGGACAGCAGAACTGAGTATGCCCGATTTTAAAATAAAGGGCGCTGAAGATTTTACTTTCCGTCCAGGTAAATCTTATTACGACCACAGTGATTTAAAAAATCCTATCGGTATGCCCGATGATTACAACGATGCAAAAAATAATACGGCTTGGAGTGGTTTCTTTTTGCCAAAACTCGAAGTTGATTTACCCGGCGTTTTTAATACCGTCGATAACAAACAAATCAAACTTGCCATTGAAAATTTGATTATTGATAACACAGGAAACGTGACAATTAAAATTTTGGGCGATAATGTTGTCGATATTGGCAATGGCAGTTTAGACGGGTGGGGGTATTCTTTAGAGCATTTAGAAGCCAATTTTTACAAAAGCGATTTTAAAAATGGCAGCTTCAAGGGCAAGTTCTTATTACCCATTACTGATAAAAAAGTGCAATATGCCCTCGATTACGATGGACTATTCACTTACCATAAGGAACTTGCAAGCGATAAATTGAAATATACTTTCAACGTGAAACCCGATGCGAATCGGGAACTCGATGTTCAGATATGGGCTGCCAAACTTAAAATTGGCGATAACTCGAACATAAAGGTGAGTAATGACAACGACGAGAAAAAATTTCACGCCGAAGCGCATCTGTATGGCGAAATAAGCGTGAACACTAAAGATGTTGTGAGCGAATTACCTGCTTTTGAATTAGCCGATTTAAAGTTTCAGGATTTGTTTCTTAAATCGTTTAAAGACCCCAATAAAGCGGATGATACCTATTTTGGCGTTGGTAAAACCGAATTTACCACAGGTTTTGCCAGCCCACCCAAAAAAGCGGGCGGTTTTCCACTCAGTATTACGAGTTTCGATTGGGCGCCTAATTTAATGGGTGCCAATGCCTCGTTTAAAATTGGTTTGGCATTAGCATTTGGTGGGAAAGAAAATGCTGATTTCTTAAAAGCAGAAGGAGATTTATTCATTAAAGGAAATATTGATGTGCCGGTAATTGGTGGTGGCACATGGACGCCTAAGTTTATTGGCTTAGGGTGTGATGGCATTAATGTAGATGGTAAAATTGGTCCTGTGGTTATAAAAGGCGGGGTGAAATTTTTTAAAGATGATGCCACTTGGGGTGATGGCGTGTATGGTGGCGTTAAAGCTTCAGCATTGGATGGTAAAATAGATTTAGGGAGCGTTTCCGTACAGTTTAATAATAAAAACGACTTGTTTTCTTGGTTCGTTGATGCTAAAACAAATGTGGGATTTAATTTGATTCCAGCTTTTCAAGTGTATGGTTTGAGCGTAGGTATTTCTTATCACCTCGATATGGCAAATATGCCAACGCCGCAATCGCTCAAAAATGCAAACAATTTACCACAACCTATTTTAACAGTCGGGCAAACACTCTCGGGCATAAAATATACACCTAATGTAAATACAGGATTAAATTTTAAAGCTGAACTCAGTTTTGGTGTTGGAAGCAGTGATGTTTTTAATGCTGATACCAAAATAGATATAGTCTTCAATGCGCAAACCAATGGTGTTGAACATTTTTATTTTAATGGAGAGGGCAGATATTTACAAACAGAAGGAAGTGAACCCTTAGCGAGTGGCACTCTGGATGTTGATTACGACAACAAAGGCAATGTATTTGATGCAGTTATCGGTGTTGCAGTTCATCCGGGCGCACCACTTTCTTTAGAAAGTGCCAAAATATTCTTATACTTTTCCGACAACGGGTGGAATATAAAACTTGGAAGACCGCTTTCAATCAATAATGGTAATGATGCTGTTGTTTTCAATATTTTTGCTGGATTGAAAGCACGCGCTTATTTTCAAGTGGGTACTTATAATGTCGATGCTACGCCTGAATTACCAGATTTTGTAAAAACGCAACTCACCGAAGTTGGCATCAATCCTGAATCGTTGAGATCGAGTAGGACTTTATATAATGACAAAAATATAGCAGTAGCTTTTGGCGCGGGCATTGACTTTAAGACTGAAGGCACTTTTGTCATTTTTTATGGAAAAATGCAAGGTGCTTTGGGTTTCGATTTATCGCTTTCTAAATTAGGCAAATGCAATGGAAGAGATGTTGGTATAAATGGTTGGTATGCAACAGGTCAGTTTTATGCTGCCTTATATGCCGAGCTGGGTATTGATATTGATTTAGGCTTTTTTGATGCAAAAATTTCTGTGTTAAGTGCCAATGCGGCTGCAGTGGTTTCTGGTGGCGGACCAAACCCCTTCTATGGTCATGCAGCTATTGGCGTAAAAGTAAAAGCATTTGGTATCGATGGACGGGTTTCATGTCAGTTTGAAGTGGGTGAAACAGATAAAAACAAACAATGTAGCGCAGGAGATGATTCAGATGCACTTGCTAAAATTAAAGTAATTTCCGATGTTCAACCCGACGGTGATAAAGTTAAAACGATGGATATTGACGAATATCCACGCATTGCTTTCAATTACAAAATGGGAAATACTTTTTCAGTTGATGAATTTGATAAAGATTTTAAGAAAACGACGCGCTATTTCAGATTATTACATTCAAATGTAATCATTAGCCTTAAAGTAGATGGCGCTGAAAAAACATTCAAACCGTACTATCCGCAAGATGATTTAAACGCGATGTACATCATACCCAACGATGTGCTTATGCCAGAAAAAAACGGCGTTTTAACCATTAGAGCAACTATGTTTGAGGTTAAAAATGGTCAAGATGTTATAGCCAAGCGTAAAGATGGAACTGATTTCGAGGAGGTGAGAACCATCAATTTTACAACTAATAAAGGTTTAGACAGCATTAAACCGTCAAAAATTACAAACATTAAACCTGTACCGGCACAGCGTTTTTTCACTACTGACGACAATGCTTCTGGCTACTTGAAATTTAATCAGAATTATACGCCAGATGTTTTTAACGCACCTAAAGGCGCTATTGTAGTTGTGCGTTTCGCAAAATTGAATAGTCAAGTCGATAAAAACCCTGCTACCGAAAGTGCGGTAAATATTGTTAATGGAGGTAAAGAATGGCAATTTAATATGCCATCCTTAGATCCTCAGCAAGTGTACGTAGCACAATTTATTTTGCGTTGGTCAAACAGCTCTAATAATGAATCTACTGTTTTAACTCAGTTAGATACAAAAAACTTTAGCAATAAATTTGGCGGTTATGCCGTCTCTGAGCAAAAACTCAACGAGAATAAATTACGCGCAGCAAAAAATGAGAAAATCGTTTTTGCAATTCCTTTCAGAACAAGTCAATATAAATCGTACGCAGAAAAACTTAAAGCATTGAAATTTAGAGAAATGGTTTTTACAAAAGGGTATGCAAACCCACAAAGTAAAATCAAAATTTGGGTTTTAAACGAGCAAACACAAACTATAAGCAGTATTGCGGATCGCGTTAAAGCGCAACTGAATTTACCCAACATGTCTGGTTTAGTTATCGATCCATCAGAGTTTAATTTCTGGACAAATGAAACTTTTGACGAAATTGAAATTAACGGCACTACTTTAAATTATTTCGGAGGTTCAACGCACATTGAACACATTGTTACTTTCGACAATGATGTGTTCAAAAATTGGGAATTTGATTTACGCAATAGCATACAAGGAGCACTTGTTAAAGGCGGATTTAAAACAACGCAGAATTTTACAGCTTTAGATAAGAATACCAGCTATGGACTCGATGCTTTAACTGATATTGGCACCATTTACGCGCCAAAACTTACAGCCAACGAGTGTGTAGGTTTACCTTGGGTAGGTGATGCCCAAATGCGTGGGTTCGACAACCCGAATGACCCGAATAGTTATGTTTACATGAATTATCAGAAAGATCATCCAGAACTGCCCATGTTGACCATCAAATACCATATCGGGTTTACCTCAAACTTAGCTATAACCGTCAACGATATATTAGGTCGCGATAAATTATTATGGGGCGTTAATCCAGCATCGAATGGTTTTAATGCTATGGGTAATGCCTTCGATGTTGGTATGAACGGCATGAATAATGTTCCCAATGGTGTTAATCTAAACGCTGCTATAGGCGGTAAAAACTTAAACTTTAATGTGATTGCACATTGATTAATTAGATAAAAAATTTAAAATGACAAGAAAAAATTTAAGCATCATACTCTGTTTTGCGTTATTAATTTCGAGTTTTATACAATTGTCTGCTCAAAAGACGACACAAATGGATACCGTGTCCCTGCGTTTGATGGCGCGTTATTATGGCGATTCAGCAGTTTTGCGTTGGGGTTTTGATAAAGCATTTGCCTGGACGGAAGTCGATAAAGTCGGTTTTATTATCGAACGCGTCGAATTAGATGAAACCAATGCACCACTCAGTAGCGCATACCAAAAAGTTGCCACAGTAAAATCGTGGCGCTTAGATGAATTTAAAACCCGCGCACCACGTACCGATACGATGGCGATGGTGGCGGCGCAATGTTTACATGGCAAAAGTTTTTCAGCAAATGTAAATGGTCAGAACACAACAGACGATTTGAAATCGGCTGCTGCGAATGCCGAAAATAGATTTCGATACGCGCAAATTGCCGCAGACTTTTCGCCCATTGCGGCAGAAGGATTAGGTTGGCGCTGGGTGGATAAATACATTAAACAGAATAGAAAATATATCTATCGCATTCATTCACCTATCGATAAGTCCTTATTTTTTCGAATAGATACGACTGGTTTTATTCTCCCCACCAATAAAGTTTCAGATTTAGAAACGCCTCAAGGTTTTCATATCGAAAGAGGCGAGCACACAGCAACACTTATATGGCAACATACACGCGATTATACAGCCTACTTAATCGAAAAATCGGAAGACGGAAAGACTTTTAGAGCAGCAACAAAAACACCCTACATCACCTTCAAAGATAAAAAAGAATTTGAAGTTTTCTATACCGATTCGCTCAAAGAAAATTACAAAAACTATTATTATCGCGTTCGAGGTTTAAATCCATTCGGTGAAAAAAGCACGTGGTCAGAACCCCAAATTTTGCGCGGGCGCGATTTAACGCCACCCCCAACACCTGAATTTACAAAAGCGACGATTGAAAGAGTCTCCCTAAAAGTAAATTTGGAATGGACAACCCCTTTCGATGCCCTGCGTACCGATTTAAAGGGATTTCACATCGCTTATGCAAAAGATTTAGACCACCCGTTCCTTAAAATAACAAAAACATTGCTACCCGTAATGGTTAAGCAATATTCATTAACTTGGAACAAATCGCAAAATAGCGGCTATTACAAAGTCGTCGCGGTCGATACGGCTGGCAACGAAGCCGCATCGCATTTTAAATATGTTTTCCTGAACGATCTCGATCCGCCGTCAAAACCTGTAGGTTTAACAGGTAAAATAGATACCAGCGGTAAAGTCATAATTTCGTGGGCAAAACCCATCGAAACCGACGTAAAAGGTTACGTGGTGCAATTTGCCAACGCTTTAAATCACCCATTTGTCGGTCGCTCGAAAGGCATCGTTGAAGATACTGTTTTCGCCGATTCTATAACGCTGCACACCCTCACAGAAAAAATGTATTACCGCATTGCCGCCGTTGACCTCAACGAAAACGTAAGCGCATTTTCCGATGTTCTAACATTGAAGAAACCCGACATTATTAAACCCGTTCCACCTAATTTTAAAGATTATCGCGCCACCGATAGCACCATTTATTTAGCCTGGTATCCGTCATCGAGTTCCGATGCCGTTAAACAGCGCCTTTATCGCAAAGATACTGCCTGCAACGCCTGCCCTTGGGAAATGATAGCCGAATTTGATAATTCAAAAAATACATTTCTCGACCGACCACCGACAGCAAATCTGTATGCTTATGCCATTGAAGCCCAAGACGATGACGGTTTATACTCGTTGCGCAACGAACCCATTTTGCTAAAATGTATCGACGATAGGAAGCTCAAAGCTACGCCCAAACTTTCCGCAGATTTTGATGAAAAAACTAAATCAGTGATTTTAAAATGGCAATTCAGTACAACACCTAAAATTAATGATTTTAACATTAATTATATACTGTATCGCGCTATTGCAGATGCTCCATTGCAACAAATTAAAACCATTCGCGGTGAAATATTAAATTTTACCGATACTAAAGTTATTTTGGGCACACAATACCGTTATGCCATAAAAGCGATTGCCGACAACGAACGCGAATCAAAATTATCGGACGCGGTGCAAATAAAAGCTAAGTAAAATATTAATGTTGGGGTTCAAAATATTGTGTAGCTACAATTTGTAAATATGCTTCAACCGCTTCATGGCTTCCATCGGGTTAGCATCGCCAAAAACGGAATTACCTGCCACTAAAACATTAGCACCTGCGTTAATTAAAACTTCTGCGTTTTGCATGCCCACGCCACCGTCAACTTCAATGAGTGTGTTTAAGTTGCGCTCGTCGCACATTTCGCGCAATTTCCTAACTTTATTGATACTTTGGTAAATAAATTTCTGACCACCAAAACCTGGATTGACTGACATAATTAGAACCAAATCTGCCAGTTCAAGTACATCTTCTAAAACACTGACGGGTGTGCCAGGGTTAATCGCAACGCCTGCGCGCGCACCTGTATTTTTAATTTGCGTGAGTGTGCGATGGATGTGTGGGCATGTCTCGTAATGCACTGAAATGGTATCCGCACCCGCCGCGCGAAATGTTTCGATATATTTTTCTGGTTCTAAAATCATTAAATGTACATCAATGGGTTTAGTGCACATTTTTTTGACAGCTTCGAGCACTAAAAATCCAAAAGTGATATTTGGCACGAACTGACCATCCATGACATCGAAGTGCAACCAATCAGCTTCACCGTTATTGACTAAATCTATTTGCTGTTGCAAGCGCGTGAAATCGGCGGCAATCAGCGAGGGTGCTAATAGGTGTTTGGGCTTTTGGGAGTTATCAACGATATTCATAAACAAATTTTTACAAAGATATACTGAACCAAAACATAAGTGCAATATCTGTGCTTACAAGTAAAAAAAATGGCTGCATCTCGCCAAAGAAGCAGCCATAAGCAACACTATGAAAACTTTAAAAACAATATCCTCCAGCGTTTGAAACGGCGTGTGCAATTGTGCGACGTGCCGCTTTAACGTTAACAGGCTGGTATTTTGAGAAACGTTTTAAACCAAGTAAAAACGTTTTGAGTAAGTCGCCTTCTGCGAAACTCGCTAAAGCATCGGTGGCATTTTTGCTGATGCGCGCTTGTGCATCGTTGAAATGAACGTGCATAGCTGCTTCGTAAACTTCCATTGGTTGTTTAGCCAAATGCGGATTTTCTGCAATTTTTTGAACGCGCAATAAAGTTGATTCGCAGGTATATACATCAAGCATCATATCGGCAAGGTTCATTAAAATTTCTTGCTCGTTGCTCAAGTCGAGTTTGCCATCCATTTGCATTTTAGCAGCAGCTCCTGCAACCATTAAAATAATTTTCTTGAAGTCTTTTACAGCAGCGGCTTCATTGCCATATTTGCCCGCAGGTTTATCGAACGAAGGCATACTCGCTAATTCTTTTTGTACAGCCCAAGCGGGTCCGACAATATCAATTTTACCTTTCAATGCGCGTTTCAAGAGCATATCGACACTCAATAAACGGTTAATTTCATTCGTGCCTTCGTAAATTCTATTAATGCGCGAATCGCGATAAGCACGCGCAGCCGGCAACTCTTCGCTATAACCCATACCACCGTGAATCTGAACATTTTCATCGGCGCAATAATCTAATACTTCCGAACCACCAAATTTGAGTAGCGAACATTCAATGGCATATTCTTCGGCAGCTTCTAAAGTAGCATTTACATACGATTTTCCTCCATCCATTGCCGCATGAATGTGCTCTTGAATGAGATGCGAAGTGCGATATTGAGCTGCATCGAACGTGAACAAACGCAAAGCCATTTCAGCTAATTTATACTGAATGGCACCGAACGAAGCAATTGGCACTTTAAATTGTATGCGCTCATTGGCATATCGTGCCGACATTCCGAGTAATTCTTTTGCACCACCCGAACTCAGTGCGCCCAATTTGAAACGACCAATATTTAAAACGTTGAAAGCAATAAGATGCCCTTTTCCAATTTGACCCAAAATATTTTCGATGGGTACTTGTACATTTTCAAAAAACACTTGACGCGTACTCGAACCTTTTATACCGAGTTTATCTTCTTCTGCACCGAGCGTTACACCTGCTGCGTGCGCATCAACTATAATGCCTGTGAATTTATCGCCGTCAATTTTGGCAAAAACGATAAAAATATCAGCCCAACCGCCATTCGAAATCCACATTTTTTGACCATTGATGATATAATTTTTACCATCAGGGCTTAAATCAGCGCGCGTTTTTGCGGCTAATGAGTCAGAGCCAGCACTCGGTTCGGTTAAACAATAAGCACAAACAATTTCACCCGCAATGAGTTTAGGAAGGTATTTATCTTTTTGAGCATCGGTGCCAAAATAGAAAATTGGCAACATACCAATACCCGTTTGAACAGCATACGTTACACCAAAACCACCCGTTGCGCCTAACATTTCGCAAATCATGGTATTAGTATTCGTATCCATGGCAGAGCCACCGTATTGTTCGGGCATGTGCGTGCCGAGCAAACCTAAATCACCCATTCGCTTCAATAAATCGAGGGCTTGGCGGTCTTTTCTTTTTTCTAATTCATTCCGTAGAGGTTCAAAATCGTTTTTTAAGAAATCAGACACCATACTTTTCACCATCAGTTGTTCTTCGTTGAACTGTTCTGGAATGAAAGTATCATTGGTTGTTGATTCTGGAATGATAAAATTACCGCCGTGTAAAACTGCTTTTTTTTCTAGAAGCTCTGCCATGAATTTAGGATTTATAAATAGACTGAAGTATTAAATTTTTGTAATTAGCGAATTTTCGCTAAAGGTAATATCAACAAAGCTTACCTACAAATATCGTGCGCTATTTTGGTGAACTTTTTTTTATTTTTTAACGAAGATTCTCTCAACTTTAAGTTTTCCACAACTTTTTAGCCTTCATTCGTTATATTTACTTTATTTTTGGTTCGCGATTTTTTTAGATCAATTTGAGTTATGAAAATACTTGCAGAAATATTTGTTGCATTGGTAGCCATTGAGCACCTGTATATTTTATGGATGGAAATGTTCGCGTGGGAAACGGCGGGCAGAAAAACATTCAAAGGCGCATTAGCCGATAATTTATTTACGCCCACCAAAACATTGGCAGCCAATCAAGGTTTGTACAATGGTTTTTTAGCGGCGGGTTTAATTTGGTCATTTTTTATTTCCGATCCGATTTGGAAAACAAACGTAGCCATCTTCTTCTTGAGTTGCGTTATTGTAGCAGGCGTTTATGGCGCGCTCACTGCCTCTAAAAAAATATTTTTTGTTCAAGCCGTACCAGCAATCATTGCACTTGTTCTGGTTTTAAGTTTCGGTTAGTTATAATAGTTTCTATCAACTATCAACCAATAACCATCAACTAATGCAAGGTATCATTCATTTCGAAACTTTTCTGATTACAGGTATTCTGCTGAATATAACGCCTGGCAATGATACCATTTTTATTTTAACGCGCAGTATTGCGCAAGGTAGAATGGCAGGTATAATGTCTGTGCTCGGCATTGCAACAGGAACGATAGTACATACGCTTTTGGAAGCTTTTGGTTTGTCTATGCTTTTAGCAAAATCTGCTATTGCTTTTAATATCGTTAAATATGCGGGTGCGGCTTATGTTTTGTACATTGGGTTTAAAATGCTGACCGATAAAAAGTCTATTTTAACAAATAATGGCGAGACAAAAAAATCGGTTGATTATTTGAAAACCTATCGCGATGGCATGATAACAAATGTGTTGAATCCGAAAGTGGCGCTGTTTTTTATTGCTTTTCTGCCTCAATTCATTGAACCAACTGAGCAACATGCTTTTCTTCCTTTCTTAATTTTGGGTATAACATTTAATATTACAGGCACTATCTGGTGTTTAATTTTAGCCAATTTTGCGGGTTTCATTTTCGATAAACTCAAACACAACGCTAATATTTCGATGTATATCAATAGAGTTTGCGGCGTTGCGTTAATCGCTCTTGGGATAAAAGTGGCGACGACTTCTCGTTAGGGAGGTTTCGCGCAAAGACGCAAAGCAGTTCGCAAAGGCACGAAATTTTTATCATTTATGCGCTTTTGCGTGCCTCTTTGCACCTTTGCGCGGAATTTAGTTATAGCCACCAAGCATTTTGGCTCTACGACGATAATCCTCCATCTTTCATCACTATCACCATTGTTTTTTCAATTAAACTATCAATCGCCACTTGTGGGTTTTCGCTAAACGTATCAGTTACGCGATTAGCTAAAACGACAGAAACAGAAATAGCTTTATGACCTAATAAACGCGACATACCATACAATGCAGCTGTTTCCATTTCCAAATTGCTCAGATGTATGTTCGACCAACTGAATTTATTGAGCGCTTGCACCAAGTTTTTTTCCATCAAGTTCAGACGCAATTTTCTGCCTTGCGGCGCATAAAAACCAGGCGTTGTGACGGTGTTTCCTTTTTTGAAATAGGTAGTATCGGCGAATAAATCGACGAGTTTTTTCTCGGCACGAAAAGCATAAGGCATGACGAAGAAATCGTCGTTGCGGCGTTCAAAAAATTCGACCAATTCTTCTGCGAGTAATAATTCTTCTGGATGTGGCGCATAATCATAATAGTGCATCACGTTATCGAAACCAATAGCGCGCTCGGCAACTAAAAAACTACCAACGGGAATTTCTGCGCGAATAGCGCCAGTGGTGCCAATGCGGATGAAAGTCAGTGGCGTAATTGTTTTTGTTGGCGCATTATTTTCAACATCCCAATTAAAAAGCGCATCAATTTCAGTGACGACAATTTCGATATTATCGGTGCCTATACCTGTTGAGATAACAGTAACCCGTTTATCGTTTTGGAGTGTACCTGTGCAAGTCACAAATTCGCGATGACTGATATTGTGCTCAATACTTTTAAAGTGTTTGGCTACACTTTTCACGCGCTCAGGGTCACCTACCGTAATAATAGTTGTTGCAACGTGCTCTTTTAATAAATGTAAATGATACGCGCTACCATCAGCGTTTTGAATAAAATTAGTTGACACAAAATTGAGTTGAGAGTGGAGAGTTGAGAGTGGAGAGTTGAGAGTGATAATTTGTATCACTCTCAACTCTCCACTCAATTAATTTTCTTTTTCATACCGCACGCGCTCCAGAATAGCATTACCAAAAACGCTTAAACCCAAGCAGAAAATCGCGAGCGAAACCGTTCCATAAGCCACCCATAAAAGTGTGGGAGCATCGTTGTGTTTTTGGTCGCTTGCTTCCAAAGTGAAGCAAAGACCTGCAGAAATTAATATCAAGCCAAGAACAGCCTGGAAGCGCCATTTTTTATAATGCTTGTTTGTTTTATCAATTTTTATTTCAACTTTTTTTGACATTTTTGATAATTTTTAAAATAACTTCCAAATCGGAAGGTGTATCAATGCTTAAATTATTAAATTTTGTTTCAGTTACACCAATTGTATAACCCGCTTCGAGCCACCGCAATTGCTCCAATTTTTCTGTTCGCTCTAAGCGCGATTCACTTAATCGACTCAAATTTACGAGAACTTCTGCTTTAAATGCGTATAAACCGATGTGTTTTAAAAAATATTGTTCGTTTAATTTTTCTCTTGGGTACGGAATCACTGAGCGACTAAAATACAATGCCTTATTATTCACATCGCAAACAACTTTAACTATGTTTGGATTAGAAGCTGTTTCAAAATCTGAAACGCGATACGCCTGCGTCGCAATATCGTAATTTTTGTCGATGAGAAAACGCACCAAATCGTCAATTTGTTCAGGTTGAATAAAAGGCTCATCACCTTGAATATTGACTACATGCGTGAATAATTTTTCTTTTGTAGCTAAATTACTGCGAACAAGATTTGATTTAGAAACTTCTAACACTGCTTCGAGTTGCATATTGGTTAAAACCTCGGCGCACCTATCCGTACCTGAAACATGTTCCGAGCTTGTCATCACTACTTTACCGCCAAAACTTGTAACGTGATCAAAAATACGTGCATCGTCGGTGGCAACAACAAGCGTATCTAAAGTTGTGCATTTTGCAGCTTGTATATAAACGCGCTGAATCATGCTCATGCCGTCAATTTCAACCAAAGACTTGCCGAGAAACCGCGTTGACGCAAATCGCGCAGGTATAATTCCTAAAATTTTCATTTAAATAATTTATTTTTCATTTTTCATCGGGCTTCACCCGATGCTAATATATGTCGCGCTTTCAGCGCTATTTTATTTTGCTGTTGGGTCATGTCTATTTTTTGAATTTCAATGAAGCCAAATTTTCTAAAAATAAAATCTTGAAAATCATTTAATCCTTGAATCTTGGTCAAAATTGACTACTTTTGTACACGTTTTGAACCACTTTCATAAAGTTTCGATACTATGTACACTATAAAATTTCTCTTTAAACCCAAATTGAGTATTTTTTTACTTTTTGGACTACTCGCTTTGCGACCGCAATTTACAACGGCTGCTATTTTAACCGATAGTATGCCTGCTTATTTGACGTATAAAGATACCGTTTTTATCAGTTTAGATCCCAAAACGGGTGAAAAAATATACGAACACACCGTTCAAGAAGGTCAAACGCTGTATTCTTTGGCGCGTCATTATGGTTTGAATGAAGAAGAATTGTATCCATACAATCCGAATTTAAAATCAAATGCTATTGGAAATGGCAAAAAAATACGCGTACCGATACCCAATGTAGCGATTAAAAGATTCAAAACGGCCAATTTTAAACGTTGGCAATATGCGCCTGTCATGTTTAGGGTCAAGCAAGGCGATAATATTTACAAAATTGCCAAAACGCTTTTTCACATGCCCATTGATAGCGTTGTGAAATGGAACAATTTGAAATCGCCCGTTATTGCACCCAACCAATTATTACACGTGGGTTGGATAAATATTAATGGCGTTCCCGATAGCATGCGTGCCCTTCGAAAAGGTAAAATTGCCACGCGCGAAAAGGCACTTCAAACAAAATTTGAAAAGCAAAAAACCTCAAAACAACAACGCGGCGCCGCTTTTTGGCAAACAAAAGGTAATTCGAATACCGATTTGTATTGCTTGCATCGCACGGCACCGAACGGTAGCATTTTAGAAGTCACCAACATGATGAATAAGAAATCGGTTTTTGCGCGCGTTATTGGCAAAATTCCAGATAATTATTTCGGGAAAGATGTTATTATTATAGTTGCCCCATCGGTTGCAAAACTTCTTGGCGCACACGATGCGCGTTTTTTTGTGGATGTGAAATCGTAAACTTGTCAGTGAATCAAATTTTTTTGAAAAATTTTTTCAAAAACTATTTCTAAATTTAAACGTAATAAATTTTGTTATGTTTGATAAGTACAGCTACATTCCTGAAAAGTAACAAATGTTGTTATGTTTTATGAGTACCGCTCTAATAAAAATAAATTTATTTTAACGGCAACGAAATCACAAACTCACTACCTTCTCCTTCTTTACTTTCAACCGATATTTTCCCTCCGTGTCCTTTCGTAATAATATCGTAAGCGAGCGATAAGCCTAAACCTGTACCTGAACCTGTGGGTTTGGTGGTAAAGAAAGGTTGAAAAACTTTTGCGCGTACAGCCTCAGACATACCTGTGCCGTTGTCTTTCACGCGGATTTCGAGTATAGATAAGGCATGCCTTATCTATATAGTGACTGTGGGTTTGTAACTTCCGATTTGTTCCAAGTTCGGGGAACTTTGAAAGTTCCCCGAACGTATTTTATTCGCTCTTTCATTCACCGCATAAAACGCATTATTAATTAAATTTACAATAACGCGACCAATATCTTGCGGAACAATTTCAATTTTCGGTAGCGATTCATCGAAATGCGTAATCATTTCAACTTTAGATTCATTGTTTTTAGCTTTCAAGCCGTTAAATGAAAATCGGCTATATTCGTCGCAAAGTTTATTAATGTCGGTTAATTCTCTCACGCCTGTATTTGGTTTGGAATGTTCAATCATGCCGCTTACAATACTTGCTGCGCGTTTGCCATGGTGATTTATTTTTTCTTGATTACTGTTTAAATCGTGTATTATTTCACCAACATAATCTTTGTCATTAGCAGGGATTTCCAATTTCTCTATTTCTTCTTTTAATTCTTTTCCTAAACCCAAGCTCAACTCAGCAAAATTATTGACGAAGTTCAGTGGATTTTGAATTTCATGCGCTATGCCTGCTGTTAACTCACCCAAACTCGCGAGTTTTTCGGATTGAATGAGTTGGTTTTGGGTGGCTTTGAGTTGGGATAAGGTGGTTTGCAATTTGGTATTTGCCTTTTGTTTTTGGCTGTTATTGCGATAAAGTAGCAAAGAAAGTAAAAGCGTGGTTCCCAAAATGCCTAGAACTGTATTGAATCGAAGTTTACTTTTGTTTTCTTGATTAGTTAAATTTAAATCATCAATCCTTTGCTTTTCTTTCATTTCGAGCAATCCAATTTGCTTTGTTTTTTCCAGATTGGTGAGCGTATCTTTCGCAGCAACTGAAATTTTTAGAAACTCATAAGCCTTAGTAAGGTCTTTTTTATCATAAATTTGAGAAAGTATCAAAGCTGAATTTTTTTGTACTACAAAATCATTCATCTTTATCGCACCATTCAGAGCCAAAGTTGCATATTTTTTGGCAGAGTCTAATTTATTGAGGGTAAAATATATTTGTGCTAAAGCAACTGCATTTTAATGAATTGGATATTCATTATTAAACTTTTTATGGATAGTTGTGCTTTGTTGGTTATAATCTATTGCATCGTTAAACTGATTTCGTTTAAAAGCAATTCTACTGAGAATAGCCAACGAATAAGCTTCCAAAGATGAAAGGTGTTCTTCTTTTGAAAGAACTAAACTTTTTTGAGCAAAATAAAAACCTGAATCTAAATTATTAAATTTTTCGTAAAGATGACCTAATTGCATCATTGAAGCCCAACGACCTAAAGCTACATCAGATACTTCAAATAATAATGGATGCTTATAAGCTTTTTCTGCCCAGATGAAGGACTCTTTATCATCTCCTGCAAACCCGTAGCATAAACTCATTATATTCAATAAATAAACTTCGTCTATAGGTGCATATTTTCTACTCAATTCTATTGCTTCATAAGCCAATTTAATTCCTTTTTCTGGTGAACCTGTAATTCCATACGCGAAAGCAGAAGCTCTAAGACAATTCATTTTACCCACTGGGAAATTATTTTTTTGCGCGAGGTCGATTCCTTGTTCACTTAATTGAATTGATTCAGTGGGGTTGGTTGATGTTTTGACACGCGCGAGCCAATAAAGTGCCATTACTCTATTCGTGTCTTGGGGTAGCGTTTTTAATTTTTCAGTTAAGCTATCAATAGCAGTTTGGCTCATAGGGAATGGTTGAGCCAACAAAAATGTTGGCAACAACACAAGGAAAACCGTTTCTAATAACTGTTTCATAAGTTTTCAGTTTGAACACGATGGTGTGTAATTTTAAGATTGTGTAAAGATAATTAATTTTTTGGGAAACCTATAAACATTGTGGAGACCCTGGGGTAGTACCAAACATTCTATGAGAATGGTAAACGGTAGAGACGCCATGTTGGCGTCTCTTGTTTGTTGCTGATGAGACGCCATCATAGCGTCTTTTGTTTATTGCTGCATGAGACGCCAACATGGCGTCTCTACCGTTAATCATTCGCGTAGATACCAAGCGTTGACTAAACAGTAAACGTCAACAGAGCTTCTCAATTTTTTTCTATAATCTGATGAATTCGAGTTATTTTTGCGCCAATAATTATTTATGTCATCACAACCTTGGTTATTATTTTTTTTATTTTTAGGATTTCTATTTTCAGAAACCGCTTGCACGCCTTCTGAAAAAAAACCAGAATACAACTATACACACACAGGCGATAAAATCACAGATTCACTCTCGGAGAACATTTTTAAAAACCCGAATGTAGCCAACAACTACTTTCAGCGTGCTAATAGACTTTATAACTTAGGAGATAAAAACAAATTCGATATTGCTATAAAAGATATGGCTTTCGCGCTTCAACTTGATTCGAATAATTTGAAATACCACTATTTGCTTTCCGATTTATATATCAATTACGCGCAATCACGCTTAGCTGTGGAAACACTTGAGCGCGCTGCGAGCCTTGCACCGGATAGTTTAGAGACGCAATTCAAATTGGCACGTGCTTATTACAGTTTAAAAATGTATCCTGCTACTTTGAGCGCTTTAAATAAAATTTTTACGGTCGATAGGCAGAATTCTAAAGCGTATTTTTTAGCAGGTATGGTGGCAAAAGAAACTGCTGATACCGCTCGCGCTTTCAAAGCGTTTCAAAAATCAGCAGATATTGATGGTAGCGATGCCGATGTGTTTATTGAATTGGGAAACCTATATGCAGCAAAACATTCTCCTTTAGCAAAAAAATATTTTAATAACGCTTTGCTGATAAATCCGAAAAGTGTAGAGGCAAAAATGGCAATTGCGTACGATGCGCAGAACAATAATAATTTAGAAGATGCGATAAAAATATATCAGGAAATTGTTGCCGAAAATCCAAATTACACGGATGCATATTTCAATATTGGTCTGTTGCAGTTCGAACAAAAAAAATACGATGCATCGCTTCAAAATTTTGAAATTGTTTTGAACCAAAAACCCTCTTACTATAAAGCGTATTATTATCGCGGCGCTATTAAAGAAATCTCAAAAGATTATTCCGCAGCGCTGAGTGATTATAAACGCACTTTAGAATTTAACTCAACGTATGCTAAAGCGGTTGAAGGGGTACAACGATTGGGGAATTAAAGGGCAAATTGCAAAGAGCAAAAAATGAAAAGGCAAAAAATGAAAGAGTTATTTTTTCCACCTTTTGCCTTTGCGTTTGCCTTTTGCCTTTTACATCTTAGACCATTCCATAATCGATTTCTCGTTCATACGGATGTAGTCAGGATTTTTTTCTTGTCTCGAAAGCTCAAGCGATTTACGAGCCGTTTCAAGTGCACTTTTCTTATCGCCTAATTTTGCTTGAATCAAAGATTTTTGACGCAAGATAAAGAATTTTTCGCCGCCTTTAGCAATGCTCATATCAATATACTCGAGTGCTTTGCTTACATCTCGGTCGTTTTCGAAAAAATAACGCGACATCGCGCTATAATCATCCGCCGTTGGTCCATCGAGTTTGGCTTTAATCTGAGCTTTAATTTTAGTGTCAATATCATTAACTACGTTAAAAACGGCTTTGGTGTTTTCCCATTTAAAAATAACATTACAAGCGTTAGATGTGATGTTATCGGTTGTAATTTCAAAGTTTTCAGTGACATCGGCTGTATTGCTGGCTTTAGCAATAATTTTCAACACATCGTCTTCAGGTTTGTAATTGAAAACAGAAACGTCGGGGTTTTTGTTGAAAATAACTTCCCATTGGTCTCTGAATGGGCGGGTTAAAACAACATAAGTTCCTTTTGCTAAACCTTTACCTTCGATAGTAACAGAATCGGTAATCGTAAATTTAGTAGCACCGTTAGCACCTGTGCGCCATAGTTCACCTACTGGCACTAAATCGCCAAAAATTTTTCTGCCCTTCATTCCTGGGCGGCTGTAATCGAATTTAATTTCAGTTAAACCTACTTTCTGAATGCAGGTTGCGCCAGGGCTGGGTTGCGGCATCGTTATTTGTGCAGTTGCACTCAATGCACTGAATGCGACTAATAAAAAGAGAAATCCTTTTTTCATGTTAGGTACTTTAATGTTTTAATTAAAAATGCGGGTAAAGATAATATCTGAACACGAAATTAAAACAAAAGAATTTTTACTTAACAATTTTAAGGCTCAAATCTAAACTGCGGGCTGAATGCGTTAATGCGCCCGAGGAAATATAATCTACACCTGTGAGCGCATTACGGCGGAGATTTTTAATCGTTACGCCGCCCGAAATCTCTGTTTGAATTTGTTTATTGACGCGTTTAACTGCTTTTTTCATTTGAGTTAAAGCAAAATTATCGAGCATAACGCGGGTTACTACGCCTTGCGGCATAGAAAGCGCCGTTTCGAGTTCTTCCAGATTGCGCACTTCAACAGTCAGACAAAAATCTTTGGTTTCTGGATGTGCTATTTTATATTGCATCACGCGTTCAATCGCGTTTGCTAATCCGCCCGAAGCATCGGCATGATTGTCTTTAATCATAAACCAATCGTATAAACCAAAACGGTAATTGGCGCAGCCGCCAATGGCAACTGCCCATTTTTCAAAATATCGAAATAGTGGAGTGGTTTTGCGCGTGTCTAAAATGGTTACAGGCAAATCGCTTACAACCGATTTAAATTTTCTGCTAATGGTTGCAATACCACTCATGCGTTGCATAGCATTCAGAACCAAGCGCTCTGCTTTTAACAGAACCTGTGTGTTACAGGTTACTTCGAACGCTATTTCACCAGGTACAACAGAATCACCGTCGTTTTTATAAGGTGTGAAAATGGTTTCGGCATCTAACGAAAAGAAAATAAGACGCGCTAACTCCATCCCAGCTAAAACGCCTTTATCTTTAATTTTAAGCACGGCCGTACTTTTTAAAGCAGATGGAATACAAGCTAAAGCTGTAATGTCTCCCTGATGAACATCTTCAAATAGTGCTTGCTCAATAAATTGGTGTATGTAGCCAGTATCAATATAAAATGGTTGTGCAGTCGTCATAGTCTTGATTTGTAATTAGTTGCAAAGTTAAATTGTCGGTTACGAAATACGAATTACGAATTACGAAATCAATACAAATTCCATACAGAAGATTAAAACTGTTCAAAAACGCAAATTTATAAAAGAATATTTGCAGTATAGCACGAATTGCATTATTTCATTTTAAGAAAAAGAACGTAATTGTTTAGCCGCGACAATTTTACCGCAGATTTTGCAGATTTTCTCGCGGGTTTTGCAGATTTGTCTGAGTACAATTGCTAAAATCTGCAAAATCTGCAAGAAAATCTGTCCTACCGTGTAGGGACGGGAAACTGGTTAACACCTAAGTACTTACAAGAGAAATAAGCTTAGAGTTCATACACTACCGCCTCATACGGACGCAATTGTTTCAAATCGTTATTAGGTGTTGCGTAATTCGAAATTCGTAATTGGCCCTTACTCAAATCTAATTTTGTATTTAAAGTAGCGGCTGTGTTTTTAAAATTAAGCACTACCAAAAAAGATTTACCGTTTTGAACACGCGTATAAGCATACAAATTCGGATTGGCTCTGTCGACAATCTCGTATTTTCCATGAACAAGCGCAGAGTTGCTTTTGCGCAATTGCACCATTTTACGGAAATAATTCAAGCAAGAATTGGCATCAGCTTCTTGTGCTGCTACATTGATGGTTTTATAATTACTATTGACAGTTAGCCAAGGTTTGAAAGTTGAAAATCCTGCAAATTCCGTTGCATCCCATTGCATCGGTGTTCTGCCATTATCGCGACAACTGAATTGAATGCTTTTCATGAATTTAGGAATATCGCCACCGATGTTTTTTTGGTGTTGATATTCGTTCAGTGTTGCCATATCATTGTATTCTTCAATTTTGGTGAATCCCGCATTCGTCATGCCCAATTCATCGCCGAAATATGTAAACGGTGTGCCGCGCATAGAAAGTAAAAATGTATTGAGCATTTTTGAGGAAAGTTCTCTAAACTCTGGCTTATCGTTGCCAAATCGACTCACTAAACGTGCTTGGTCGTGATTGGCTAAAAAAATGGAGAGCCAACCATTTTTTTCAAAAGCGCTATCCCAACGCGTGAAAACATCTTTAAAATGTGCGAGGCTATAACCTTCTGGTTTTGCTATATCGACAGCATCGAAAGCGTAAGCAATATTTAATTCTTTGCGGTCAGCATCTACAAGATTATGCGCATCTTCAAAATTGTTTCCGGCACCTTCGGCAACACTCATTACGGGGTATTTGCTAAATACTTGGTCATTCATTTCTTTTAAGTAGCCGTGAATGTTCGAACCCATAGCGTAGTACTTATTGAAATTTTTATCCAAATCGGCCGGTAAAGCAGGGAAAGTCGTATCTTTTGAAGCATATTGAAACGCATCGAGCCTAAAACCATCAATACCTTTTTCTGCCCAATACTTCATCATATCGAATACTTCTTGACGTAATTTCGGATTTTCCCAGTTGAGGTCGGGTTGTTTTCTCGAAAAATAATGCAAATAATATGCATTGGAGAGCGAATCGTATTTCCATGCTTCATGGTTTACATCGAACAAGCTGTATCTGTGTGCAGGCTTTCCGCGTTCAGCATTCCACCAATGGTAATAATCGCGATATGGATTTGTTCTTGAGCTGCGACTTTGTTTAAACCACTCGTGTTCATCGCTGCTGTGATTTACCACCACATCCATCACTAATTTAATGCCGCGTTCGTGCATACCTTTTAGCAGCGTATCGAAATCAGCCATAGTGCCAAAATCTTTCAAAATATTGCGATAATCGCTGACATCGTAACCATTATCATCGTTCGGAGAAGTGTAGATGGGGTTCAACCAAACTACAGTTATACCGAGACTTTTTAGATAGTCTAATTTAGAAATAATACCTTTTAAATCGCCGACACCATCGGCATTACTGTCTTTAAAACTGCGCGGATAAACTTGATATACAATAGCATCTTTCCACCAATCTGTTTTTGTAGAGCCGCCATGCATGGCGGCTCTACTTTCTGTTGAAGGAGAAGTGCATGAAAAAAAAGCAAAAGTTATCGCAAGAGAGGTAATAAAATATTTCATACGAAGGTGTTGTTTAGAATATTAGATGACGAAGATAATTCGAATTTTACCAAGATTAAACAGATTTAAAGATTTTCTGGATTTTTTTTAGGCTGGAGTCGGATTTTTTTCAAAATAGTTTAGTTCTTTTTTACTCAAAATTTATGACGGTTTGTTGTCTTAACGCTGTTCAAGTTATACTCTAAACGGGATAAAACCCTGAAAAATAAAAATTACCTTGGTTTCGTTTACGCAGATAATTTCCCGCAGATTCAGCAGATTTTTCAGGGTTTTGTCCTGTTTAATGTATAATACTAAGTATTGACAAACAAAAAAAATGAGTATCCAGACAAAAAATGCCTGTATATTTGCCATTCAAAACAGTCAATACAAATTATAATACAAGAACAACAAATTCTCATGACAAATTCTTTCAAAGCATTGTGCTTCACCCGCACGATTTTTTTTTGCATACCCCTACTATTGAGCGTAAAAGTTTTTTCTCAATCCGATGTATCCGTAACTGTAACCGCTAATTCACCAACATTTGCCCAATTTGACTATTTGACTTTTTATGTTGTCGTCAAAAATAACGGACCAAACACGGCAACAAGTGTTGTTTGCAATGTGCCGCAACCCGCAGGCTCTGCCAATTCATGCAATGTTACAACAGTGGGTTTTTGGCGCAATTACGATACAGGCGATTGGTCAATCGGCGATTTGACTTCTGGTCAAACGGTTACGTTGCAAGCAACTGTGTTTACGCTTTCAGGTACTGTTATAACTATGTCGGCAAGTGTATCGAGCACAAGCGCCGACCCACAGAACAATAACAATAACGCATCACAAACGTCAACAATCGGCACAGCGGCGGCTTATGTAAATTGTACTGGCACTAATACGGGTTTGGTAAATTTAGGTGTAACACTCACTTCAAACCATACTGAAATTAATTACGGATTAACCGAAAGTTTTGTGCTAACGCTAACGAACACAACCAGCAACAATGCCACAAATGTTAAAGTGCAATTATCTATTCCAACAGGAATGACTTTCCAAACAGCGAATGTTGGCAATTTAGGTTCGTTCGATTTAGCGACAGGTATTTGGACGGTTGGCACTATGGCTGCGAATAGCTCGCATCAAATTACGGTGAATGCGCTGGTTTCTAAAGGAGGAAATCTAAAATGCTACGCCCAAGTGACGGCTTGCGACCAAACTGATTCGAACAGTTCGCCAAATAATTATGCCGGCACAGCGGTTGAAGACGATGAATCGGATTTTAATATCCTCTGTTTGTACGCTGATCTTTCGATGCAGGCTGCTTTTAAAACGCCCACACCCGTTGTAAAATTAGGCGATAATGTTACGTTTATTGCAACGCTCACCAATTCGGGACAGACGCGAGCTGATGGTGTAAAAATTCGCTCGTATTTACCCAATGGTATGCAATTTGTTTCGGCAACAACTTCTATTGGTATTTACGATAATTCGCTCGGCGTTTGGATTTTAAGTGATACACCCGACCCAAATAATTTTGGCAATAAACCCGGTTTTACCATTCAAGCAAACATGACGCAAACGCTCGAAATTACTTTTAAAGCGATTCAGTTAGGAAGCGTTACTTACGATGTTGAAGTGCGCTCGGATGATGTGCCCGACCCAAATTCAACGCCGTCCAATTTCGTTTTATCGGAAAACGATGAATCGCAAGTTGTATTTACCGTGAACGCTGCAGCGCCTGTTGAATTAATGAGTTTTTCAGGGCAAGAAATAAATGGGGGCACAGATTTAACTTGGGTAACTGCATCGGAAACGAACAACGGTTATTTCGATATTGAAAAAAGTATTGATGGTCAGGTATTTGAAAGCATTGGCAGTGTAAATGGTGCAGATACTTCGGATAAAACCCAAACCTATTTTTTCAGAGATGAAACTTTGACACAACTAAGCTATTATCGGTTAATTCAAGTTGATTTAAACGGCACTTCAACAAAATCGAATATCATTTCAGTAGTGTCTAAAAAAAGTATTACTGAAATCAGCGTTTATCCTAATCCTGCAAAAAACACAATAGCTGTTAGTTGCTCATTACCAGTTAATAGTAAAGTCGCTAACTATAAACTCTATTTTTATAATAGTGTGGGAGTTATTCTTAAAACGGAAACGGTCGAAAATGCAGGCTATAACACGTTCGTAAATACGCAAGATATCTCTGCTTTGCCATCAGGCAATTATTTTGTGCGCGTTATTGCGAACGGCATGTCGGATGCGATTCAACGCTTTAC
Organism: Saprospiraceae bacterium; assembly: GCA_043781915.1. Classification (GTDB taxonomy): domain Bacteria; phylum Bacteroidota; class Bacteroidia; order Chitinophagales; family Saprospiraceae; genus JAAFJT01. The sequence goes on from JAYWBA010000083.1 coordinate 31,743, forward strand.
AATAACACATTAAGGCACGTTAAACCGCGAAGTTTAGCAAAATAAATGTTTCACATAAAAAAATGGAGCATTTAAACAATTAAATTTTATTATCGCAAATAAATGTTTTTAAATCTGAATTTTTTTTGCAAATTTGTGTATTATCTAATTAAAAAATCAATCATGAAATTGAGAAACATTTTTATTTGTTCAGTATTTACAGCCAGCTTATTTATTTCAAATTCAGCTTTTTCTCAAAAAGATTATGTCTGGAAATATTATAAAATTGCCATTACACTACCTGACGATTTCAAAGAACTCGATAACACGAATAATGAGTTTGAAGCCAAAGGAGACGGCATGCACTTGTATATGTATATCTTCGACGACCACAAAGTATCGTTGAAAGACATGGATTCAGAAACGAGAAAAGTTGCTCGACAACTTAAATTTGATGAGGTGGACAAAACAGTTGACATTAATGACGACGATTTTGCAGGTCGTTATGTTTTAGGTTACAAAGATGGCAAACAGACAATGTTGGCGGGCATGATTCAGAAAGATAATGACACCAACCTCTGGATTACGATTGAATTTAAAGATGGCGATACAGAAGCTCTAAATGAAGGCATTAAAATTATTAATAGTTTGAGATCAACAAGATAGGTAAATGTCTGAACCAAGATTTTAAGGATTTATTGGATTAAAAGATTTTGGTTCAACGCTTAATATCTGAAAATCAAAAAATCCTGAAAATCATGGTTCAGACAACCTCCTAAAACACAACCGTTTTTGTACCATTCAAAATAATGCGTTGCTCTAAATGCCATTTCACGGCTTTGAACAAAACACGAGCTTCAATATCTTGACCCATCAATTTCAAATCGTCGGGTTTTTGTCTATGGTCAACCCTGATGACTTCTTGTTCAATAATCGGACCTTCATCTAAATCGGAAGTAACATAATGCGCTGTTGCGCCAATGAGTTTTACGCCGTGGTCGTAAGCTTGTTGATATGGATTGGCGCCTTTAAAACCTGGCAAAAAAGAATGGTGTATATTAATAGCACGTCCATCCAAACTCTGAGACATTTCACTCGAAAGAATTTGCATATAGCGTGCAAGCACTATCAGTTCACAGTCTGTTTCATTAAACAATGCTAAAATGCGCTGTTCTTGCTCGAGTTTTTTTTCAGAGTGACTGATGGGAAAATGGTAAAATTTCTTTCCAAATTTATCGGCGTAAGGTTTGAGCGTGTTGTGATTTGAAACGATGCCTACAATATTGGCATTGAGGGCGCCGATTTCATTTTTGTGTAGCAAATCAATCAGGCAATGACTCGCTTTTGAAACAGCGATGAGAATATTCGGACGCAGTGCCGTATCGTGCACTAAGAAAGTCATCTTAAACCTATCAGCAATAAATTTAAATCCGTCACTGATTTCCTGTTGCGAATGCTGACAAGTGAATTCAGCGCGCATAAAGAAATTCTGCGTAATCGGGTCGCCATATTGCGACGATTCGAGCACAAAACCACCCGTATTATACAAAAATGTTGAAACCGTTGAAACAATACCCGCAGTATCTTTGCAAGATAGGGTTAAAATATAGCGTCTCTTATCCATAAATTTAGTTGATAGTTGACAGTTACAGTTTGTGATTCAACCTACGACTGTCAACTAACAACTGTCAACTGTCAACTAAATTAATACTCCGTGCTCAACCAACTCACGCGTTTAGCAAAATCTAAATTATTATTTTGAAGCGCTTGCTGCGCTAACAATTGCAAATTGCGCTGCGCATCACCCATGATGGTAGCTTTTTGAATACGCGAATCGTTTTTAATAGTTGCAATTTCTTCTGTAGTTGGCGCTTCAACCAAATTCGCCAATTGTGCCACTTCGTTTCCAGTGAAAACCGGACTGTTTCTGATAGCGGATGGTAAATTATCGTAGCCAATGACTAAAGTCCTTTCATTGCGGTCAATTTCAAACAAATCGCCTGAAGAACGCGTGTACCAAGCGCGACCTAAACGACCGACTAAATCAATTTTATGTGGGTCAATTATTTTCTTATCATCTAAAATAGCATCGTCAATGTGCATTAAAACCACGCGACAAATAACAACGTGCGCAGATGGTTTTTCACCCCCAATAGGAATAATTTGCTCAACCACACATTCCAATTGCACGGGCGATTCAGCCACTCTGAATGGTTTTACACGCTCAGAAGCGAGCGGTGTGAATCCGCCCTTTGCAAATTCGCTCACACCTGCTGGAAAATTCACGCTTGTTATCGCCATTTGATTGACAATATTGTGCGAGACAACGTTTATAACGCATTCTTTTAAATGCAGAATATTGTGGTAAGTATCTTTCGTTGTGTTATCGCGCATCCGCACCGAACAAGAAAAAATAACTGTCGGAGGTGAACCAGCCACAGCGTTAAAAAAACTAAACGGCGCTAAATTGCTATTGCCATCACTATCTAAAGTACTGACAAAAGCAATCGGTCGCGGCGCCACTGCCGATGAAAGCATGGTGTAATTTTCTTGAGCTGTCGCTGTGTTTGGATCTAATATCATGTTTGTTATTATTAATACGCCCTTGCAAACAAAACCCTTTGCGTACTCGGTTTACCCGTTAAAATGCAAACACCTTCTTCTTTAGCATTGTTTAAAGGGATGCAGCGAATAGTAGCTTTAGTGAGTTCTTTAATTTTCTCTTCCGTTTCAGTTGTGCCATCCCAATGTGCAGAAATAAATCCTGTTTTGGTATCGAGCACTTCTTCGAAGGTTTTAAAATCATCCACCACAGTTATGTGAGAATCTCTGTAAGCTTTGGCGCGATTAAATAGATTAGACTGGATGTCATCGAGTAGATTTTTGATATAATCCGCCACGTTTTCATCCATCGGAATATTTGTTTTTTCTTTCGTGTCGCGACGAGCGATTTCAATCTTGCCTTCGGCTAAATCGCGCGCACCAATGGCGATACGCACAGGCACGCCAATCATTTCGTATTCTGCAAATTTAAAACCTGGGCGTTTCAACTCGTCGCTGTCGTATTTAACCGTAAAACCTTTTGCCCGAAGCGCTTTCATAATGGTGTTTGCTGCCGCATCAATTTGTTCCGATGGTTTTGGAATAGGTACAATCACAACGTGCAAAGGTGCAATTTTAGGTGGCATCACTAAACCGTCATCGTCGGAGTGCACCATAATCAATCCGCCAATCAATCGCGTTGAAGAACCCCACGATGTAGCCCACACGTATTCTTCTTTATTGTCTTTATTCAAAAATTTACACTCAAACGCCTTAGCAAAATTCTGACCTAAAAAATGCGATGTCCCTGCTTGCAATGCTTTTCCATCTTGCATTAATGCTTCTATACAATACGTTTCATCAGCACCAGCAAATCGCTCATTCGGCGTTTTTATACCGCAAATGACGGGCATCGCCATAAACTCTTCAGCAAATGTGGCATAAACGCCTAACATGCGCTCCGTTTCTTCAATCGCTTCTTGTTTACTTGCGTGCGCTGTATGACCTTCTTGCCATAAAAATTCAGTAGTGCGCAAAAAAGGACGCGTGCGCATTTCCCAACGCACAACATTACACCATTGGTTATAAAGCAAAGGCAAATCGCGGTACGATTGTATCCAATTGCGGTATGTATCCCAAATAATCGTTTCCGATGTTGGTCGAACAATGAGTTCTTCTTCAAGTTTTGAATCGGGATCGACAATAACGCCGCCGCCGTTCGGGTCGTTCATCAATCGCGAGTGTGTCACTACGGCACATTCTTTTGCAAACCCTTCTACGTGCGATGCTTCTTTACTCAAAAAAGATTTTGGTATGAACAACGGAAAATACACATTGCTATGTCCTGTTTCTTTAAACATATTGTCTAAAGCATCGCGCATATTTTCCCAAAGTTTGAAACCGTAAGGTTTAATAATCATGCAACCGCGCACAGGTGAGTTTTCAGCGAGACCAGCTTTCTTTACAATATCTAAATACCACTGCGAATAATCGACTTCGCGCGACGTAATTTCTTTCGACATAACACTCGGGTTTGAAAATTTGCGCAAAGATAACTCGAATTTGACTCGAATTAAACGAATTAAAGAATTTATCGAATTTCTACAGCTTGGATTCTATAAATTCAAAAAATTCGCCGAATTCGAGTTATTTTGCCTCTTTATCTCAAATCGCAAACAGAAACATTAGTAGCGTAATCAGTTACTTCAAAATCGTTGATTTTACAAGAAACAAATTTATACTTTCCGCTTTTTCTATTGCCCGCATAAGAGCCAACTAAAAAACGAAGCGCATGCGTTTTTTTATCAGAAGAAAATTCAAAGCCCGTCACATAACCATTGCTGTTGTAAATATTAGTGGCAATTTGGTCGTCAACGAACACAAATAAATCCTTGAATTGCTTTTTATTATCTAAGTTAACGCGGTGCGAGCTAATCATGTTTTTTACATCACTTTTGCTGATAGGAATGGCAACTGCGTTTGGAATTTTTTTGAACGTATGGGCTTCTTCATGTAGATGTGAAATAGTCTCTGGTGTTTTGGGTGTGTTTAGTGTATCTACTTTAGCGAGTGAATCTTTATTTAAATTTCTGGTTTCAAAACGCTCAGAACGGTTAAATTTATCTGTATCGTTACCGCCCAATTTATCTCTAAAAATTGCATAACTACCCACAGTTACTGCCACAACCATTGCCATCACCGAACCAACATTAATTGCAACTGCCATAAGCTTTGACTTATTAGCTATTGGTTCGCTCGTTTCGGATGGCTGATTGCTGACAGCCGATTGCTTAGAATTGACAGCAATATTGGTATCAATAAAAGGTGCGGGAGCAGGCTCAACAGCTTGTGTATGAATAAGAACATTCTTTTCTAAAACAATATCACGCTTTCGCTCTTTACCATCAACAATTTCGATTACGGAAATCTTTATCGTTATCGGAAATGTGCCTTCGCGCAATGGTTTTACCATAAATAACCATTGCGTGAAAGTTTCTTTATCTAAAAATTGTTCGTTATTGGTAATTGTTCTGAACGAAAAACTGGGCTGCTCGTTAAAATCAACGAGTTCAACGTGCATCACTTCATCAATGCGAATATCTTGAACAACTGTATCGTCCGATTTAGTAAAATCTTTTGTGAGTGTAATTTCATCGTAGGCAATTCGCACAACACACCGCGTTTCCAGACCCAGTTTCATTTCCGCAGGTACATTGTGTAATATTTTTCCCGTCGAACTTTGAACTGTTGTTGATGCAACGGGCGGTGGCGGTTCGGCAATGTTTTTAAGAAACTCCAGCACACCCAGATTTATTTGCGCTATTCGTGTGTTGAATTCATCGTTAGTGATGATGCCACGCACGGTAAAATCATCTTTGGTTTGTTCGAACCGACTTTTTAGTAACGTAAAATCATTCAGATGTTCTGGAAACAGAATAGGAATTTGCTGCGCCAATAAATCGAACGAGGCATCCGATTTATCGGTTGCGATAAATCCTTGAACAGCAAATGTGAGTTCTTGAATTGTCATAGTCTTTTTAGTTGTTAGTTGACAGTTGTTAGTTGACAGTTTGTTTGGCGTTCTTAAACTAACAACTGTCAACTGACAACTGTCAACTAATTCAAATTGCAAACAGGCAAAACAAAAGTATTATCCGTTAGCAATAAATTTTCGATTTTACAAGTTTTCCCACCTTTCAAAAAAACTATTTTATAATATTTTTGCTGTGAATTAGTTTTGAATGAAAACGATTCAATAAAACCCTCTGCACTTTTGTTGATAGTTACTGGTTGCCCATCGACAATAATGGTTAAATCTTTATATTCTCTTTTATTATACAATTGCACAGTGCGATCAATCAGTAAACCTTTCAAAATAACTGGGGCGCGGTTATTAGGCATATTGACTTTGCCTTTCGGAAACGTTTTGTAGGTTATAACAGGCACAGGTCTCTTAACAGGGTTTGATTTACTCGCGTAAATCTCTCCACTACCATTCCCATTTGGGATTGGCTTTGTATTGATTGCCACATCCGAGCCATCAGGTTTATCCTTTTTGGGCGTGTGTGTTGTTTCAGATGGTGTTACTTTTTTATCGTTTGTGGTTGGGTCAGTTACAACTACTTCACCTAATGTATCATTTTTTCTGGGATCAGGGTTTTTGCTCGTTTCAGGTTGGTTATTTTTATCCCTACTCGCTACATCGGGTTGTTTTGCACTCCCGCCTAAATGCGTCATCGTGTAAAATCCACCTGCACCAACTAAAAGGAAAGCCAACACAGAGGCAATTCTGAAAAAACTCCTTTTGGAAGGTTGTGAAGTTGCCGCAGCGGGCATCTGTTCAAGCACAGGCTTTGGTGACGCAGGCGGTTTCTGAGGCTCAGGTATCTGCCCCGCTTTTGATGGCGCAGACATTGGTGGTGGTTGCGATTTCTGAGCTGTTGGTTTCTTCGCTGCGCGTTCAACTTTAAACTTTTCTGGACTGCTGTTAGCTGATGATGGAGGGCTCACAGCTATTTTCGTATCCACAAATTTTGCTTCAGGTATCTCTTGTTCGGTTGCACTTATAAATACTTCTTTTTCTAAAACGATGTCGCGCGAACGTTCTTTGCCATTGATAACTTCTAAAACTGCCACTTTTATTGTGAGTGGATGTGTACCTTCTTGAATCGCTTTTACTAAAAATAACCATTGGGTATATTCGTTCGATTCTAAAAACTGCTCGTTTTCAGTCATTGAGCGAATTGTAAAACAAGGTGGGTCGTTAAAATCGACGAGTTCAACATTCATGACTTCTGCAATACGCACATCTTGAATGACGGTATCATCCGTTTTTACAAAATCTTTCGCAACCGTAATTTCATCGTAAGCTACGCGCACAGTGCATCGCGTGTCGCGACGTAAAGCCATTTTAGATGGGATATTGTGCAATAATTTTCCCGTATTACTCTGAACCTTTGTATTTTGAGTAGGTGTAGTTGGTGTGGTTTGTGTAGCACTCGGATGTGCCATATTTTCTACAAACTCTAAAATCGCGTAATTTATCTGTGAAACGCGCGCATCGTATTCGTCTTTTGTGATGACACCACGCAAATCAAAATCGAAATGCGCTTGACTATAACGTGATTTCAAAAGCATCAAATCCATCATTCCTTTCGGATACAGCGTCGGAACATTTTTTACTAAAATATCAAAAGCTGCGTCTGTTTTTCCATCGCCTATAAACGTTTGAACGTCCGTGATTAATTCTTGTATCGTCATAGATTTGCCGAAAGTAAATTTTTATTTTTCCCTCTCGTAGTATGTACTTGTCGATTTCTTTTAATTTGTCAATAAAGATAGTAGTTTTTGCGAAAATTCCATAGAGTTAGCACATTTTTTTTTATTTTGTGCGCCAAAAATAAAAATCAACTATGTCTGTTATTTCAGGAATTCAACAAATAGGAATCGGTGTTGCTAATGTCGATGAAGCATGGCGATGGTATCATAAATTCTTCGGAATGGATATTCCAATTTTTAACGACGAAGGTGAAGCCAAATTGATGTTGCCTTACACGAACGGAAAACCACAAGCGCGTCGTGCCGTTTTAGCCATTAATATTCAAGGTGGCGGCGGATTTGAAATTTGGCAATATACCCGTCGAACGCCACAAGCGCCAGAAGAAAAAGTTTTACTTGGCGATACAGGTATTTACGCCGCCAAAGTAAAATGTAAGGATGCACAAAAAACTTTCGATTTTTTTGTCAATAACGAAGCCGAAGTGCTGTGCGAATCGGTCATAAAAGCGCCGCATGGTGAACGCTATTTTTGGGTGAAAGATCCCTACGGCAATTGTTTTCAAGTGATTGAAAGTACGAATTTTTTTACAAAAAATAGAGGCTTAACGGGTGGTGTTTATGGTGCTATTTTGGGTACCAGACATATTGATAGAATGCAAAAGTTTTTCACTGAAGCGCTGGGTTACGACCAAGTTGTGTATAATAAAATCGATATTTTTCAAGATTTCGCACCGCTTGAGGGTGGTGAAAATGTTTTTGCGCGCGTTTTGTTGCGCCATTCCGAACTCAACACAGGCGCTTTTGCGCCACTTTTGGGCGTAAGTGAAATTGAATTGGTACAGGTTTTTGAGCGCACGCCCAATAAAATTTTCGCTAACAGACAATGGGGTGATTTGGGGTTTATTCATTTATGCTACGATGTCAAAAATATGGCACTCACTCAAACTTTGTGCGCTGAACAAGGATTCGATTTCACTGTCGATTCGGCGAGTAGTTTCGATATGGGTGAAGCCGCAGGTAGGTTTACCTACATCGAAGACCCTGATGGCACACTTATAGAGTTTGTTGAAACACACAAAATACCGATTATGAAGCGCTACGGCTGGTATTTAAATTTAGAGAAGCGTTCTCCTGAAAAACCATTGCCGCGATGGATTTTAAAAGCGTTGGCGATTGGGAGGGTGAAACCAAGAAATTAATAGTAAACTTAAAAAATGCCTTTACAAAATCGCGTAACACCTTTCGGGAAAATTGTTTTCTCACCACAGCGTGGCACTTTCACAGGAAATCGTGGTGTGATTCACAATGCGAATAAAGAAATTGTGCGCAAATATGCACTGAAAGCATGGATTACTTGCCGATTAGAATATAAAGGTGCGCATCGAGAGGTCATGACACCTAATCGGTGGACGGAACTATTTTTTTGGGATGAAGCGACAGCTTTTGCAGCGGGACACAGACCGTGCGCCTATTGTCGCAATGCCGATTTTAAAAAATTTAAATCGCTGTGGTTAAAAGCCAATAGAGAAGAATTTAAAATAGGAGATGAGAGCATGAAATTTATTGACACTATTTTACACACCGAACGCATGGCAATGCAAAATGGTGCAGAATACATTTATCATCTCGAAGATTTACCCGATGGCACAATGGTTTGTTATTTCGATGATGAAAGCGCTTCGTATTTGTGGTGGAAAAAGACTTTGTATGTTTGGGGTGAAACCAAATACGAAAAACTTGAAATTGATTATTCGTCGTCCGATCAATTAATTCGCGTGCTTACGCCGCCGAGTATTATTAATACTTTCAGAGAAGGTTATGTACCGCAGATAGCTATGAGCTTTGAGCCTTCTTATAGATAAACGAGAAAAGCTCAAAGCTCAAAGCTCACGGCTCACAGCTAACTACCTTTCATTAACTCAATATAAAATCTAACAAAATCTTTAAAACTCTCGGTTGAAATACATTCATTGGTGCCATGAATGCGACCTAAATCTTCTTCGCTTACACGTAAAGGCTGGAAACGAAACTGGTTTTTAGATACATTTTTATAGTTTCTCACATCTGTCCCTCCCAAACATAAATAGGGTGATACAATCGCGTTGGGAAAACAGCGCTTGACTGTGCGATGAATATTTCTAAAACCAAATGAAGCTGTATCGGAAATGCTGGTAGGGTCGTTCACAGAACCATTGACGTGTTCAATTTTTACTTGTTTATTGTCAACCACTTTAGTGACGTAGGCGAGAACACTTTCAGAAGTTTCTCCGGGCAAAATTCTGAAATTGACTTTTGCAGTAGCGTTTATGGGCAGCACATTATCTTTCACACCTGCACTGATTACCGTTGGCGCCGTAGTGGTTCGAATCATGGCGTTACCAGCATTGGTTGAAGCCAACTTGCTCATAATAACCGATTTTAACAACCACCGATTTCCCATCGCAATTTTTAAACCGAAAGGCATTTCAGGCGCGAGATAATCTTGCAACAAATCGGCACCACCTTCAAAATGTGCTGGAAAAGGTTTTTTCTCCAATTTGTCAATGGCTTCAGCGAGAATGCCAATACTTGTTTGTGGTGGTGGCATAGATGAATGTCCGCTGGCACTTGTTACCGAAAGTTGTAAAGTTGTATATCCTTTTTCAGCAACGCCTATGAGTGCAATGGGTTTATCTAAACCACTCAAACCTTCCGATTTAATAACGCCGCCTTCATCTAAAACATATTCGAGCTGTATTTTTCGACTTTCGAGCAGTGCTGCAATTTTCTTCGCACCATTATTGCCCGATACCTCTTCATCGAAACCAAAACCTAAATACATAGTGCGCTCGGGTTGGAAATTTTGTTTAAGCAGATATTCAACTGATTCTAAAATACCAATAACAGTAAGTTTATCGTCAATTGTTCCGCGACCGTAAATAAATCCGCTATCAATCGCGCCAGAAAAAGGTTCGTGCTGCCACAATTTTTCAGTGCCTTTAATCATAGGCACTACATCGTAATGTCCAATCATCATAGTCGGAAGTAGCGATAGGTCGCGACCTTTCCATTCAAACAATAAGCCGTAAGTATTCACGCGCTCGTGTTTGAGTTTGGAGTGCACCAACGGATAAGTTCTTTCGACAAAAGCAATAAACTTTTCGAACTCAACACTATCCATTTTAGAAGAATCTCCGTTCGATACTGTTTTTATTTTAATTGCATCTGCAAAATGTTGCACAATAGAATCAGAAAAAGGTATCACTGAAGCAGGCGTAATGTCTGTCATTTGTTTTGACGTCAAGCGCAGGGCATTGAATAATAAAACGGCAAGCAAGAAAACAAGTGCTATTGCCCCGTAATTGAGAAATTTTATCATTTTGTGTTTATGGCTTTGCTAAGTGTGTGCTAAAGTACATTGCAATTTTCGAAATAAAATAAGTGAAGATAATATTTTTAACTTTAACAATAAATTCTTGAACAATTCGGGAAATGATATTATGCCTGTTATATGTTAATTGTTTTTTGTTGTGCTTAGGCACACTCCCGACATATCTTATTGAATTATTCACTTTAATAGGAACTCAAGCGATGGAGTTCCTATTTTTTTTTTACAACAAACGAAAAATCAAGATAGCTTGGTTTATTTTTGCAGCTCAATTAATCAATTACGGATTACGAATTACGAATTACGTTCAATGTATGAACCACAAACCGTAATTCGTAATTCGTAATTCGTAATTCAAATTTATGAATACACAGTTTTATAGTTTACGCATAAAAAATATTGTCATCGAAACGCACGATGCGAAAACTATTTATTTCGATATTCCATCTGAGTTGATAGAAACATTTGCCTACAAAGCAGGTCAGTATTTAACACTACACTTTACCCTAAACGGGAAAGAAGAGCGCCGGGCGTATTCACTCAGCACAAGTCCGCACCAAAATTTGTGGGGTGTATCTGTTAAAAAAGTTGAAAAAGGCATTGTATCAACGCATATCAATACGCACTTAAAAGTAGGTGATAGTGTTGAAGTGATGCCGCCACATGGGAATTTTACTTTAGAAACCCTGTCGACACAACGCAAAACGTATTATGTTTTAGGTGCTGGTTCGGGCATTACACCACTCATGTCGCTCATGCGCACCATTTTGGAGAATGAACCGATGTCGATGGTGCATTTATTGTACGGAAATAGACATGAAGAGGAGATAATGTTTAAAGAGGCATTGGAAACGCTTGAAAGCAAATATGCAGGTCAGTTAACAGTAACGCATATTTTAAGTCAGCCGAAGCGCGAAAAAGCAGGTGGTTTAGGAGGATTGTTCAGTAAAGGAAAAATAACTTGGCAAGGCTTAGTAGGCAGAGTAGATGAAAAAATTGTCGAAAAATTTCTGACAGAGAATACACCACGTACAAAAGAAGCTACTTATTTAATTTGCGGACCGGGCGGCATGAACGAAGGATTGAAAGCATTTTTAATGCATAACAATGTGCATAAAGATGCCATTTTAATAGAACACTTTGCTTCGAAAATTCAAGCGACAACGACTGATACAGACACTAATTTCGATTACGCCGATGTAACAGTCAAGCTCAATAATGCAGAACACAAAGTATCGGTAAAACGCGGAACACTTATTTTGGATACGCTTATCGCCCAAAAAATTGATGCACCTTATAGTTGTACTTCAGGAGCTTGTTCAACATGTGTAGCTAAAATAACAGAAGGACAAGTTAAAATGCGCGCTTGTTTTGCGCTCGACGATGACGAAATTGCAAAAGGCTATGTGTTAGTGTGCCAATCTGTGCCGCTTACGGCACAAGTTGCACTCGATTTCGATGCGGTGTAATTATAATGGTTAATTATCAATGGTTAATGGTTAAAACGAGAAAAATTAACCATTAACCATTGATAATTAACCATTATTTCAAAACCGTGTAAGTAATAGATAGTTTCGGCTTCCGTTTAGGATCTTTTGTTCCGTAGAAAATAGAGCGCGCCGCCACAATTTGTTTTTGATTGGGTATTAAGTAAAGCGTTGGTCCATCAACTCCATCGAGTATGCGTTGCAATTGGTGCGTCAAATTTATTTTCTGTTTATATACATTTACAGTAGTATCGCTATTCACTAAATACCCGCCTGAATAAAAATAGGGCAGTGCACTGAGCGATAAACTGGCATTATCAGAAAAATCGGCTATAAAAGCAGCGTTCGATTTTCTACCCAACAATTGCTGAATAGGCGACCACAAGTAAGTTTGAGCATCAGTAGTTTTGAGCGTGAATTCTAATTCTGCTTTATTGATAGCAATTTTTTGGTTACCTTTCCAAGCTTTGAGCGATGGAATTTCAAATTTAATATTCGGACCAGACATACCTTGCAATAACAAATAATCGCCACTGGTAGCGCTTGAGTTGAGGTATTTGCCCACAAAAGATTTTTTAATATCGGATGTAAAATAAGTTGAACGTGGCGAAATTGACCCTGTTTGAAGGTGAAACGAATAGCGTGTGGTATCGCCAGGGAATTTATAGTAAACATAAATGCCTGCACCAGCATTGGTAGCTGTACTGGCTGAATTCGAAAGATTAAGCGAAAGCATACATTTTGATGTCCGCTTGGCACAAATCGTAAACCCATTAATTTGATTGTCAAAAAGGCTATCGAGTGAAACACTGGTTCCTAAAACGGTGGTGTCTAAACTTTTTAGGATGTTTACAAGCGATGAATTTAATTGATCTAAACGAATACGCAATTGTGGTTTGGTATAAGTAGTATCGAATTTAGTGGCGGCAGCTGTATCGGGAGTATAAGAAACACTTGTTGTATTCGGTGAAGGCACAAAACTTAGTCTCCCGATGGGTGAGTTTTCTTGTGCAAATTTTTTATTGGAATATATGACATCTGTGAGTGCCATATTTTCAGTGAGTCTATATACTTCCAAAGTCTGCATATCGGTTGTGTCGCCGTAATGATTTGCAACAGAGTAACCCATAACCATAACAACTGAATCGAATACAGCACCACCTAAGTTGGGCAAATTGAGACTTAACGGCTTGAAAAAGATTTGCGATTGAGTTAAACCAAATAGCGAATCGTTAATTTTACCAACTAATAAACTATCGAAAGGCGTAGAACCATAATTATACATCAAAACACTATCATTCGATTCATTTATAGCCGATATTGAGAGTGTATCAGTAAAAAGCGCGTTAATTTGATCGTTAGCAAAAATGTTTAAACCTAATTCGGATGATTTAGTACAACTCGCGATGGTTATAAGAAGAAAACTTATAACACCTGCAACAACAATATTTTTCATGTAAGAAGAGATAGAATTTCTAAGTAAACGAATAGACACGTGGTTTTCGTTGCTTGACTTGTAATTTTTATTCGTTTATATTTTCAGCCATTAATTGTTCGTAAAAATTGAGGTATTCTTTTCCAAAGTTTTCAGTCACTGGCGCATCCAATTTTTTTCTGCCAAAAGCTTCAACATATTGGTAATATTGCTGCGGTAAATCGCCCTCAACAAAAATTGTTCCATCCGAATTTTTGATAGCTGCTCTATGCAAATCGGTACCTGCGTCTGTTTTAGCATCTAACATAACAGCAGGGTCAATATTATTGATAAGCGCTTTTGTGCGAAGCGCTTCGAAAGTTACATTTGTGGGTTGGTCTTTAATGAGCGAGTAAACAATTTTTGAATTTTGAAATACGGGATCTTGGCGATAAGCAGTACGAATATATAACGGTATTAAAGCCGTAAACCAACCATGACAGTGAATTATTTCAGGTGCCCAACCAAATTTTCTAACCGTTTCAATAGCACCTTTACAGAAAAACACGGAGCGCTCTATATTATCTGCAAATTCTTTTCCTTCTTCATCACTGAATAAAAATTTGCGTTTGAAAAAATCGTCGTTGTCTAAAAAATACACTTGAATTCGGCTGCCGGGGAGTGAAGCTACTTTTATGATAAGAGGATAATCGTCGTCATTAACAATTATATTCATCCCTGAAAGTCGTACCACTTCGTGCAAACGGTGACGACGTTCGTTAACTGAACCAAATCGTGGCATCAGTATGCGAATTTCGCAATCGTTCGTGTTTAAATAAAGTGGTAATTTATTTGCCAATTGAGCGAGTAATGTGCCTTCTGTATAAGGCTCCATTTCTTGCGCTATGATAAGAATTTTTTTCTTACTCATGCTGTAATGTATAGAAACGGTGTTTAAATTGTGAGATTTTAAATTAAAATCACTTACAACGCACCGTCAGCTTTGAACTTAATGAAAGTTTAGCAAAATTTTGCAGCGCAAAGTTACATCTTTTTTAGCACATAATTTACCTATATCCCATAGTTTTGCCTCTCTCTATTCATTTTAAGTAATTATTAAGAGAAAATATTCTGAAATTATGCTTAGTTAGTGGTTGATTTAATATTTTTGTCGTTTTTGAGTCTCTCGCAAAGCCGCAATATTTTATGATTGTTTAGCTGAGTTGCAAATATTACTCAATTTCCTGCCTACTTGATAGGGAGGAAATTTTGCCTACTTGAATAATTACACTTTTTTTATTATTTAGTTTTTGCACGTTTGAATTTGCGCCTTTTTACGAAGTTTAACTACATTAGCGGGCAAAGTTGTTCTTAGAAAAATTAACTACATACACTCTATGCTTATAATTCAGAAGGTAAAAGATGCCAAAAAATACATCGCAGCTCTAAAAAAGCAACGAAAAAGCATAGGTTTTGTGCCAACTATGGGTGCTTTGCATGCTGGTCATTTGGCTTTAGTGAAACAATGTGCTTCAGAAAACGACATAGTTGTTGTGAGTATTTTTGTAAACCCGATGCAATTTAACAATCCAATCGATTTAGAAAAATATCCACGAACACCTGAGCGCGATATAGATTTGCTTTCTACTGCACCTACTTATATGGTGTTTATACCTTCGGTAGAAGAAATTTATCCACCCGATGTAGATGCGCCTAAGCACAATTTTCATTTTGGAAATTTAGATAAAGTTTTGGAGGGCGAATTTCGACCAGGACATTTTGAGGGGATGTCGCGCGTAGTAAATCGTTTATTGCATATCATCGAGCCAGATAGTTTGTTCATGGGTTTAAAAGATTTTCAGCAATTTACCATTGTGCGCAGCATACTGAATCAATTGCACAGTAAAGTCAGTTTAGTACCTTGCGAAACATTTCGAGAACGCGACGGCTTAGCCATGAGTAGCAGAAACACGCGTTTATCTACCGAACAACGGGCCTTAGCACCCAAAATTTATAAAGTGTTGTTGGAAGTTCAGAATAGAATGGGTACGATGTCTCCTGCTGATTTACAACAATTTGCGCTATCTGAATTGAATGCTGAACCACAATTTAGAGTTGAATATTTTAATATTGTTGATGGCAGAACACTACAAGCCGTAGAAACTTTTGCTAAATCTAATTTCGTTGTTGCGCTCACTGCAGTTTTTGTGGGCGAAGTCAGGTTGATAGATAATATTATTTTGAAAAGACCGAAGCAGATATAAGCTTTCAGGTATCCGCAGTTAGGTATCAGTGCGTTTCACTTGACACCTGATACCTGACACCTAACTGCGGATACCTATTCAATTATTATCTGGATCGAACGCTGAAGGCGTGTTCGTACCTGTTGATGGCGGCGGCGTATAATTAGAAGTAGCATTTTTCTTTTTAAAATCGCCATTCGACCATGCTTTAAAAAACTGTTGCCACGCTAACGGATTGAATATATTCATAGGTGGCGTTTGTCCGCCATAGTAATAATAATTTTTAGCTTGTTGACGTAAATAAATAGAACCCGTTTCTCTGCCATCATACGGCGTGAGTTCGCGCACTTTATCTAAAGTTTCTTTCGCCAAATTTTCAGCCGCGCGTTTTTCTAATTGGTTAGTTACATCCATCGCTAAAAATTCTGTTTTGAAATGGTCGCGGTTGGGCCACGGAAAAATGATGGCTTCATCTAAGAGTATGGTATCGCGGCTCATGATTTGCACCATCGAGTAATGTTCGTCGTGTAAAGAATCGGGCACTTTGAATTTGCGATCTTTAAATCCGAGCGCTGTAAATCTTACAGTTTCGCCATGTTCAACCACAATGCTGAAAAAACCTTGATAATTGGCAGTGGCGCCCGTTTTTCTTTTCGGAATATATAAATTAGCATACGGTACAGGCACCATTTTGCCATGGTCGTCAGTGACTACCAGACCACTGAATTGTATGGCATTAGTGGGTTTTTCTGCGGGCGGCGCAACGGGAACGGTTTGAGCACGTAGGGCTGAAGCAGTGCAAATAATAGATATGAGCACCACTATACTTTTAAAACCTTGCAATATATTCATCATGCCATTGAATTTTAGAAGTTACCAACCTCGAACTGTTGTAACAAACCACAAATATACTCATAACGCGCGAGGTTTGAAATCGTTGTTTCATTTTTATATTTTCTATAACATTCTTGGTGGTTAAACGAAAAAAGGCTACCAAATTGGTAGCCTTTTTTCTGGGTGGGCAATGAGGGATTCGAACCCCCGACCCCTTGTGTGTAAAACAAATGCTCTGAACCAACTGAGCTAATCGCCCTTTTCTTTAAAAAGTTTGCAAATATACTATCGAATTTAAAAATTGCAAGTGCTTTCTGAAAAATTTGCAAAAATTATTTTTTTTAGCTTCATTGGCTGAGATTCGCTTCAGCCTATTATTAGGGTTTTCTTATAAAAATGTGAATTAAGAAAAACTCAGCCTTTTGTGAACATTTTTTATAAGAAAACCCGTAGCCTATCATTCAATCTTTTACATACTTGGTCGAAACCGTAATTTGAAATTCGTAATTCGTAATTGAATATTACATCAACGCCATCTCCATTTTAATATCATTCTCGTCGAATAAAACAGACGTAACCTCAAAATCTTTCACTTCGTGGAAACCATGCGTTTTATATAAATCTACAGCCGCGGCTAATTTAGGGTTTGTGATTAATTCAATTGTTTTAGCATGTAAAGTGCGTGCTGCATCAATAGCTGCTGAGAGTAATTGTTTTCCAATATTTTTTCCTTGATAATAAGGCTTTACTGCCATCAAACAAATTTCATAATGTTTAACACTTTTGCGCAGTAGAACACACGTGCCGACTAAATCAGCTTTTACAAAAGCGACAAATATTTTCCCTCCTTGTGCTAATATGGATGTTTCTGGATTTTCCAAAAGCGGAGCATAAGTGCCGCCTTTACTCTCGTATTGTTTCATCCAAGCTAAATTTAGACCTTTCAGTTCAGCAGCGTTTTCGGTTTTGAAATCAGTAATGGTTGCAAAAAGCGTTAGTTCCATAATAGTTATGTTTATATGTCAAATAAAAATTAAATTGAGCACCGCTCAAAAACTTGTAAGATTACTCTCGCTCATTTACTTTTAACACCAAACTATGAGAAAGTGTTTAAATGGCATTCATATCCTTTTGTGCGATTGATCATTCCTTTAATTATTGGAATTCTGCTTTCGCGTTTATTTGAAATAACAGAATCGTCATTCTGTCTAATTGGAGTACTATGTGTAGCTCTGTGCTGCGTTTTATTTTTTCTTCACTTCAAACACACCACATCGCGTAGAACTATTTTATATGGCAACGTTTTGAGTTTTCTTTTTATTGGTATCGGTTTAACTTTAACGTATATAAACAACGAAATATATCGCGTTGATTATTTTGGAAAATTAAATTTTGATGAGCCACAAACACTTGTAGGTGAAGTAAACGATATTACACCTACAGCATCAAACATCCGATTAAATTTGGCGATGTCAGGCGTGTTCAACGCTGATTCCACTTCAACAAAAATGAATAGTGCAACTGGGAATTTATTGGTTTATACTGCACTCGATTCTAATTATGCATACAAGGTTGGGCAAAAATTGGCGATAAATTGTAAGCCCAATCGAATAACATCACTACACAATCCGTTCGAATTTGATTTTGCGCAGTATTGGCACTCCAAAAATGTGCATTATCAATGCTTCGTAAAGTCAGATGAGATAAAAATTATTGATTCTTCTTACCAAAACAGTATTCGAAGTAGATCCTTCGCTCTTCAGACCGAACTCAGTAATTGGTTACAACCTTATTTGCAAACTCCCAACGAATTTTATGTTGGCACAGCATTAATGCTGGGTGCGAAAAACACAGAAGTCGTCGATATCAAAAACGCTTACATTCAAACAGGTGCTATGCATATTTTGGCGGTTTCTGGTATGCACATTATGCTTTTGTGGTTGGCTCTCAAGCGTGTGCTGACTTTGTTCATAAAAAATAAACGTGTCAATACAATAGTTGGCACAATCTCGGGTTTGATTGTGATTTGGCTTTTTGCTTGTGTTACAGGTTTGGGTGCCAGCGTTTTGCGCGCCACTGTAATGGCTACTTTTTTGGGTTTGGGCGAATTAGCAAATCGCAAAGCCAATGCTATGAATATGTTAGCCTCTTCGAGTTTTTTACTTCTGCTCATCGACCCGAATTTTCTATTCGATATTGGTTTCCAGTTTTCTTATCTCGCAGTCTTGGGTATTGTAGTTTGGTATCCGTATATTTTTAAATGGTTTTTCTTTAAATCAAGCATTTTGCGTTTTTTTTGGGAAATTACCGCACTCGGTTTAGCGGCGCAAATTTTAGTGACACCACTTTCACTCTTATACTTCCACCGCTTTGCAACCTACTTTTGGCTCACAGGTTTACTCGCCATTCCAGTTTCTACAATCGCTTTATACGCGGGTTTACTTGTTTTTTTGTTACATCCTATCCCCTCTTTGGCATGGTGTGTGGGTAAAATCTTTTACGCTTGCGTTTGGTTGATGAATGCTATTATTTTAAAAACAGATCAACTTCCTTTTGGTGCTATTAGTGGCGTGTATTTAAGTGTGTTTTCAGTCGTTCTTATCTATGCCATCATTTTTTTCGGCTACGGTGGAATTTATAAGAAAACCTTGCGTGCTTGGCAACCTGCATTCGTTTCTGTTTTGGCACTTGCGAGTTTGAGTGCGTTTAAATTTCAGACGAAACCAACGACTACAGTATGTATATATAATACACAGTATAAAACTTTAGTCGATGTATTTTCGGATGAAGCGTGTTTAACAATAACCGATATTGACACAAGTAATGCGCGGCAATTAAAACAACTCGATCGAGCGACGCATAATTTGAGAGAATATAAAAACGCGCAACAGTTTTTAACCACATCGCTTAACGATTCAATGTCCATAAAAAAGATTGGCTATTCAAATGGTGTTTTATTTGGTACGCCCGAACGTTGGCTAATTATAACAGAGCCGATTCAACACTTTATCAAGATGCCAATCGAAAATATTGTTTTAAGCAATAATGTTGATGTTTCACTTGATTCGATTCAGAAATATTTTTCACCTAAAAGAATTATTATCGGTACTGCAAATAAGACTGAAGGAATTACAAACAATTGTACGCGGTTGAAATTAAATTATCACGATATTAAAACACAAGGCGCATTTATAGTAGATTATTGATGAACACATGTTACCTCTGCGAATTCTCTGCGACGCTACGGTAAGAGCGTAGAACGCAGCGTCGCAGAGAGTTCGCAGAGTTAACAGGAATAATTTGTAAACGAAATTTTGTAACTTATGAGAAACTACATACAAAAATACTTTTACCATACGCGCGGCGAACGCATGGGCACCTTGGTTTTGCTTGCTTGTATTCTTCTGAGCGTTGCATTCCGATATATTAAATTAACGAAGTCGAATGCGATTGACTCACAATATTCTAAAGAATTAGCAATGCATGCAGGTTTCTTTTTTGAAAAGGCTGCCTCGAATGAAAATTCAGATTTAGAGGTTGGAACATCGCAAAATCCTTTCAATCCGAACGAAGCTACGAGAGAAGAATTAGTTGCAGCAGGTTTGCCGCCGCGAATCGCCAATATTTTAATTCACTACAGAGAAAAAGGCGGATTTTTTAAAACGAAAGAAGATTTGAAAAAAATTTATGGCGTTACACCCGCACTTTTTGCGCAATTAGAGCCGCGCATTTTATTGGCACAAAACCAACCAATGCATAAAAATTTGGAGAAAAACTGGAAGTCTGAAATTAATAATTCTAAAATATTTGTTTTAAAAAATTTTGACCCAAATACCGTCACGGAAGAAGAACTGTTAACGATGGGTTTGGAAAAACGGATAGTTAAAATTTGGTTAAATTATCGCGATGCGGGAAAAATTTTCAAAAAAAAACAGGATGTGGAAAAAATTTATGGCATGACACCAGAAATTTTTAAAAAAATTGAAACCTTCATTCAAATTAATGATAATCAAGTTATTGTAAAAAAGATGAATACCTTAGATAAGTTACAAAACACAAATCGTACCGCTTCAGAATTAAATTACAAACTCGACCTTAACTCAGCCACTATTGACGAACTCTTGCGCCTTCATGGAATTGGTCGTATCTTTGCATTAAGAATAGTAAAATATAGAGAAGATTTGGGCGGATTTGTTGAGGTAAATCAGCTTAAAGAAATTGAAAATTTTCCTGACTCCACCTTTTATTCATTAGCACCGATGTTGTTCATTTCTGGCAAAATTCAACAACTACATGTTAACAATTTAAGCTTCGCCGAAATTAAGCATCCGTACTTAACAAAAAAACAAATTTTAAGTACTCATCGATACAAAATAAATCACGGCGACTTTAAAAACTTTGTTGAAATGTCTAAAATAGGCGTTTTCAGCCAAGAACAATTAGACAAAATCAAGCCTTATTTGGCTTTCGATTAATATAGTTTTAAAAGTTAGTAAAATGACTAACCAAAATCTATAAATTTTTAACATTATGCCACTATAAAAGTATTTCAAAAAAAAATGCTCATTGAGCGTTTTTTCTGAAAACGGTTGGGCATAATATTTTTTCACTTAATTTAATTAGAATGAGGAAGAAAATCTTCAATTATTCGACAGTAAGCGTTCTTTTTTTATCATCAATAGCTTTTTTATTCACCTTTTCAAAAAAACATACTCAGGAAAAAGAAAACAAAATTATACTTAGTTCACTTATACCAGATGTAAATGCTATCATTTTGAGAGCTGACGGAAAAGACTCCAAAAAAATTCTTCGTAAATTATATACACGTGCCAATTTGCAGGATGTAGCTCTTCCAAAAATAAGTTCTAAATTTTTACAAGCCCTCGAACACCAAGAAAGTTTGCTCAAAGAAATTGGAGACAAACAAAAATTCGGTAATATAGATATCAGCACAGCTGAATTACGCCAAGTAGTTGAAGCGATTAAGAAAGTTAAATCACCACAAGAACTCAACGATTGGGTTGATATGTATCAAATTTGCGGTTCTGATATGCTTGGCAATGTTAAATTCACAGGTTATTACTCACCTATAGTGCAGGCGCGCCACAATCGCGAGGCAGGATTTGAAGTACCTGTTTATATTTCGCTCAAAAATACAGAAGATTTACACGTAGTATATGTGAGCAATAAAGATGAAATTCGCCGTATGCGCATTGAAGGCTTTTCTTATTTAGTTTTTTCAAACGGCGATCGCCAACTTATTGCCTACGATGGTAATTCGCGCGCCATTGCTGACGAAGAAAATGATAAAAATAATGCCTTAGTAACACATACCGTTTTCACACCTAAAGAAAAAATAGCACCAACAGGGTCGGGTAAAGTGCCTTTAACAGCTAATTATACCGTTGCGGTTGATAACGATTTTATTCCGTTGGGTTCAGTTTTACTTGCCGAGGTGCCTATAATTGACGAAAAAGGAAATTTGGTAGGTAAAGAATTGCGCTTTGTTTTAGCGCAAGATACGGGAAGTGCTATTCAAGGTTCTGGTCATATCGATTTATACATGGGCGAAGGTGAAACAGCAAAACGCAACACCCGTTTCATGAATAAGTACGGAAAAATTTGGCTTCTATTGCCAAAAACTTCTGAAAACCAGAATACTTTAGCCGAGAATATAGAACAATAGTTTTTTATTTTGTTTTCATATAAAGAGATTGTCGATTCGGCAATCTCTTTTTTTATTCATGCACCTGCTCGCCCGTTAATCCAAAACGGCGTTCGCGCATTTGGTAAGTGTAAATTGCCTCATAGAAATCATTTTTCTTAAAATCAGGCCAATATGTTTTAGTAAAATAAAATTCAGCGTAAGCTAATTGCCACAGTAAAAAATTAGATACACGCGTTTCACCACTTGTTCTAATCATTAATTCTGGGTCGGGCATACCAGCCGTTGAAAGTTCGTTTTCAAAAATAGTTTCTGTAATCTCCGAAGGTTTGATTAACCCTTTCGCTGCTTTTTCCGCCAATTTTTGCACGCCTCGTAAAATTTCCCACTTAGCTGAATAGTTTAAAGCTAAAACCAAACTCATGCGTTTGTTGTCGCGCGTTTTTTCGATGCCCTCAACCAGTGCTTTATATGTTTTACTGGGCAATTTATCCATATCGCCAATCACTTTCAATCGAATATCATTGCGCATCAGCGTTTCAATTTCGGCTCGAACGGCTTCAATCAATAACATCATTAAAGCATTCACCTCAAAAGCGGGTCGTTGCCAATTTTCGGTTGAAAAAGTGTAGAGTGTTAAATACTCAATACCGATTTCGGCAGCCGCTTCTGTAATTTCGCGGACTGTTTTCACGCCTTCTCTATGACCCGAAACGCGATTCTGCCCCTGTGCTTTTGCCCAACGTCCGTTTCCATCCATAATTATGGCAACGTGGCGAGGCAATCTGCTTTTATCAATGCGATTTAAAAATTCACTCATTTTTTCAGCAAAATAGAACCTGACAAATAACGTATTTGGTTTAAATCGGTACTACAATCTGCAAATTTAATAAAAACTAATGAGTGAAAAATTATTTCTTTGGGGAGTTTGTAAATTAAATTTTATTTTTTATTCGTTTGGGAATTTAAGGTTTATTTTTTCGCGCACTGCATCCATGGTCTTCATAAAATTAATGCTATTTTGATGCGTCATAATAGAACTTTCGAGTTTGCCCGCGCGCAAACAATCACACACTTCCATAATTTCGAACTGGTAACCAAAACCTTCGACGGGCATTTCGTAAGTTTCTTCAATCGGTTTATTTCTGCCATCATATTTAACAATGGTGTAGCTATTCGGATGATAGAACCCTTCGGGTAAATAGATATAGCCTTCCGTACAAAAAATCCAGGCTTGCGTGGGCATTTTTGCTGTAAAAGCTGCACTCAATTGCGAGAAACCATTTTTGTGTTCAAACATCATCGAGCAAACTTCATCTACGCCTGTTTCAGTATTCATTTGTGCTTGCGCTTGAATTTTTTTAGGCACACCAAAAATAGCTTGTGCTAATGCAATAACATAAATGCCAATATCGAGTAAAGCACCGCCACCCATTTCAATATTGTAGTGTCGCGCTTTGGCATCGAAAGGAAAATAAGCACCGAAATCGGCTTTAACATAGAGCGGTTCTCCAACTGTTTTTAAAACCGTCGCATGATGCACTGCGGTTTTAAACGCGGGCACAAAATAAGACCACATCGCTTCCATGAAAAAAACTTTATGTTTTCGCGCCGCGCCAATCATTTTTTGCACTTGCTTCGTATTGAGCGCTAAAGGTTTTTCGCACAGCACTGCGATTTTGTATTTAAAACACAGCAATGTCAATTCTGTGTGTGTTTCGTTAGTTGTGGCAATATACACCGCATCTATTCCACCCGCAGCGAGCATGGTTTCATAGTTGGAATAATATTTTTTCGCGCCAAACTGTTCAGCAAATGCTTTAGCATTGCTTTCGGAGCGAGAAGCGACTGCAACCAATTCGGAATTGGGTACTAATTTTATATCGTTCGCAAATTTTTTAGCGATGTGTCCGAGACCGAGAACTCCCCAACTAATGGTATCCATAATTAATTTTTTTTTCACCCTTCAACACCCGCCAACGCTTCTTCAATTTCCACTGCATCATCAATCTCACCTTCTTCAATCCTTAAATTTTCGACAATAAAATCTTGGCGTTCAGGTGTATTTTTACCCATGTAATAATCGAGTAAATTGTCGATGTTCATATCGTCGGTCATCACAACAGGTTGAAGGCGAATGTCTTTGCCGATAAAATCTTGAAACTCATTTGGCGAAATTTCACCCAAACCCTTAAAGCGAGTGATTTCGGGTTTGCCACGCAAAGCGCGTATAGCAGCTTGTTTTTCGGCTTCGGAGTAGCAATATTTCGTCGTCTTTTTATCGCGCACTCGGAAAAGCGGCGTGTTCAGAATATATAAATGCCCATTGCGTACGAGGTCAGGGAAGAAATGCAAGAAAAACGTGAGTAGCAACAACCTGATGTGCATACCATCAACATCTGCATCAGTTGAAATAACGACTTTGTTGTAGCGCAAATACTCAATACCATCTTCAATATTAAGTGCGTGTTGTAGCAAATTGAGTTCTTCGTTTTGGTAAACAATTTTTTTGCTCATACCAAAACAATTCAGCGGTTTACCACGCAAACTGAAAACAGCTTGCGTATCGACATCGCGCGCTTTAGTGAGCGAGCCACTCGCAGAATCTCCTTCGGTAATGAATACGGATGTTTGCTCCCGACGTTCTTGATCGCCTGCTTTTTCGTTCAAGTGTAAACGGCAATCACGCAATTTTTTGTTGTGAATGTTCGCTTTTTTAGCGCGCTCGTTCGCGAGTTTTTTAATACCCGCTATCTCTTTACGCTCGCGCTCGTTTTGTTCAATGCGACGTTTGAGTGCTTCGGCAACATTTTTATTTTTATGAAGATAATCGTCGAGTTGTTTTTTGACAAAGTCACCAATGAACGAGCGAATTGAAGCGCCTTCGGGTGCAATATTTTGCGAACCGAGTTTTGTTTTTGTTTGCGATTCGAAAATCGGCTCTTCTACGCGAATACTTAACGCCGCAATAATAGAAGTACGTATATCTTGCGCATCGTACGTTTTACTGAAAAATTTTCGCAGCGTCTCCACAATCGCTTCTCTGAACGAAATTAAATGTGTACCACCTTGCGTCGTATTTTGTCCGTTTACGAACGAATGATAATGCTCGCCGTAGTGTTTGCCGTGTGTGAAAGCAATTTCAATATCTTCACCGCGCAAATGAATAACAGGATATTCAATCGATTCTTCGCCTATTTTGCGGTTCAATAAATCGAGCAATCCGTTTTTAGAAGTAAACGTTTTGCCGTTGTATTGAATTTTCAGACCTGCATTGAGGTAAGCGTAATTCCACAATTGCGACTCGACAAACTCTGCGCGAAATTTATAATTTTTAAAAACTTCAGCATCGGGTTTGAATTGAATAAACGTACCGTTTTCTTCCGTTGTTTTAGCGAGTTTATGGTCCTTTATTAAATGTCCTTGCTGAAACTCTGCTACTTTTGTTTCGCCTTCTCTGAACGATTGCACTTTAAAATAGTCGGAAAGGGCATTAGCAGCTTTTGTACCCACCCCATTTAAACCAACGGATTTTTTAAAGGCTTTTGAATCGTATTTACCACCCGTATTAATTTTCGATACAACGTCTATCACTTTACCGAGTGGAATACCGCGACCATAATCGCGCACTGTAACGGCATCTTCGTGAATAGTAATGTCGATTGTTCTACCATTTCCCATCACAAACTCGTCAATCGAGTTATCAATAATTTCTTTAATCAGAACGTAAATTCCGTCGTCGGGTGTGCTGCCGTCGCCCAATTTACCGATATACATTCCGGGGCGTAAACGTATATGTTCGCGCCAATCAAGTGATCGGATATTATCTTCGTCGTATTTGACTTGGGGTTGCGGCTGAATTTGTGGCGTATTTTCCATAAATTTATAAGGGTTAATGATTAATGGTTAATGGTTAATGAAAAACACAAATTAATCATTGACCATAAACCATTAACCATTAGTTAGAGAACTGTCTTAAATGATGATCGATATGAATGCAAATGAGATGTCCCCATTCTTTAGCTGATAATTTACCAAATTTTAAATGTGGATACCAATTGCCATTGATACCATTTAAATGCGCTTGTTCTAAATTATCTAAAAGTCTTTTCTTTTCAATATCAAAATTGCGTGCATCAGAAATAGCCAAACCTGCACCCGTTTTTTGCCCTAACGGAATTTTAGTAATGAACGGTAAAACACGCCGAATAACATTTCGAGCAAAAAAAGTGCTTTCGTCGGGTCGAATAGTTTTACCTGTGGCACTTTCAATTTGTGCGTTGCAATGTGCTAACATTTGCGCTATTTCCATTTTACCCCACATCCGTTGCGCATTGGGTTTTAAACGCTCTAAACGTTGTCGCAGAAGAACATATTGATTTTTATCGAACAAATTTTGCATAAAAAGTATTGTATAAATATACGCAATAGAAATTGAATGAATTAAAAACCCAAAATTACACTTACATTGCGATATTAACGATACAAAATTAAAATAACTTTTTGTTTTAAACAATTTATTTTACCTAAAATTGTTATATTTTTGTGAATCGGAGTAAATTTATATTATGAATACCATCATCGCCCATTTACGCGAAGATTACAAACGCGCAGAGTTCACTGAAGCCGATGCTTTTGCTGACCCGTTGCAACAATTTCAAAAATGGTTCGATGAAGCACTAAAAGCCGAAATTAAAGAACCCAATGCGATGGTTTTGGCAACAAGCAATGCAGAAAATAATATGCCCCATGCGCGCGTCGTTTTATTGAAGGATGTCAAACCCGAAGGTTTTACATTTTTTACAAATTATCAATCGCATAAAGGGCGTGAATTGGCTGAAAATCCGCAAGCGGCGTTGTGTTTTAATTGGCTCGATCTTGAACGGCAAATTAGAGTTGAAGGCGTGGTGGAAAAAATTCCGACAAGCGAGTCGGATGCCTATTTTGCTATACGACCTTATAAAAGCCGAATTGGCGCAATGGCTTCGCCACAAAGTCAAAAAATTCCTAATCGCGATTATTTGGAAATGCGCAATGAACAGTTCCAAATAATTTATCCAGAAAATTCAGAAGTGCCGAGACCTGAACATTGGGGTGGTTATATCTTAAAACCTGTTTTGATTGAATTTTGGCAAGGTAGAAGAAGTAGATTGCACGATAGATTGGTTTACACGCGCAGTGGTACGGATTCAAATGATTGGCAGCGTGTAAGATTAGCACCGTAATAGTATTTAAACCTCGTAGGTTTTAAAAACCTACGAGGTTTATTGAGCAATTCGCAATTAACTTGACATAATGTCGCATTTTTTCAAGCTTTTAGTGCCATAAATTTAATGCTTCCTTCGCTTTTCAACAACAAAACGCCATTGTGTCATGTTTTTATTATGGGCACTTGATTTGCATTAATAAAATTAAATAATTTATTATGAATACCTTACTTCCGATTCCGAAAGAACTTTTAGCGGGTATTGATTTTAGCAATACTATAAATGGTGGCATAGCACCCGCTGAAATACAAGCGTGGCGCGAAGAAGATGGATATAAATTGCGTTTAAAAGCGCCTGGCTTTGACCGCGATAAAATTCGGATCGAAACCACTAAAGACCGTTTCATGATTTTCTACCCGATGGCTGTTTTGGGTGGCGAAATGCAATACCCGTATTTTTTCGTCAACTTTCCGCTCGATCCGAATGTAGATGTTAAAAATATTGAGGTGAAGCCTTCAGGTTCGAAAGGCATTTTTCTGACAGCACCGTTTAAATCGAATGATGAAATAAATGACGAGGATGTAAATCGCATTTATTTGTCTTAAACTCAATAAACCTCGTAGGTTTTAAAAACCTACGAGGTTTAATCAATCTCAATCAATAACGCATTTTTCTCAACCGCGTTTCCACGCTGAACATTAATAGCTTTAATAGTGCCGTCGGCTTGAGCCGTTATAACGTTTTCCATTTTCATGGCTTCAAGAATTAAAACTTTTTCGCCTGCCTTTACTTCTTGTCCCACATGCACCAAAACATCTAAAACCAACCCTGGCATAGGTGCTTTAATGTTTCCACCTAATACTTTAGTTGCATTTTTTAAACCCAACTGATCGACAAGTACATCGTATTTATCGGCAATTTTTACGGTGTGCAGGTTACCGTTTATGCGCAGTGTGATATTTTTATAGTGTGCATCAGCAGAAATAATTTCAGTAGTATAATTGACGTTTTTAAAATTCACATGAAATTTACGCGTGCTTGTTTTTACCACGTCTAATGCTTTTGCATTTTCGGGTGTGACGTCGTACGATGTTTCGTTGACTTTAATTTTAAAAGGTTGTGTTAAATGTCCGTCATTCATCGGATTTTAATTTTAAAAGTTGGAAGCATAAAGTTAGTACAGTGTTTATTAAAAATGCAATGTTTTGAGAAATAAATCATTCAAAATTTCTTTAAAAAATAGGAATAAACATAATTAATTTTAGTCAAAGTTGTATTTTTACGAATTGAGATTGATTTTGCATATTTAAAGCCTATTTTTCCATAACCACTTAATGAGGTTAAAAGTAAATTTGTGGCAAAATGTTATTTTTGAGGTAGATATTAAATTCAACCTGCCTTTAAGCAAAATCCAGCTTTAATTTTTTAAGGACAAGTAATTTTAATCTATCAATTTTTCTAAATAAATTATTCTAACAATGAAAAAAGTATTTATCTTAATCTGCTTTTGCGGATTTAATCTGATAGTTTCAGCACAAACTAAAGCACTGCCACAACTCGGCAAAAGTCCTATTAAAGATGTTATTGGCGCACTTACTTTAGACGAAAAAGTTAAAATTTGCGTCGGGATGGGTTTTCATATTGATGGCGTGCCCGCAGGCATGTTGCCGCCTTCTGACCCGGAAGATGATAAAATTCCGGCAAAAGTGAAAGGCGCATCGGGCAGATTGCACGGCATAGAAAGATTAAACATTCCGAGCTTAACCGTTACAGATGGTCCAGCGGGTGTAAACTTTTTAACAGATTTTTCAGGTACCAGAACAGCAACAGCTATTCCGAATGGTACGCTTATAGCATCGAGTTGGGATACTGCATTGCAACGCAAAGTGGGTGGAATAATCGGTATTGAAGCCAAAGAATACGGCATCGATATTATTCTAGCCCCTGCTTTAAACATTCACCGCAATCCACTCGGCGGCAGAAATTTTGAGTATTATTCGGAAGATCCGTTGCTTTCGGGCAGCACAGCTGCAGCGATGGCGAACGGCATTCAATCCAAAAACGTGGGCGTATCGTTCAAACATTTCGCTGCAAATAATTCTGAATCGAATAGAATGACGCTTAACACCATAGTGAGTGAGCGCGCTTTACGCGAAATTTATTTAAGAAATTTTGAGTATGCCGTTAAAAAAGGAAATCCTTGGACGGTAATGTCGTCTTACAACTTAATAAATGGTACTTACACTTCTGAGACTTACGGTTTACTTACAACCATTTTAAGAAAAGAATGGGGATTTAAAGGGTTCGTGATGTCGGATTGGTTTGGTGGTAAAGAGGCTGGCGCGCAAATAAAAGCTGGAAACGATTTACTTATGCCAGGCAATTTGCAACAACGCGATGCAATCAAAAAAGCGATTGCCGATGGCAAACTCAGCGTTGAACAACTCGACTTATGCGTTAGACGTATTTTGCGCATTGTTTTGCGCTCAAACACTTTTAAGAAATACCCTTATTCAAATAATCCACCGTTGAAACAAAACGCCGCGCTTTCCAGAAAAGCAGCAACAGAAGGCATGGTACTTTTGAAAAACGAAGGCAACACATTGCCTCTAAGTAAATCGAGTTCGTTGGCACTTTTCGGTAATGCTTCTTACGATATTATTGCGGGTGGAACAGGCAGTGGTGATGTTAAACGCGCTTACACAATTTCATTTGTAGATGGTGCTAAAAATGCTGGGTATAAACTCAATGAAAGTATTGCTTCAACGTACCAAGAATATATTAAAGCAGATAAAGCGAAACAACCAGCCCCGAGTATGATGTCGCTTTTTATGCCACACCTTACAAAAGAAATGGCTGTTGAAAGCGAATTAATTACAAAATCGGCTGAAACATCGGATGTAGTTATTTTGACTATTGGTCGGAATGCGGGTGAAGGTGCTGATAGAAAAGTAGAAAACGATTTCAATTTAAGTGAAGCAGAAATGACTACACTTAAAACTATTTCGTCAGCTTATCATGCTAAAAACAAAAAAGTTGTTGTTGTCATTAATGCAGGTGGCGTTATTGAAGTAGCGAGTTGGAGAGATTACGCTGATGCTATTTTGTTGGCTTGGCAGCCAGGTATGGAAGGCGGAAACGCGATTGCAGATGTTATCAGTGGTGCAGTAAATCCATCGGGAAAATTGACAACAACATTCCCTATGTCTTATGATGACGTACCTTCTGCAAAAACTTTTCCAGGCAAAGAATTGCAAGCACGCCCTGCGGGAGTACCCATCAATCCTATGTCGGGCGTACCATCAGAAATTTCTTACGACGACGACGTTTTTGTGGGTTATCGCCACTACGCTACCAATAATGTTAAAACGGCTTACGAATTTGGCTATGGCTTGAGCTATACTACTTTCAGTTACAGCGATTTGAAATTGAGTGCACCCAACTTCGATAAATCAATTACTGCCACAGTAACTGTCAAAAATACGGGTAAAGTTGCTGGTAAAGAAATTGTAGAATTGTATTTGAGTGCGCCTGCCAAAAATTTGCAAAAACCTTCCGAAGAGCTAAAATCTTATGCTAAAACAAATTTGTTGAAGCCTAATCAGTCGCAGACAATTACTTTCAAATTGCACGCATCTGATTTAGCTTCTTGGAATACCAAGTCTGGTGGTTGGGTAGCAGAAGCTGGAACTTACACGGTAAAAGTTGGTGCATCGTCGTTGAATATTAAACAAACAAAGGAGTTTAAATTAGGAGCAGAATTAAAATTAAAATAGTTGATGGTTGACAGTTGACAGTTGACAGTCGTAGATTGGGTCACAAACTGTCAACTGCCAACTGTCAACTGTCAACTAAACAAATATGTCATCAATACACAAAGTACTCATCGTTGGCGGCGGCATCGGCGGATTATCGCTGGGTATTGCTTTGCGCAAAGTCAACATTGAAGCTGAAATAGTTGAATTGCAGAAAGAATTCAACGTTTATGGCGTAGGCATTATACAAACAGCCGTTGCTTTACGCGCTTTAGATGCGTTAGGCGTAGCGGAAGAAACCATGCGCCGAGGTTCGCCTTATGGCATGGTTAAGTTGTGTGCTCCTCATGGATTTTCATTCGCCGAAACGGGCACACCTCCGATGGGTCGTTTTCCAGTTCATAACGGTATTTCAAGAAAAATTTTACACGAAGTGCTTCTTGACGAAGCCACAAAAGTCGGTGTTCAGTTCCGAATGGGATTAACCGTTGCTGAGATTGAAAACGAAGGCACACGCGTAGGTGTAAAATTTACGGATGGCACAGAAGGGCAATATCAATTGGTAGTCGGTGCCGATGGTATTTATTCTAAAGTGCGCAGTCTCGTTTTTGGCGATTATACGCCACAATACATTGGTTCGTCTGTCTGGCGTTACGCGTTCAAGCGATTGCCAGAATTAGAAACAGGTTATATGTTTTTTGGCAAGAAAACCAAAGTTGGATTAATTCCGATGACGGCTGACACGATGTATATGTTTGTGGTTTCTGCCGAAGGCGACGACAATCCCATTATACCGAAAGATGAATTTGTGCCGCGCCTCAAAGCACATTTGCAAGAATATCCTGCACCGATGATTCGCGCAGTTGTCGATCAAATTACAGACCCAGATGGTGTTATTTATCATCCACTCAAAACGCTGATGTTGCCACTGCCTTGGTATAAAAACCGCGTGGTAATGATTGGCGATGCCGCGCACGCTACTATTCCGCAATTGGGTTCGGGTGCCGCTTTAGCGATTGAAGATGCCGTTGTGCTTGCAGAATTATTGCAATCGAACGAGAATGTAGAAACTATTTTAGAGAATTATGTCAAACGCCGTTACGAACGCTGTAAAATGGTGGTCGATGTATCGAACACGTTAGCAGAATGGGAGCGCATGGAATGGAATGGAATTCCATTACCAGAAGGCGCAAACATGGGTGCGTTAATGGGTAAAACTTTAGGGGCTTTAACGGTACCGATATAGAATCAGGATTTTCAGGATTGTTAATTAGATATTATACAGAATAGAGTATAATCTCTCCGACCTCTGCGATTCCTCTGCGACTCTGCGTTAAGGCTATTTTCAATCCCTACAAGTAGGGACAGAGGAATCGCAGAGGTCGCAGGGCTTTTAATTACTTGTTTAAAAATAAAAATTTATGAGGATTATAGATATCTCAGTCACCATTTCGGAAGACATTAAAGAGCCGCTTCCTACAAAAATTGTGTACGAAGACCACAAAGAAGGCGCAAAAAAAATGGGTGGTAAACTCTTCGAAGGTATTGCTGATAGCGTTTTTATTAACGGCAACGGACCAGCAGGTGAATTTTTATCTGTAACGAGCCATTGTGGTACGCACGTCGATGCGCCATATCATTACTATCCAACATCGGAAGGAAAACCTTCGCGCACGATTGATGAAATGCCACTCGATTGGTTTTTTCACGATGGTGTTGTGCTCGATTTTACCGATAAGCCACACGGCTTTATGTTCGAGCCTGAAGATTTGATAGAAAAACTTGCAGCTATAAATTACACGCTCAAGCCGTTCGATATTGTTCTCATTCGCTGCGATGCTGATAAGTACTTGCATCATCCCGATTTTGTAAAAATTCACGTGGGCTCATCGGCGGCGGCAACGCATTGGCTGATAGATCAAGGCATAAAAGTGATGGGAACTGATGGTTGGGGTTGGGATATTCCGTTGCATTTACAAGCCGAAGATTACAGACGCAATCCGAGACCGGGTGTTATTTGGCAAGCGCATTATGTAGGTATCGAAAAAGAATATTGTCAAATCGAGAAATTAGCGAACTTAGATCAATTGCCTCCTTTTGGGTTTAAAGTCGTGTGTTTCCCAGCAAAAATTAAAGGCGCGAGTGCGGGTTGGACGCGTGCGGTCGCAATAATAAATTAAGGAATGAAAGAATGAAGGAATTTTTCCACTTCATTCCTTCATTCCTTCATTCTTTCATTCCTTAATTTCAGGCAATGACAAACAACATACCTATTTGGCAAATAGAAGAAATGAGCGAACACCATTTTAAAAAAATGGAAGATAGCCTTGTGTTCAAATCTTCTGAAAAGTTTTTTCACATCAACAAAATTGAGGACGCACGCAGTAAAATACAATTTCCGTTGCCACCACACCGGAAGGTTGTGTACGATTTTATTTTCTTGACCCGCGGGTCAACACTCAGAAGCAAAGCATTAAATCCATATTCCATTGGCGAAAATACTTTTTTCTTTTTACCCGCTTACCAAATAACACATCACGAGTTTATGAGCGAAGATGCAGAGGGCTATTTTTGTCATTTCAATTTCGATATGCTCACCAATCATTTGCCACAACACAATATTTTGCGCGATTTTCCTTTTCTTCAGTTTATTGGTAATCCGATTATCCAAATCGACCCATCAGTAACACCTTTTATATTTAATATTTTAAAACGCCTCGAATTTGCCTATTTAGAAGATGAAACTGCGCATTTCGACATCTTTGCCATCTATTTACTTACACTCTTTACCGAAGTACAACGGTTTTATAATCCCATAGCTTCAGGTAAGAAAAACACCGCATTGATGATAACCCAAAATTTTAAAGATGCACTGTCGAGACATATTTACCAAAAACAAAAGGTAGTCGATTACGCCGAATTACTCAATGTTTCGCCCAACCATTTGAATAAATGTATTAAAGCTGCAACTGGACAATCAGCACAAGATATCCTCAACGATATGATTATTCTGGAAGCCAAAGTGTTGCTGAAACAAACCGATATGCAAATCAGTGAAATCGCCTATAAACTTTCACAACAAAACCACAGCGATTTTAGTCGCTTCTTTAAAAACAAAACGGGGATGACGCCAAAAGAGTATAAACACCTACTTTGAGCTATGAGCTATGAGCCTTTCTCGCATATCAAAAGAAGGCTCAAAGCTCATTTCGATTGATTGTGCATAGTTAATGCTTTCTTTTACATATTTCGCTACAATACTTACAAGTAATTTTGTTCTATGAAAATTCTAAGAAATATTCTTTGGAATTATCAAACTATTACTTTACTAAACAGTGAAATTAAATGTTATGAAAAAATTATTCTTAGGATCTATGAATAGCCATAAGTTGATTATTAACTTAGGTTTATTCTTGTTTTGCACATTAAATATGATGGCGCAAACAGTAAAAGGTACAATAAAATCTGCCAATGGCGACCCATTAATTGGTGCTGCGGTTGTTGTTAAAGGTACAAATAATGGCACAGTGACTGATGCAAACGGTGTATTTTCGCTCGATAAAGTGCCTCAAGGGAGCATTTTATCTGTATCATTTGTGGGTTATGTGACGCAAGAAATTGCTGCATCTCAATCGAATTTGGCGCTTATTTTGCAAAGCAATGAAAATTTGGACGAAGTAGTTGTTACGGGTGTTTTCGATAAACGCACGGCGCTCAATTCATCTATAGCGATTACGACGCTGAGTACTGTCCAAATTGATAAAATCGCTGTTTCGAGCTCAGCTGATTTATTAAAAAATGTACCAGGTGTGTTTGTCAACACATCGTTGGGTGAAATTAGAAGCACAGTTTATTCAAGGGGTGTAACAACGGGTGATAACGAAGGCAGTAATGGATATAATTATGTTTCGATACAAGAAGACGGTTTACCAGTAACCAATGCCTTATTTGGCAATTTTGGTCCCGATTTTTTCTTACGCGTTGATGCAAACACCAGCAAATTAGAAGCGGTTCGTGGTGGTTCGGCTTCTATCACGGGTGCTAATGCGCCAGGCGGTATATTTAACTATATCTCTAAAACAGGCGGCGAAAATTTTGGCGGTGAAGTACGCGTTAAATATGGTCTCGAAGGCAATGGATCAAATCCATATTACCGTGCCGATTTTAATATTGGTGGACCGCTTGCCAAAAATTTATATTACAATGTGGGCGGATTTTATAGACAGTCTGATGGACCACAATATCCAGGCTATTCTTCTAACTTTGGTGGACAAATAAAAGGGAATCTTCTTTATAAATATGACGGTGGCTCTTTAAAACTTTTGGTAAAATATCTCGACGATCACAACCTTACGGCAGAAGGTATTCCTACTACAAATTATACGGATTTGACACCTGCTGTGGGATTTTCGAATACATCGTCTGTTCTACCTGCAGCATTTAGTGTTTCAGCAAACATACCTACTAAAGGCAACGTAAGTTACAATCCATCCGATCTGTGGCACTCAAAAGATAATTCTGTTGGATTGAATTGGGAGCAAAATTTTGGTGATGGTTGGAAATTTACCAACAATGCACGGTTTGCTACAAAAAGCATGGAAGCTTTCACGCCATTGAGCACGGTTTCATCTATCGCTTTAGATAATATTGTGACGTACTTTATTCTTGGTTCGCTCAATCCAGGCATTGGACAAATTATACCAGGCACTTATTCTATTACACAGGGTGGTAAAGAAATAATGTCCGTTTTATCGCATTCTGGTTTTGATTACACAGTAACGAGCAATTCAGCACCTGGTAGTGCGCTTTCACCCAATTCATTATTCTTTACACCACTTATTTATAATAAAAACCAATCCAACGAGTTTGTTGACCAATTTAACTTCAATAAAAAAATCAGCAATATGACGTTTAATATTGGTGGTTTTTACGGTTATTCTTCGATTGATAGAGTTCAAGGTTCGATGGGTGTGAGTTTAAATACGATTCAAAACCACCCACAAACAGTTGGCATTACACTGAAAGATCCAGGTGGAAAAGTCTATCAAATAACAAATCCGCAAGGAATTGTTAATGTTGGCGCAGACCAAGGTTGGGGGTTAGTTAAGTCCGCTCAAACACAATTGGCTTTATATTTTGGTCACACTTGGGAAATTAATGATAAACTCACTTTCGATTGGGGTCTGCGCTATGAAAGTGTAAACATCAAAGGTTACTCTGCGCCAGGTGTTGTAGTTCCAGTGGCTAATGGCGGTGCAGATGGCAATCCATTAACTTTATACGATAATAATACAACGGCTGAGGGTACTCATTTTAATTACGATAATACACTCAATTATTTGTCTTATTCAGGTGCTTTGAACTATAAACTTTCTGATAACTCAGCATTGTATGTGCGTTATTCGAATGGTAAAAAGTCACCTACTTTCGAACTTTATAATGGCTTGAATTCAGATTATGCACTTAAAAATACTGTCATTCAAGCACAAGTTATTGAGCAGTATGAGTTAGGTTTTAAATCAAGAGCTGGCAACTTTTCTTCAACCATAACGCCATTCTATAGCGTTCTTTCTAATATTCCGAGTGCTGT
The DNA here is from genome assembly GCA_043781915.1 of Saprospiraceae bacterium. Taxonomy (GTDB): domain Bacteria; phylum Bacteroidota; class Bacteroidia; order Chitinophagales; family Saprospiraceae; genus JAAFJT01. The sequence goes on from JAYWBA010000083.1 coordinate 68,604, forward strand.
GACTTTTACAGACGCAAAAGGTGCATTATACAATCCACCGCCATTTTTTAATAGCACAAAAACAGTCGGTGTAGAAGTGGAAGGCACTTATAAGTTTTCTGATAATTTCAATATTCGCGGTGTATTAACATTGCAAAGTGCAACGGCAACAGCCTATAAATATTATATACATTTACCAACAGGTAGCGCAACAAGTCAAACAGATTCAATAGTAAATAATTCGGGTAATACGGCAGCTAATGTTCCGAATTTAATGGCAAATATTACTCCTGAGTACGTGAATGATAAATTTTATGTCGATTTAACGTGGTCGTATATGGGTGATAGACAAGCCAATGTTGCGAATGCTTTTGTTTTACCTGCTTTCAGTCAATTTAATTTAAGCACGGGTTATAATATCAGCCCCAAATTTAAATTAAGCCTGAATGTCAATAATGTTTTGAATAATTACGGCGTGATGGGTTGGGTTGGACCAGGCACATTCCCTAATAATTTAAATTTAAATGGACTTTCTGCAAAAGATATAGCTGCTGCGCCAAATGCTTTTCACCAAGCATTGGCAATTCCTGCACGCGCGTATTTCTTAACGGCGACGTATAAGTTTTAGATTTTTCAGATAGTTAAAATTGTTAGACAGAGAGGGCAAATACCCTCTCTGTTATTTTAATTCAGGATTGAAAACGATAAAATTGCCGAACATTGGGATGTTCTTCAACCTGTTCCAACCAATCCGATTAATCCGCTGCCATTGTTTTAGTCAAACATCATTCAGAAAACAAAACGGGTAATATGTCTTCTATAAAATACAATTTTGCAATTAAAAAAAGCGTAAGTTTTGAAAACTTGCGCCGTTTAATTCATCTTTGAGTGTAATTATTCATGTACGACAAGTTTCCCGCAGGTTTAGCTGAACAATTACCTTTGAGTTTGAACTTCAACTATTGAATAAAATTTGAGATCAATTTATATGCAAGACGTTATTTGGGACATTGCCCACCTCGCGCACGTTGAATTACTTACACCCAAATTGGATGCAAGCACGCGTTTCTTCACCGATATTATGGGTATGTCTATCAGCGACATACAAAGTGATTCGGTTTATTTGCGCGCTTACGACGATTACGAACACCATACGCTGAAACTTACTGCGCACAAACATGCAGGCATGGGACATTTTGCATGGCGGGCTATGAGCCAAAAAGCATTGGAGCGCAGAGTGAAGGCGATTGAAAAAACAAAATATGGTTTGGGTTGGCATGACGGTGATTTGGGACATGGTAAAACGTATTTGTTTCAAACGCCTGACGGACATAAAGTTGAAATTTATTTCGACTCAGATAAATACAAAGCGAAAGGCGAGAACGCCTCCGCTTTGAAAAATACGAATAGTAAATTCCCAGGTCGCGGCATGAACGTCAGAAGAATTGACCACCTTAATTTATTGGCAAAAAATATTGTAGCATTAAGAGATTTTCAATTAAAAAATGTCGGAGGTCGTTTGACTGAAACCATTATTTTTGACGACCAACCCAAAGGTGTTTGGTTCTCGGTTAATTCAAAATCGTACGATTTAGCCGTTACAGAAGATCATTCGGGTTTGAGTGGGCGTTTCCATCATCTCACTTATGCTGTTAATAGTCGCGAAGAAGTACTCATTGCCGCCGATATTGCCTTAGAAAATGGCATTTTTATTGAAACAGGTCCGCACAAACACGCCATACAGCAAACATTTTTTCTCTATTTGTACGAACCGGGCGGCAACCGCATCGAAGTTGCCAACCCTACGGCGCGCTTGGTTTTAGACCCCGACTATGAAACAGTTGTTTGGTCGAAAGAAGAACGCCTGAAAGGGCAAGCATGGGGTTTAAAAACTGTTGAAAGTTTTCATACACGAGGAACACCCTTACCCGAAGACCTTTAGAGTGGTGAAGAAATCTTTAGCTTTATAAAACAAAATTTAATGACAATAACGGATATCATTCAAAACCGCCGTTCGGTTTTTCCGAGGTCGTATGACACAACTCGCGACATTACAAAAGAAGTGATTCTTCACATTCTCGAAAATGCCAACTTTGCACCAACGCACAAATTGACAGAACCGTTTCGCTGCGAAGTTTTGAAAGGTAATATTAGGCAAGACCTTGCCGATTTTATGATCAATGACTATTTGCAACACACACCAGTTGAAGCACAAAGCGAGATGAAAATGCAAAAAATCTCCGAAAATCCGTTGCTTTCTAATGTGGTTATTGTTTTAAAAATGAAAAGGCACGCACATTTAATTGCCGAATGGGAAGAAATTGCTTCGGTAGCTATGGCGGTGCAAAATATGTGGCTCACTTGTACGAATTTAGGTATTGGCGCGTATTGGTCAACGCCCGATTCAATGGTTTTAAGAGGTGGAAATTTCATTAAATTAGCTGAAGATGAAAAATGTCTCGGCTTATTTTACATGGGTTATGTGAATACTGATATAACTTTACCAGTGCCAAAACGCTCGCCAATTATGGATAAAATAACTTGGCACGGCTGAAAATTGAACCAGGGTTCTCATGATTTTAGGGTTTTCACGATTGTGTGGGTTACTTATTTTCAAATAGATAGGAAGATTTCTACCATCGACTTACTCTTATTAATAAACAGGGTCAGCTATCAGCTTTTCGAGCGGCTGATAGTTTATAGCTCTTAAAGCATTCTTTGCTTAATAATTACAACTTATGACAAAATTAATATCACAAACACACATCAAGCACGAAGCATTGCGTCAATGGGTAAAAGAAATTATCGAACAATGCCAACCTGATAATATTCATTTATGCGATGGATCGGATAAAGAATACGATGATCTTTGCCAAAAGCTGGTAGATAAAGGAACTTTTATACGCCTTAATCCTGAAAAAAGACCTAATAGTTATGCTTGCTTTTCTGACCCAAGCGATGTAGCCAGAGTAGAAGACCGTACTTACATTTGTAGCCTTCGGAAAGAAGATGCAGGACCAACGAACAATTGGATATCGCCTAAAGAAATGAAATCAACTTTAAAACCACTATTAGATGGCTGTATGAAAGGGCGAACGCTCTACGTCATCCCTTTCAGCATGGGACCAATTGGCTCTTCGCTTTCACACATCGGTGTTCAAATTACTGATTCGGAATATGTTGTTACCAATATGAAAATCATGACGCGCATGGGCAAAAAAGTTTTAGATGTTTTAGGCGAACAGGGCGATTTTGTAAAATGTTTGCATACGCTCGGCGCACCATTAACAGATGGAGAACAAGACAGTAAATGGCCCTGCAACCCCACTGTAAAATACATCGTGCACTATCCTGAAGAACGCTCTATTGTATCTTATGGCTCTGGTTATGGCGGCAATGCGCTTTTGGGTAAAAAATGTTTCGCACTGCGCATTGCTTCAAGCATGGCAAATGAAGAAGGTTGGTTGGCAGAACACATGCTTATTTTAGGTGCAGAAAGCCCACAAGGTGAAAAAACATACATCGCGGCCGCTTTCCCAAGTGCTTGTGGTAAGACAAATTTTGCGATGCTCATTCCGCCCAAAGCGCTTGATGGCTGGAAAATAACAACCATTGGCGACGATATCGCGTGGTTAAAACCGCGCCATGACGGAAGACTTTTTGCGATTAATCCAGAAGCAGGTTATTTTGGCGTAGCACCTGGCACCAATGCTAAAACAAATCCGAACGCTATGGCAACCATTAGTAAAAATACCATTTTTACTAATGTTGCTATTACACCCGATGGCGATGTGTGGTGGGAAGGTATGACAAAAGAAATTCCCGATGGCTTGATAGATTGGCGCGGACACCCTTACAATAAATCGAGTGGTAGCCCTGCTGCGCACGCTAATTCGCGTTTTACAGCGCCCGCTTCTCAAAATCCTGTTGTTGATGCGCGTTCGGAAGATCCCGATGGCGTTAGGATTCGCGCTTTTATTTTTGGTGGAAGACGAAGTACGACCATTCCGTTGGTCTATCAGGCTTTTAATTGGAATTTTGGCGTTTATTTGGCTTCAACCATGGGTTCTGAAACAACAGCAGCTGCCTTTGGCGAGATAGGAAAAGTGCGCCGCGATCCATTTGCCATGTTGCCTTTTTGTGGCTACCACATGGCAGATTATTTTAACCATTGGTTAGATTTTGGTCGAACGCTTCAAAGTCCACCGCGTATTTTCAGCGTCAATTGGTTCAGGAAAGATAACGAAGGTAATTTTTTATGGCCCGGATTCGGTGAAAATATGCGTGTATTGAAATGGGTTGTTGAACGCGTAAGAGGTCGCGCAAATGCGGTTGAAAGTCCGATTGGCTGGATGCCACGTTATGAAAATATGGATTGGACGGGTTCAGATTTTTCGGCTGAACAATTTGAAAAAATTATGAGTATTGACCGAGAAGAATGGAAAAAGGAATTGGTGGGACACCAAGAGCTTTTTGAACGAATGTACGACAAATTGCCTAAAGAATTTTTATTTATGCGCCAATTGTTGCTCTCAGGATTATGGCGCTCGCCAGAACAATGGAGCATGGAAGGAGAAGAAGCTTAATAACTGATGTTATGCAATTTTACAAGACAAGAACGGCATCCATCCGATGGATGATGTTATTAAAAAAATGATTTTGCACGTTGAACTTCCCATTTTAGGTGGACATATTTTAATGGCTACCGATGCGCCCAAAGAAATGGGAATGACATTAACACAGGGCAACAACATGCACATTTGCCTTGAACCGAGTACTAAGAAAGAAATAAAAAAGCTATTCGACGCACTTTCTGAAGGCGAAAATATTACAATGCCATTAGAGGATATGTTTTTCGGTGCTTATTTTGGCGAATTCACTGATAAGTTCGGAATAAACTGGATGTTTAATTGTATTGAACAAAAATAAGGATGTGTCTAAAATTAAAAATGTGTTAGTGTAATATTTGTGATGGGAAAGCATTAATTTTAGCCTGAAAAGAAAAAAATTTACATTTTTACTAACAGTACAAATAGTGAATATTCTAAAAAAATTAGTGCTTTTTTCACTCTTGTACATTTGCAGTGTGTTAACTGCAAAAGCACAAACCCTCGCACCGAAGTTTAAAGTTATAGCTTTTTATACAGCTCAAAACGATGCAGCACACATCAGTTTTGTTCATGAAGCCAATAGTTGGTTCCCTGAAATGGCTAAAAAATATCATTTCGCCTACGATTCAACGAATAATTGGAGCAATTTAAATGCCACATTTTTGTCGAAATATCAAGTTATCCTTTTTTTAGATACGCGACCTGAAGATTCAACGCAACGCGAAGCATTTCAAAAATATATGGAAAATGGTGGTGCATGGATGGGTTTTCATTTTTCTGCCTTTGCTTTGAACAAATCAAAATATCCGCAAAATTGGGATTGGTATCACAACACTTTTTTAGGTTCGGGCGAATATAAAAGTAATACTTGGCGACCAACTTCGGCGATTTTGCGCGTAGAAGATTCAAAACATCTAACGTCAAAAAAAATACCTGAAACGTTTAAATCTGCACCGAATGAATGGTATCGGTGGCAGAACGACATCAAAACCAACCCCGACATAAAAATTTTACTCTCCATCGACTCGACAAGTTTTCCACTCGGTACGGGTCCGAAACCGCATGAGATTTGGCACAGTGGTTATTATCCTGTGGTTTGGACGAATACGAAATTCAAAATGGTTTACTTCAATATGGGGCATAACGATATTGATTACGAGCATAAAACGAATAAAGAGCTATCGTTTCAGTTCGATAATAAAACCCAAAACCAGTTCATCCTTAATAGTTTGCTGTGGTTGGGTAATAAAAACTAAAAAATATGGATATACTTTCTATTGAGCCTTTTGTTCCGTCGGGCATACATTTTGAGAAATCAAAACAATTTTTCCAAGAATTGGGTTTTAATCTGAATTGGGATGCTGGCGATTATGTTGGTTTTGAAAAAAATGGCTGTAAATTTATCCTTCAAAAATACGACCACCCGCAGTTTGCTGAAAACTTCATGCTGAGTGTAAGAGTGAAAAATGTTGAGGCATTTTGGAAAGATGTTTTGGACAGAAAATTGCCAGAAAAATTTGGCATCCGAATAGGAAATCCCACCGAACAGCCTTATGGTAAAGAAGTCAATATTATTGATATTGCTGGCGTGTGCTGGCATTTTGTAGAATAGAAAATAATAACTGAACGATGATTAAACTTGAAGCAACAAACAACCAAAACTTTCCTTGGACGGGCTACTCCATTTTACGCGACGGCACAAAAGTTGGTCAATGTGCATTTAAGGCTGCGCCGAAAAGCGGACAAGTTGAAATGGCGTACTATATTTTTAAACAATTCGAAAACCAAGGAATCGCTACTGAAGTTTGTAGGCAATTGACGGAACTTTCCATAAACGCTGATCCAAACATTCAAATAACAGCCAGAACACTCATGGAAGAAAATGCTTCAACAAAAGTTTTGAAAAACAATAATTTCGTTTGGCTCGGTGTTGTTACCGACCCTGAAGATGGCGAAGTGTGGGAATGGATCTATAAAAAAGGTGCAGATAAATGAAACGCTAAAGGTTTCTATGGACACTATAGAATTCTCCGAAAATCATTGGCTCACAGGAAACGCAAACCAGAAAACCTTTGGTGTCAATGTCCGATTCAATTATCAAGGCGGCGACAGATATTCTCCTATTAATTCTACAGCATCAGAAAAAGCACAGGGGGTAGTTTTTGATGAAACAAAAGCATTTTAGAAGCAATTATCACCAGCATTTATTACGCATTTCTCAGTCTTGTCGTTTTCGACTATTGCGCCGAATAGACCATATCTAAGAGGTTTTTAAAAATCTTTCAAAACAGAAATTATTTCTGAGCCGAGCGGATGCCACAATGTTTGCAATCCCACGCGTTTTGCGCCTTCAATATTGTCTATATTATCATCAATAAAAAGCGATTCAGCAGCCTCGAGTTTTGCATCGTTCACTACAAAATCGTAGATTTCGACGTTGGGTTTGCGCAAATGAATTTCGTGCGAGTAATAAACTTTCTCGAAATATTTTTTCTCAAAACCGTGAATATCGTGCACTACACTTAAATAGCCTTGAATCCAATCAATGTGCGTTACGTTGGTGTTGCTTAGTAAAAATATGCGGTAATTTTGTTTTAAACGTTCCAACATTTCTAAACGTGCTAAAGGAATTTGCAACAACATGGCATTCCAAGCATCTTTTATTTGGCGTAGCGTGAGCGGTGTTAATGCCGATTTGCGCAAAGTTTTAAAAAATGTTTCTTCATCGATTTTCCCAATTTCAAAATCGTGAAGAATATCTCTTTCGCCTACAATTTCTTTAAGGTTTTTTCTATAGTCTTCTCCCAAAACATGGTTTAAACTGAGTTCTGTGCGAGGTATATCTAAATCGATAATAACGTTACCGAGATCAAAAATTATATTTTTTACCGTATTCGACATAATCTATGTGTTAGCGCTTTTATTATTATCCTGCAAATCTAAATCAGGATTACAGGATTAGAGGATTCTAGGGATTGTTATTTATTAAAGTTGCCATCGAAATCCTGTAAATCCTTAAATCCTGTAAATCTTGGTCAACTTTTGAACCTTCACTCACTTTAAACCGTTCAATCTACATAAAATTACTTCTCGAAATGATGGATATCAAACAAAACATTTTGGAAACGATTGGCAACACACCGATGGTACGCATCAATAAAATTACATCGTCGCTGCCGTGTTTGGTGTTGGGTAAAGTGGAAACATTTAATCCAGGTAACAGCATTAAAGATAGAATGGCGGTGAAAATGCTTGATGATGCTGAAGCTCAAGGGCGCATTAAACCCGGTGGAACCATTATAGAATGTACGAGCGGCAACACTGGAATGGGTTTAGCACTTGCAGCGGTTGTAAGGGGTTACAGATGTATTTTTGCGACGACGGAAAAGCAATCGAAAGAAAAAATAGATATTTTGCGCGCATTGGGTGCAGAAGTAATCGTTTGTCCAACCAATGTTGAACCGAGCGATCCGAGAAGTTATTACAAAATTGCCGAGCGATTAAGTCGCGAAATTCCAAATTCGTGCTGGATGAATCAGTACGATAATTTGAGCAATCGCGTAGCACATTACGAGAGTACGGGTCCAGAAATTTGGAAACAAACCGATGGTAAAATCACGCATTTGGTGGTGGGTGTTGGAACGGGTGGAACTATTTCTGGTGTAGCGAAATACTTAAAAGAACAAAATCCGAACATTAAAATTTGGGGTGTTGATACTTTTGGTTCGGTTTTTAAGAAATATAAAGAGACAGGCATTTTCGACACGAACGAGATTTATCCCTATATCACAGAAGGTATTGGCGAAGATATTTTACCGCAAAATGTCGATTTCGAACTTATCGACGCATTTGAAAAAGTAACGGATAAAGATGGCGCTATTATGGCGCGCCGATTAGCGCGCGAAGAAGGTTTACTTTTGGGTTATTCGGCAGGTTCGGCAATGGCGGGTTTGATGCAAATGTCCGATAAATTAACAAAAGATGATGTGGTGGTGGTTATTTTTCACGACCACGGTACGCGTTACGTCGGTAAAATTTTTAACGATGATTGGATGCGCGAGCGCGGTTTCTTAGAAGATGAACTACAAGTAAAAGATATTCTTTCGAAAAGAAAAGACAAAACGTTTTACACTGTCGATACATCCCACTCAGTGCGCGAAGCTTTTGCTTTGATGAAAAAACACGACATCTCGCAACTGCCTGTTATGAAAGATAAAAAAATTGTCGGCTCGGTGCACGAAAATTTGGTTTTGAGTTATTTGCTCGAAAATCCGTTGCACAACGCCGAGCGCGCGATTGAAGAAATTATGGAAGCGCCGTTTCCGAATGTGCCGAGCGATTTGCCCGTTAAACAACTTAACAAGTACATTAGTCGTAAAATTCCCGCCGTTATCACCACCGATAATTCTGGCTCTATGTATATTTTGACGCAGTACGATATTATACAATCGATTTAAGTTGTTCTTGTAGAAGAGTTTCCCGCAGAAATCCGCAGAAAAATAGCATTTGTCTCGTTTCTGTGAATTTCTGAGTTCGTTTCTGTGAATTTCTGCGGGAAAATAATCTACTGGAGCAATAACAAAAGTTATAAGTTCTACAACCTATACAAAATAACGCCCCGCGCTTGCAAAAGCGATTTTGTACTTACATCACTAGTGAATTTAACATCGTAACTGCTTTCGAGTTGTGCAGAAATATTTTTGAAAACGCGCATTTCGGCACCCACGCTCAATCGCAAAAGCGGAAATTTAAACGTCGAAGGATAACCGTTGGTCGTTACAGAAGATTCAGTTTGCAAAACTCTATTGATGTATCTGTAATCACAATTTTGATTTATGCGCGTTTGAGCTAAAATGCCGATGCCAACATTCGGCGTGATGCGTTTATTTTGTGTGATTGAATATGCTAAACCCAAATTATAATTTAAAAATTCCTGCTCAACTAAAACCCGTGAAAACGCATCGTTAACAGTAGGTGGTGCATTCCACGGTATATCGCCGTAGTATGTAATGCTTGTTTTTTCGTAGTTAAACTTTGTCCACTGCACATCAGCAACAAATTTAAGTCTTTTGTTGATGAGATAATTACCTCGCAAACCTGCTGAAATGCCTGATTGTCGCAATACAGTATCGCCATAAATATTGGCATACCCACTGGAAACACCAATTTCAAACTTCGAAGTTTTAATAGGTTGAATTTTCGGTAGTTCTTCGACGGCGGTTTTGGCTACTTTTTTCTCTGATTTAACACTATCAGAGAATAATTTTTGGGGTGTCAACTGATGTTCTATTGCTACGTTTTTGTGACTACTATTTTCTGATGAATCTTTAGGCACCCCCATTTCTTTTGTGCTTTCAGAACTTTCTTTCTGAGAGATATTTTCTGCAAAGGCATCCTTGGCAACTATTATCTGCTGTTGATTTTCAGCAACACTATCTTTTTTACCATCAACTTTAAAAACTACGATTTCATTATCATTTAATCCTTCTTCTTTTTGAATATTTGTATTTTCTTTTTTTACCGATGCTTCTGAAACACTTTGTGGTAAACCTGTTTTTATTACTGATGATGATATAACCGAAGTAGTTGGCGCTAAATTATTTTCTGAAATGTGATTTTGAATAATTACCGTTCTGTAAATAGTATCGTATTTTTTTATAATAACGTGTTGGTACACCGTATCATGCCTAACTGTGGTAGTTGTTTGCTCTTGAATGGAAGTAGCAGATTTAGCCGTTTGTAATTTAGAGACCTCAGTATTTAAATTGCCAATTTTATTTTGTAATCTATTGAGTGACATAACAGACCAAACAGAGAAACCTAATAATGCTAAAACTGGCAATACAAACCACACCAAACCGCGCTTTCTTTTGCGGTCGGTATTATAGTTCTGGAGATTTTTCTCCATTCTATCCCAATTATCATCTCCGAAAGCAAAATTTTTGCCTCGTTTGAGTTTTCCGCCAAAAATATTGTCGAAGTCCTCGTCTTTCATATTCTGACTTTATTCGATTGTGAAACCATAATTTTAAGCTTTTGACGCGCTACCATTAAATTGGAACGCGAAGTTGCTTCTGTAATGCCAAACATTTGCGCAATTTCAGCATGAGAATAACCCTCAATGACTGTTAAATTAAATGCTGCACGATACGATGGCGGTAATTGGCGTACCAAGGAAATAAGTTCATCGAACGATAACCGCGTTATGGCACTTTCGTCTAAAACGGTGTGATACTCGGCAAGTTCGATGTCAGTGGTTTGCGCCTTAATCTGATATTTTTTTAAGTAATTTATGCAGGTTCTGATAACAACAGTGTGTAACCAAGTCGGGAAAGGCAAATTTGAATCGTATAAATCTATTTTTGTAAAAATACGCAGAAAAGCATCGTTCAACATTTCTTCGGCTTCTGCTTCCGACCGCGCATAGCGGTTGCATACATTCATTCCATAGCGAAAAAAATGCGTGTAAAGTGCCTTTTGGCTCAATCTGTTGCCTTTCCGACACCCTTCAATGATTTCTAATAAGTCGTCATTGTTCGCCATGTTAAAATTTCAGTACTGTAAATGTATATACAATCATTGTTTCTAAAACGTGGGTATTACCGTGTAACTTTAAACTTTTTATTACGACAAACTCTTGTAGAACATAAAAAACCTGCGGTTTTTATGGTTTTTTTTCAGAGCGGTACTAGCTGAGCTCTTTTTATTTAATAATTTACAGATTAAAGTTCAAAATGTATAGAATACCAAGACTCAAAACTTACACAGAGCGCCATTTTCTTTCAACCAACGCTCCTGCTCTTTATAATTCGGTGCGGCGGCTTCAACTACATTCCAAAATCGCGTCGAGTGGTTCATTTCAACTAAATGCGCGAGTTCGTGAATAATAACGTAATCTTGAACATGGTCGGGCGCAAAAAGCAAACGCGTAGAAAAATTTAAATTGCTACTGCTCGAACAACTTCCCCAACGCGTATGCACATTTTTAAATCCGATGCTATTGATTTGCTTCTTAAAAAAAACGTGATTGAGTTCGTGCACTCGCCGCGAAAAATCGGGTAATGCCTTGCGTGCAATCAATCGACTTAAAATAGTGCCAATCGTTTCCGAGAGTTTTTTATCGGAAATGCCAAACGGTGCTTCAATTTTTAAAGTACTATCTGATGTGAGTTCGCCTTTTACCGATTTACCCGTTATAAAACTCACTTGTATAGTTACTGAATATTTACCTACCCAGACAACTTCTCCGTGACTGTATTTTTTAGGAATGAGCGTATTGAGAATAACGGGTTTCTTTTTCGCGCTGGCAATTAATGCCGATTGTAATTGATGGATTACTACGCGCTCTTGGTCGGGAGCAAGCATGGGCAACCGCACTAATAATTTATCGTTCGAAAACCGATACGTTGATGACCGCCGAAGTTCACGCACAATATCGACGGTAATTAAAGTATCCAAAACTTGCCATTGCGTCGTCTCCTTGTATACGTGTCTCGATTTTGCTAATGCAGGCTTCTTCGGCATCATGTTAGCGTGAAGTGTATTTGAGATTCAAATGTAAGCTATTTTTTTGAGGCTTCAAAATATTGGGTAACACAATTCATTTTTCAGTATTAACTTTGTCATTGTTAAATAACTACAGCCGATGAATCCTTACTATGATAGACTTTACAAGTTTTTAAGAAAAAAAGTTATCATCTCACCAGAGGAGGTCGAATATATGATGGGGTTTTCCAAAATCATCAAACTGAAAAAAAAGGAATATCTTTTTCGTGAGGGTGATATGGCGCGCTACGTTGGTTTTGTCAACCAAGGCGTGTTGCGCTATTATTTTGTAGATAACCAAGGCGAAGAACATATCATTTATTTCGCTCAAGAAGAATGGTGGGTGGGCGACCTTAATAGTTTTTATGGACAAACACCTACGCCTTATAATTTGCAAGCTTTAGAAGACACTGAAATTTTTGGATTCCATTTAGAAAATTTCGATTTAATTCGCCGAGAAGTGCCACCCTTTGAAGAATTTCGCAAAGCGAGCCATGCAAAAGCGACAGCAGCACGCATAAATAATTCGCTGAGCCTTCTCTCTGAATCGGCAGAAGAGCGCTACACTAAATTATTGAAAAGCTTTCCAGATATTTTTCAACGCGTTCCGCAGCACTATATCGCTTCTTTTCTGGGCATAAAACCCCAATCGTTGAGCAGAATTCGCAAATTATTAGCAGAAAAAAATCAAAAACACTGAATTAGTTAACATAGGTGAACGATTTTGGATTTGAGACACCGACACTTTTGTCTCATCAATCATTCAAAATTTTATTCACTTATTTAAATTCAGTTTTTATGAAATCTCAAGTTTTTTTTCTCGCTATCAGTTTAATAGCACCCGCAACAATTTTTGCTAAGCGCCTCAGTCTTGAGCAAACCACACGCAACATTTATGCCGCTATCGATGCCAACGATGCCGTAACTTTGCGCAAATTATTGGCTACTGATTATCAGTTTTACAATCCGTTTACGCCCACACCGCTCAATGCAGATGGTTTAATTGGTTTTTCTGATCAATCAGCTAAAGCATTTTCAGGTGCAAAACACACCATCAATCAAATTATTACTTCGGGTAAAACCACAACCGTAATCGGTACTTTCACAGGTAAACAAACTGGCGCGTTCAACGGCATTTCTGCAACGGGCAAAGATGTTTTAATGGATTTTATTTCTGTCATCGAATACGATGATAAAGGCATGGCTAGAGTTCAGAGAACACAAGCTAACGCGCTTGGATTGATGATGCAACTCGGCGTAGTTCCACCTCCGAATCCAAATTCGAATATTCCCCACATCATGAACATCTATCAATTATTTGGAAAAGGCGATATTCCAGGTTTGATTGGTGCGCTTGATGAAAACATCGAATGGGATTCGCACCTTAATCCTTTGCTGAAAGGCAGAGTATATAACGGACAAAAAGATGTGTACAATTTTTTTGGCACCTTGAAAGAATCTGCTCAGATTACGAATTTTGTGCCGCTTAATTTCTTCGAAAAAGGCAACGAAGTCAATGTTTTGGGATTGTTTGAATACACAAGATTGAGCGACAGCAAAAAATTTCAGGTTAAATGGACGATGGTTTTTAGGTTCAAAAACGGAAAACCTGACCGTTTTGTGGAGTTTTTTGAAGCGCCAACTGCCTTGTAAACTTTAAAATCGAGGATTTGTTTGCAAACCCCTGCGCCCTCTGCGTATCCTCTGCGACTCTGCGTTTTTAGATTTTAACGCAGAGTCGCAGAGGATACGCAGAGGGCGCAAAGGTTTATCTCTGAGCTAAAGCATGTTCTATTGCTTCAATCTTTTAATCGAGTTAAGGTTGAATCATTTTTCAGAACTGATTAATGCTTTTCCCATCTTATAATTATAACGTGAGTTACGAATTGTAAAAGGCAAAATAGGACTCCATGATTAAAAAATCAAGCCGAATAGTGTGATTTTTGTGTTGCTTATTCACAATCTATCACTAAACGACTTGATTTTATGATAAT
>JAYWBA010000084.1:0-16500 GCA_043781915.1 Saprospiraceae bacterium
AATTTTTTAGGATTTTTACAGAGCGCAGTGGATGCACCAATACAAATCCCTTAATTCTAAAATCCTGAAAATCATGGATCAGACATATAAATTAACTCAATTCAGCCATGGCGCAGGTTGCGGTTGCAAAATATCGCCGAAAGTGCTCGATACGATTCTTAAAAATCAGAACGAGAAGAAATTCTATTCTAACCTCATCGTGGGTAACGAAGATAGAGACGATGCAGCAGTTTTAGATTTAGGCGATGGCTCGGCACTCATTTCTACCACCGATTTTTTCATGCCGATTGTCGATGACGCTTTCGATTTTGGTTATATCGCTTCTGTCAATGCCATTAGTGATGTATATGCCATGGGTGGAAAACCATTAATGGCAATTGCCATACTTGGGTGGCCTATCAATACTATTCCGGCTGAAGTGGCGAATCAAGTGATTGAAGGTAGTCGTGCAGCTTGTGCTGCGGCAAAAATTCCACTCGCAGGCGGACATTCCATTGATGCACCCGAACCAATTTTTGGCTTGGCTGTAACGGGTAATGTTAAAATAGAAAACATCAAAAAAAATGGTGGCGCCCAAGTGGGTGATATTTTATTTTTAACAAAACCACTCGGCGTTGGTATTTTCAGCACAGCACAAAAAAAAGGGTTACTCACTGAAGAACACGCCAAACTTTCGCTCAATTCTATGAAAACTTTAAACGCTTTGGGTGAAGTTTTTGGCACGCTGCCGCAGGTTCATGCTTTAACGGATGTTACAGGTTTTGGTTTGCTCGGTCACCTCAACGAAATGTGCGAAGCCTCGAACACGAGTGCAGAAATTTTTTCAGAAAATATTCCACTTTTGGATATTGCTGCGCTTGATGCTTATTTAGACCAAAAATGTTTTCCAGGTGGCACAGTGCGAAATTTCGATAGCTACGGTCACAAAATTGCACCACTGACCGAAAAGCAAAAATATTTGTATTGTGATCCACAAACATCGGGCGGTTTACTCATTGCTGTTGCGAAAGATTTTGTGGACGATTTCAGTTATTTACTTCAACAAAATGGTGTTCCGCATTTACCGATTGGATCAATTATTGAGAAAAAAAAGTTTGGGGTTTATGTTTATTAAAGCTGCACATACACCTTCCCATTCTCAATATTTACTTCGTATGTTTTAATCGAATCGCAAGCATCATCATTCAAACATTGCCCATCGACGAGCGAAAACGTTTTTTTGTGGAATGGGCAGGCAACTTTAGGAATATCGTTAGTTGAGCCAATCATGCCACGCGACAATGCCATTTGTTGTTTATGCGGACACATATTTTGTGTGGCATACCATTTATCGAGGCGTTTAAAATTAAAAATGGCTATTTGCTCGCCGTGAAGTAACGCACACGCACCACCATCTTCTGGAATATCAGTGGTTTTGCAAACGTAAGTCCACTTTGTTTGAGTTGCTATTGCTGTATTTGACATAAAACTCGAATTAATAGAATTAAAAGAATGCTGGATTAAAATTAGAATATGTTGAATTGAGGAAATTTATCGAATTATCTTAGTTGATAATTCGATAAATTCTTTAATTTTTCAAATTCGAGTTCCATTCAGCTGCGCGTTTTTGATCGCGCAAACCTTCAAACGAAACAGTTGGATCTTTTTCGTCGCTGTTCACAAAATGTGAGAAGCGTTTGCGAATTTCGGGTGTTTCAATAGCGTTTTTCCATTCGCATTCGTAGGTATTTACCAAACCTTGCATTTCAGCTTCCCATTCGGCAGCCATTCCTAGACAGTCGTGAATAATAACTTCTTTGAGATAAGTCATGCCACCTTCGAGTTTGGAAAGCCAAACAGATGTGCGCGTCAGTGGCTCGGCTGTTTTAGTATAAAACATCAGAAAGCGATCGACATATTTAATAACAGTCGCTTCATCAATATCGGAAGCGAGCAATTTAGCATGTTCAGGTTTTGTGCCGCCGTTACCACACACAAATAAATTCCAACCTTTCTCAGTAGCAATCAATCCAAAATCCTTTGAGTTCGCTTCGGCACATTCGCGAATACAGCCCGAAACAGCAGATTTTAATTTGTGTGGTGCGCGGAAACCTTTGTACCGATTTTCAATTTCGATGGCAAAAGTGACGGCATCGTGCAAACCAAACCTGCACCAGGTAGAGCCGACGCAACTTTTAACGGTGCGCAAAGCTTTGCCATAAGCATGACCTGATTCAAATCCCGCTGCGATAAGTTCTGTCCAAATCATCGGTAAATCGCCAACATGTGCACCGAACATATCTATACGCTGACCGCCTGTGATTTTAGTATATAACCCATATTTTTGCGCAACTTGACCAATCACAATCAATTTTTCAGGTGTAATTTCGCCACCTGCTATGCGCGGCACAACAGAATACGTTCCTCCTTTTTGTATATTAGCTAAGAAACGGTCGTTAGAATCTTGAATGGTCGCTTGTTTTTGTATTTGTTCATTCCACAAACTCGCTAAAATGGATGCTACTGCGGGCTTGCAAACTTCGCAACCGTGCGATTTACCCAAAATATCGAGCGCATCGTTATAGGTTTTAATTTTTTTAATCTTGATGAGACTGAACAATTCTTGACGCGTATAATCGAAATGTTCGCAAATGACATTACGCACAATGCGTCCCATTTTTTTCATCGAAATACCCATCAAATCCTTAACCATCGGTGTGCATCCACCGCAACCTGTGCAAGCTTTTGTTGCTTTTTTCATGCCATCGAGCGTAAAAACTTCGTTTTCACTCACTTGGTCACAAATCATTCCTTTCGTTACCGCTTCGCACGAACAAATCAACGCTTCATCGGGTAAACTCGCCACACCAGAATCTTCTGAACCAGCTCCACCACGCGAACCGAGAATTAGATCTTCTGGATTAGCGGGCAAAATAATTTTGTTATTCACCGTTTGTTGCAGCATACCAAACTGCGTAGCATCGCCTACTAAAACGCCACCGAGCAAATATTTTCCATCAGGCGAAATATTAACGCGTTTATAAATTCCTTTCGATTGATCTCTGAAAACGATACTTCGCACACCTTTTTGATCTGTGCCTGCAATATATGGATTACCTGCGAACGGATCGCCAAAACTCGCTACATCAACACCAATGAGTTTTAATTTGGTGGACATATCGTAGGGTTTGAACGATTTGAGTGATGAGTGATGAGTGATGAGTGATGAGTTCGCTTTTTTCTCTTCACTTTTCTTCACTAATCCCTCATCCCTCATCACTAAATTAGTTGCCACCACATCCGCCATTTCATAACCAGGTGCCACTAAACCGTAAATCATACCATGCGCCAAAGCGCACTCGCCAATAGCAAAAATATATGGGTCAGAAGTGGTCATATTGTCATCGACTACGATGCCGCCGCGAACACCAACAGTTAAACCTGCAACACGCGCTAATTCATCGCAAGGTTTTATACCTGCTGAAATGACAAGCATTTCAACGTTGAGTACAGTTTCGTCGGTAAATCGTAAACCTTCAATTTTACCGTTACCAAGTATTTTTTCTGTATTTTTTTGAAGATATACTTTTAAATTTAAATCTTCTAATTTGGCTTGAAGTACTTGCGAACCACCCATATCAACCTGACGTGGCATTAATCGTGGCGCAAATTCTACAACGTGTGTTTCTTCCAAACCTAAATCTATTAAAGCTTTAGCAGCTTCCAAACCTAATAAGCCGCCACCGATTACGGCACCGCGTTTTACTTTTTTAGCGTAAGCGCGCATGGCATCTAAGTCTTCGATAGTGCGATAAACAAATACACCCTTTTTTTCTACACCTTCAATTTGAGGTACAAAAGGCACTGAACCCGTCGCTAAAACAAGATAGTCGTAGTGCTGAACATTATTTTTATGCGAAGTAACGGTTTTGGTTTCGACATCAATATTGACAACGGCATCGCCAAGTATGAGGTTGATTTTATTTTCGGTGTACCAGTCGGTTGTGGCAAGCGTTAAATCTTTTATAGTTTTCCCATCGAAATAAGAACTTAAATGAACCCTATCGTAGGCAGGAAGTTTTTCTGCACCAAAAACAGTGATGTCGAACGCGTCAACTCCCGCTTTGGCAATAATTTTCTCACAAAACTTGTAACCCACCATGCCGTTGCCGACAACTACTATCTTGACCATTGATTAAACTGATTTAATTGATTAACTATGATTACAACCAAGGATAAAAGACTAACTGAATAACGCGACTAAAAAATCATGAAAAACATAATCAGTTAAATCTTGGTCGGAGACGAGTGGGAATCGACTTTTATTTGGTAGTGCAAAGGTAGTATTGCTTCGACTTAGTTTAAAAATAAAAATTACTAACTGTCGAACGATAAAATCAAACAAAATTTAATTTTAAAATTGCAGTTTTAAAAAAATTAATCACACTGTAATTAAGCAAAATAAAAATAAATAATTGTGAAAATCCAATTTGAAAAAGGGTAAAAATGTGCTTTTTTAGGGCAAAATGGACATATAGGGGTGGTGTCGAATTTGGTAAATCGAAATTAGCACCCTTAACTTTGTACTATAATTAATAAAAAATGTTTTCGAAAACTTTTTTAATTAATTAAAAATCAATTATTTACACTAATTAATCAATTTAGAAATTTAAATTTTAAGTGGGAATTAAAATTTATAATTTTCTAAATAATTAATTGCTCCGTTTTCAATACAGCTATGAGAAGTAAGCTATGGGCTTTGAGTTTTCTTACAAACTCTATGAAAGCTCATTGCTCATAGCTCAAAAAAATGCCTCGAGATGGGTGGATCCACTTCGAGGCTATGCGAAATAACCAATTACTATTAATTCTTTCACAATTCAACACAAAAGAAATGAAAAGTCCTTACTATTTCAAGTCTATTGCACTTAGTGTTACAATTTTTCTGTTTTTTTCACAGATTTGCCAAGCACAACTCACTATATCCGCTCAAATTAGAGCAAGAGGTGAATACCGTGCTGGTTATGGCTCATTAGTTCCGAAGGATCAAGTAGCAGGTAATAACGATACTTCTGCTGCTGGTTTTATTTCACAACGTACTCGGTTAAATTTTTTGTATAAGTTCGAGAAAATAGCTATGGGTTTAGCTATTCAAGATGTGCGTGTTTGGGGACAAGATGCTTCAACTATTAGTAGTGCTGATGGATCGAAGTTGGGCGTTCATGAAGCTTGGGCAGAAGCTATTTTAAGCGATTCTCTTGGATTATCTGTTAAATTTGGTCGTCAAGAATTGCTTTACGATGATTCGCGATTACTTGGAAATTTAGATTGGCTTCAACAAGCGCGCAGACATGATGCAGCTGTTTTTAAACTCAATAAAATGGGTTGGCAAGTCGATTTGGGTTTAGCTTTTAATCAAACTACTGATGCTGTAAATACCTACAACACATTTTATACTGCTGGAAATACACCCGCATATATTACTGTAAAAGGCACAGCTGTTACGATTCCTTCAGGTTTTGTACCGACAGCAAGTTTAGGCGGTGCGCCTGTTTTAGCATCGAATGTTTCAACAAATGGTGCTAACCAAATGTACAAAACAATGCAGTATTTATACGCTTCGAAAACGGTCAGCAAAACGAAAATCTCAGCCTTATTTTTTAAAGACGATTTTGAAAAATTTAGAACAGACTCCTTATCATCTGGCACTGAAAAAGTGTATGGTCGTCGTTACGATGTTGCAGGTTCAAACAGTCGCGTAACTTTTGGTGCCATGGCTGTTGGGACAGCTAAGAAATTTAGTTACTCTGCTGGTGCATATTTTCAGACAGGAACAGATAGAGATGGTAAAGACCTAACGGCGTATAATATATTTGGTTATGTTGGTTACACTGCTGGTAAAATGACAGTGGGCTTGGGTTATGAATTGCTTTCTGGAAATGACCCAAATACTGTAGCTACGGAAAACCACCGTTTCGACCCATTGTATGGCACGCCGCATAAATTCTGGGGTTACATGGATTATTGGTACGCTGGTGCAGGTTCGCCTGTGGCAGGTTTATCTAATCCGTATTTAAAACTTAAATATGCTGCAACGCCTAAATTCAGTATTGCTTTAGATGTACACAATTTCAGTATTGCCAACGATTTTGCCAATAAAGTTTCGGATGGCACTGGCAGCACTTTGCTCGATAAAAATATGGGATACGAAACTGATTTAGTGTTTAATTACGCGATGTCAAAATCTGCCATTTTTGAATTAGGTTACTGCACCATGTTCGGAAACAACAGTTTGGAAGTTGTAAAGATGAATACCATCGGCAAAGCTGAACAGACTGCTACTTGGGCTTATTTGATGGTAACTATAAAACCTGAACTGTTTAAAACGGAGATGCCTAAAAAATAATGTTTTAAAAACCTCGTAGGTTTTCAAAACCTACGAGGTTAATCACAATTAAAAATCTAATTATCTATGTCAACTATTTCAACAACCGCTGCGCAACCCGCAGAAAAACTGAATATTTTCAGCCTCAGCTCTATACCAATGCGTACATTTCACGTCACTTGGTTAACATTCTTCGCATCATTTTTCGCTTGGTTTGCTTTAGCTGGTCTTATGCCAACTATTCGGAAGGACTTAGGTCTTTCGAAAGATCAAATTGGTAATATCATCATTGCAGCCGTTTCGGCAACTATTTTAGCGCGTTTGTTCATAGGTAGGTTATGCGATACTTGGGGTCCACGCAAAACATATACAGCGCTATTGCTTGTTTGTTCTATACCTGTTTTTTTCGTAGGCGTTTCTGGAGGCTACATGACTTTCTTAATGTTCCGATTCGCGATAGGCGTTTTAGGTGCTTCATTTGTTGTTACGCAGTTTCACACTTCTACAATGTTTGCTCCGAGCATTAAAGGCACAGCAAATGCTGTTGCTGGCGGTTGGGGAAATTTAGGTGGTGGGGTAACTAATATTGTTATGCCATTGGTATTTGCATGGATAGTTAGCATGGGTTTTTCTAATCACGATGCTTGGCGTTATGCGATGATTTTACCTGGCACACTTCTCTTAATTTGTGCTTTCTTGTATTATCGGTTCACGAAAGATACACCTGCTGGTAATTACGAAGATATTGACAGAACTCCAGCTACTGTGACTGAAAAATCCAATTGGCGTGAGGTTTTAGTTGATTGGCGTGTTTGGGCATTAGCCTTAGCATATTCAGTTTGCTTTGGCATGGAAATCACATTTGATAACGTAGCATCGCTACATTTCACAGATGCTTTCAAAGTTGACCAGAAAATGGCTGGCTTATTGGCGGGATCATTCGGTATGATGAATCTTTTCGCTCGTGCTCTGGGTGGAATTACAGCTGATAAAATTGGTAAAGTATCTGGTTTATTTGGCAAGGGAAAATTGTTAGCCATTTTATTAGCGTTGGAAGGTTTGGGATTAATGGTTTTTTCTCAATCAGGAACTTTAATTGTCGCTATTATAACAATGATAACTTTTGCCTTGTTCTTAAAAATGGCTAATGGAGCCACGTATGCACTTACGCCGTTTATGAATCCCAAAAATATGGGTGTAGTTGCTGGAATTGTTGGTGCAGGAGGAAATGTGGGTGGTATGCTCATGGGTTTCATGTTTAAATCGTCAGCTATAACATACAGCCAAGCATTTTTCTATATTGGTGCAATTGCTTTATGTGTTGCTGCAGTTGTAGGAATTACAAATTTCAGCAGAGTGCCTGTGAAGAAAATTGCTCCTGAATTTATAGGAGAGGAAGTTTTTGCTTGAAAAAACCAATTAAAATAAATAATTGGTTTTCGTTTTGTGTCATAGAGCGAGAGTCGAAGTAAACTTCCCACGTTTCAGAGATTTCCGTTCTATGATTTTGACCCTGATTTGACCACGATTAAACGGATTTTTTGATTAACACGATTGACAAATCATGGAAATCTTTTAATCCGTTTAATCGTGGTCAAATCAGGGTCAAAATCATATTAATCATTTAATCTGTTAAATCTCGGTCAAGAATGACGAAATTCAAATCTACGTGTTGTTATTGCGGAACGGGTTGTGGTTTAGAAATTACAGATCTGGGCAATAATAAAATTCATGTTGAAGGCGATAAAAACCATCCTTCTAGCAAAGGCGCTTTGTGTTCAAAGGGTTTGAATTTACATTATACTGCGTGGGATAAATCGGATAGACTGCTCTATCCAGAAATG
Source organism: Saprospiraceae bacterium (assembly GCA_043781915.1). Taxonomy (GTDB): domain Bacteria; phylum Bacteroidota; class Bacteroidia; order Chitinophagales; family Saprospiraceae; genus JAAFJT01. Next base: position 8,209 of record JAYWBA010000084.1, read on the forward strand.
CGGTGGAGTAAAAACATGCCGCGCCAACGCGTTTCATGGGATACAGCGTTAGAGCGCACAGCCAAAGTTTTTAAAACTTTTATTGATAAATTTGGACCAGATTCGGTAGCGTTTTATGCATCTGGTCAGTGTTTAACTGAAGAATACTATGTTGTAAACAAGCTCATTAAAGGATTTATTGGCTCGAATAATATCGACACCAATTCGCGATTGTGCATGAGTAGTGCCGTAGTGGGTTATAAACTTTCGCTCGGAGAAGACAGTGTACCTGTTTGTTACGACGATATTGAACTTTCAGATTGTATCATGGCAGCAGGCGCCAATCCTGCTTGGTGTCATCCGATTATTTGGCGTCGCGTTGAAGCGCATAAAGCAGAAAATCCAAACGTAAAACTGATTTGTATTGACCCCAGAAAAACAGATACCGCAAAATCTTGCGACTTACATTTACAAATTAAACCCGGAACCGATGTCACTATATTCAATGCTATTGCCAGAATTTTAATTGAAAACGCATGGATTGACAACGATTTTATTTCAAATCACACCGATGGATACGAAAAATTAAAAGAAATTGCATTTTCAAAAACGCTGAAAGAATCAGCTGAAATATGCGATGTACCTGCTGAAGATATTTTTTTAGCTGCCTCGTATATCGGCAATGCGAAAGCATTTCTTTCCATGTGGACGATGGGTTTAAACCAATCTGTTATTGGAGTCAATAAAAATTTGAGTCTAATAAACCTGCATTTAATAACGGGCAACATCGGAAAGCCTGGCGCTGGACCTTTTTCATTGACTGGTCAACCCAATGCAATGGGTGGTCGCGAAGTCGGTGGGCTTTCAAATTTATTACCTGCACATAGAAATTTATTGAATCAAGACGATAGAAAAGAAGTCGAAGCCTTTTGGAATAGTCCCGTCAAAATTTCGCCTAAAAATGGTTTAACTGCCACTGAGATGTTCGAAGCATTAAATGATGGTCGGTTAAAAGCGATTTGGATAATGTGTACTAACCCTTTAGTGAGTTTACCCGATGTTCGCATCGCAGAAGCTGCTTTGAAAAATGCTAAGTTTGTAGTCGTTCAAGAAATATCGAGCAAACCAGAAACTTTGCAATATGCTGATGTTATTTTACCTGCCGCTACTTGGACGGAAAAAGAAGGCACTATGACAAACGCCGAGCGCAGAATTTCGTATTTGCATAAAATTACGGATGCGCCAGGTGAAGCATTACCAGATGCTGAAATTATTACGCGTTTTGCCCACAAAATGGGATTTGAAAAACAATTCGATTATTTAGTTGACAGTTGTCAGTTGACAGTTGACAGAAACGATAAGCAATTGTCAATTGCCAACTGTCAACCGTCAACTGTCAACTGTCAACTAATATTTGCTGAGCACGCAGCTTTAACAAAAGGAACAAATATTGATATTTCCGATGTCACCTACGATATTCTTAAAACGCAAGGCACGGTGCAATGGGGAAATAAACGCTTGTTCGAAGATAAAAAATTCTATACTCCCAATCAAAAAGCACAAATTCATGGTTGCGACGGCGAAAACAAAAGTGAAAAACCTACACCTGGACATCCGTTGATTTTAACTACTGTGCGCATTCGCGATCAATGGCACACCATGAGTCGCTCAGGAAAAGTGAACAAACTCAACCAACATATTTCTGAACCATTGCTCGAAATAAATCCTTTCGATGCCAAATTTAGAGTCATTAAAGACGATGAAATGGTTGAAATCAGCAATGCACGTGGCAATATGCGCGCACGCGCCAAAATTACTGAAGATATTAAGCGCGGCGTGATTGCTTTACCGATGCACTGGGGTAAACGCAACGGCTCGGATTTAAGTCGTGTGAATAATATTACAAATAACCTCGTTGATGCACGCTCGAAAGAACCCGATTTTAAATTTTCGGCGGTTGAAGTCACAAAAATTTCTCAAACTAAAAAGAAAATCATCATTGTTGGTGCAGGCGCAGCAGGGTGTGGATTTATTAATACGTATCGCGGTTTGAACGAAGAAAATGAAATTCATGTTTTTAGCCGAGAAATTTATCCATTCTACAATCGCGTTATGCTACCCGATTACGTCAGCGGCACACAAACTTGGGAGCAATTGCAAAAACTCACTGAAAAAGATTTCTACGAAAAAAATATCACTGTCCATAAAGGTTTGGGCGTAAAAAGTATTAATCGCGAAACGAAATCCCTTATTGACGAAAAAGGCGGACAACATTCCTACGATACGTTAATTCTCGGAATGGGTAGTCGCGCCAATATTTTGCGCGATATACCGCAACATATTTCTGGCATATTCACGATGCGTAGTCGACATGATGCCGATAATCTTTTAAAAACGCTCGGTAGAGACGTTGCATGCAACGTCTCTACAAAATCCGTTGTTGTTATCGGAGGCGGATTATTAGGATTAGAAATGGCAGCATCTCTGAATGAAATGGGATTAAAAGTAACCATTGTTCAACGCATTTCTCGGTTTATGGATCGGCAGCTTGATCCTTTAGCGAGCCAATTATTGCACGAGGAAATTGTAGAGCGCGGTATAGATGTGTATTATAACGATTTTGTTCAAACATATTTTGGCTCTGAGCCATTAGCTCTGAGCCATGAGCCTTCTTCCAATTCACAAGAAAAGCTCAAAGCTCGTAGCTCAAAGCTCAAAGCTGTTCGTCTCAGCTCAGGTCGTAAAATTGATTGTGACGCGATTGTAATGGCAGTTGGAACTACGCCTAATGTTGAATTGGCGCGCGAAGCAGGGTTAAAATGCAATCGCGGCGTTATTGTGAACGATTTTTTACAAACAAGCGACACTAATATTTTTGCAATGGGTGAAATTGCAGAATGGCGCGGGCAAATGTGGGGAATAACAGTAGGTGCGGAAGATCAAGCAGGTGTTGCGGCAAGATTTTTAGCTGGTGATACAGCTAAACCCTATAATGGTTCGCTTTCGATGAATATTTTAAAAATGGAAGGTTTGCAGCTCAGCTCCATTGGCAGAGTTGAAGTGCCTGAAGATGATTCGAGTTTTGAGGAAATTTTATTTATCGATAAAGCCAAACGTTTTTACAAAAAGTGTATTATTCAGAACGATAAACTTGTTGGCACAATTCTGATAGGCGATAAATCTGAGTTTTTAGACTTTAAAAATCTCATTCAAAACGGCATCGAACTTTCTGAAAAACGCCTCGAACTTTTGCGCAGCGGTAAAAAAGCAGAACCTGTTATTGGCAAATTGGTGTGCACCTGTAACAGCGTTGGCGAAGGAAACCTAATCAATAAAATAAAAGCTGGTTGTACGAATCTCACGGAACTGTGTAATGAAACAGGCGCAGGAACAGGCTGCGGCAGTTGTAGGATGGAAGTGAACTCTATTTTGAAGAGTTGTCAGTTGACAGTTGTCAGTTGACAGTTGTTTATCGTTTCTCACAACTCACAACTCACAACTCACAACTCACAACTAAATTATGAATTTTAAAATAAATATAAACGGCGGTATTGTTTCTCCATCTTGGTTGCATTCTGTTTTAGATATTGCCAAAGAATCAGGGGTGAAAAGTGCGAGCTTTGGCGCGCGTCAGCAATTGCTTATCAAAGTGCGCGACGAACGCGAGATAAGTGCTTTTAGGTCTAATCTTAAAAATTTGAATGTAGAAGTTCAAGGCGATTCTGAAACTTTTCCAAATATCCTCAGCTCTTATGCTTTCGAAGGCTTGTTCAGCACGGAAGGTTGGTTGGGTGAAGGCATTTATCAAGATGTATTGGCTGGGTTTGATTACAAACCCAAATACAAAATCAATATTTGTGACAAAGACCAATCGCACGCGCCGTTTTTTACAGGACATGTTAATTTCATTTCTTCCGATGTCCAACATTTTTGGTATTGTTATATACGCTATCCCAAAACAAATACTATTGAACGATTTGATAAATTAATTTATTCGTTGGATATACCCACGTTTTCAAAAAACATCGAAAAGCTTTTTAGCAATGAACTAATAGCTTTGAGCAATGAGCTTTCACAAGAAAGCTCATTGCTCAAAGCTCACAGCTCAAAGCTCGAAGAGGGTGTAATCATGAGACCAATTGATAAGGATTTAGTTATACCGCGATTTGTTATGCCTTATTACGAAGGCGTAAATCTTTATGGAGCAACACCTTGGATTGGCATTTACAGACGTAACGAGCAATTTCCCATTGATTTTTTAATCGAACTGTGTGAATTATGTAAAGAAACGAAAATCGGTAATTTGTGTGTTACTGCTTGGCGTTCGCTCATTATTAAAGGCGTTCAAGGAAAGGATAGAATTTCGTGGGAAAAACTGTTGAGCAAATACAATATCAATGTGCGCCATGCTGCTTTAGAATTGAACTGGCAAACAGAAGACGATAGTCCGAAAGGGTTTAGATTAAAAAAGTTTTTGGTCAATCGTTTTAACCGTTTCGATTTGAGGACTTTTGGTTTATTATTTGCTATCAAAACGCGCCATAAATCAGAAGTTTTTGGTTCAGTTATTATTCGTCGCGAACCTTTATTTAAAATGGGTAAGTTCGGTTTCGATTTGTTCGGCACGCTCGGGACATTTGATATTTTTTATGCCGAAGACTTTAATCCGCACACGCGCAAACGCAAAACATATCAGCTCGGTGTACCCAAATGGCGATTAGCGGAAGCATTGTTTAACCTTACCAAAACGTATTATAGCAATCAGGTGTCAGGTGTCAGGTATCAGGTATCAGGCACAATGAATCAAGAATTAGGAATAAAATCTAAAAATTCAAAAAATCTGAAACCTGAAACCTCACACCTGAAACCTCTTTTGCATCAATGTCCCAGTTGTTGGACTGTTTATGATGAAAGTGTTGAAGGCATCAAATTTGATTTGCTCGAAGAAAATTTTGAGTGTCCAACTTGTGGAGAATCGAAAATGAACTTTTTAAAAGTGGAGAGTTTAGTTTATTGAAAATTTTATTTGTAATTTTTATTGTTTTCGATCAACGTTTATAATTTCACCAGAAAAAAACATTCCTTTAAAATTTTGATTACTAAAAGATAATGTTTTATTCGAAAAACTATTTTTTTCTTTAATTTTATTCAATGCTTCTTGAGAACTCGCACCATAATTATTAACGCAAACAAAAACGGAATCCCTAACAATACTGTCAATCCTATATAAAGTGAAACCTTGATTTATTTTGACTTCAACAACATCGTTTATTTTTGGGTCATTTAAATTGTTTTGACTTTTTAAAATTCGTAAAGCTGCTTGAAAAAAACCTAAAACAAAAATAAAACCAAATATTCCAAGCCCAGTCCACAATTCAATCGGTGTTTTGCTTTCTTTTTCTAGCTTATACGCAATCGCTTTAATTGAAGGAGGCATTTGATGTGTTTTAAAGGTAAATCCACAATTATTACAATGGGAAATTGCTAATTTCTCCATTGGAAAAGTTGGTATCCAAAAAACATGGGCATATTTTTGTATTACATGAATATCAATTTTTGCAATTTTTTTACAATTGGAGCAAACATCAATTAATGAATCTTGTTTAAGTTGCTTAGAATTCTGACCAAAAATCATATTATTTGAATTTAATTATATCGAATTGTTAATGTAAATTTAAATGTAATAATTAATCTTCCTTTTAGATTTTTGAAATATTTAGAATGGAGCTGATTATATTTGCCAACATTAAAGAAAAACCATACAATAATAAGGATTATGAGTAAATTTTTAGGTTATATTATTTTGTTTTCAACAATACTTGTTACACTATTTATTGGTGAAACTCTTCAAGACTATTACCCTAATATTAATCGTTTCATTTATTACCTATTAACTTTTGGAGTTGTTTTTGGTTGCACTTTTTTGTACATCAAAAAAAGAAGACAATTCTATATTAATAATGATTGGGCAGAAAGTATTCCAAGTTATTTAGGGGATTTTACTCTTTTTCTAGTTTTTGTTGGGTCTCTTTTAGTTTCTTTGTTTAGTTATGGTTCAGACAAACTAAAACTTTATATTGATAACGGGACTAATAGGGATGTAACTTTGAAAATTAAAAATGATGGTGAATATACAATTCGTAGCAATGATTTTAAACTTGTTCATGAAGTAAAAGGAGAAATTGAAATAACAATAGATGGAAAAGTTAAAAAATTCAATTTAGATAAAGAAGCAAATTGGATATACAATATTGATACAGCTAACTCTTATGTTCGAAATTCAGTCAAGTATTCAAATACTTTTTCAATGAACGAGCAAAATAAGAGACAAGATTCATACGCTTATACTTTAAAAGATGAATTCTTCGATGCTAAAGCAGCGTATATTTTTGAAGTTCCCAAAGAAATTGTTGTTGATAAAAAACATTCTGACGATGAGGTTAATGTTCAAGTCTTGCTTAGAGTACCAAAGTGAGACATTTTCTATTAACGAGTTAGTCTTTAAAATCTGTAATTCTTTTTTCGAAAAATTTATTAATTTCAAAAAGTGTATAGATGATTGATTAATTCGGTATTGCTTCAATCAATTGCTGCGTATAAAGTTCAATCGGATTAGCATACAACGCATCAGCAGCTTGCGTTTCAACAATTTTACCGCGTTGCATCACCATAATGCGGTCAGAAATAAATTTGACGACGCTTAAATCGTGGCTGATAAAAATGCTGGTAAAATTGAATTGTTTGCGTAAATCGACAAGGAGATTTAAAACTTGTGCTTGCACAGAAACATCTAAAGCAGAAACGGATTCATCGAAAATAATAAATTTGGGATTGAGTGCTAATGCACGCGCAATACAAATGCGTTGACGCTGACCGCCGCTGAATTCGTGCGGATAACGATTGAAATGTTCGGGCAATAAGCCAACGGTTTCTAAAAGTTGGATTACTTTTTCTTTGCGTTCTTTATAATTTGTGAGAATTTTATGTACTTCAAGTGGTTCTAAAATGGCGTTGCCAATCGTAATTCTTGGATTGAGGGATGCGAATGGGTCTTGAAAAACGATTTGAATATCGCGTCTAAGCGAGCGCCACCGTTCAGCACTCGCAGTCGTCAATTCTTCACCGTTATATTTCACACTGCCCGAAGTGACAGGTGTTAAATGAATTAAACTTCTGCCAAGCGAAGTTTTGCCACAACCCGATTCACCCACTAAACCTAAAGTTTCACCTGGGTAAATATCGAAACTGACGTTATTGACTGCATGCGTATAAGCAGTTGGTGAACCCCAAAAATTTTTCTTCGATGGATAATCTATACACAAATTACGCACTTCAAAAAGCGGTTTTTGAGAAGTTAATTGCATGAGACGCTGTTCAGTTTCAACACTTGAAACAAGTTTTTGGGTTAATTGCGCTGTGTTTTTTTCAGAAAAACTAATTTCTTTATTCTCATCAACACTGAGTTCCATATAATCACTCACCATGCGTAAACGTTCAGGTCGCTCGTTGAGTTTTGGTTTGCAAGCCAATAAACCTTTTGTGTATGGATGAAGCGGAGCATTGAATATATTTTCTGCTGAATTCTCCTCAACAATTCTGCCTTTATACATCACAATAACGCGGTCTGCCATTTCGCGTACCACACCTAAATCGTGCGTGATAAACAAAATACTCATGCCAAATTCGCGTTGCAAATCTTCGAGTAATTCGAGAATAGATTTTTGAACCGTTACATCTAAAGCAGTTGTCGGTTCATCGGCAATTAATAATTTTGGATGACACGATATTGCCATCGCAATCATCACGCGCTGTATTTGTCCGCCACTGAGTTGGTGCGGATAACTTCTAAATGCGCGTTCTGGGTCAGGTAATTTAACGCGCTCAAAAAGTTCGAGCGTTCTTAATTTAGCTTCTTCCGAGCGCATATTTTTATTATGCACTTGGAGCGCTTCAACCAATTGAAATCCACACGTTAAAACAGGATTAAGCGATGACATGGGTTCTTGGAAAATCATGGCAATATCTTTGCCCCGCACTGAGCACATATCTTTATCGCTCAGTCGCAGTAAATCCTTCGAATTATTATCAGTATTCAAGAATATTTCTCCAGAAATATGTGCGGGAGGTTCTTGAAGTAGTCGCATGATACTCAAAGAAGTAACAGATTTACCCGAACCAGATTCACCTACAACAGCAACCGTTTCACCCGCATTGACATTAAACGAAATGCTGTGAATAACGCGCGATGTTTTATCGGGTTGGATAAACTCGATGCTAAGGTTTTTGACTTCAAGTAACATAGTTGACAGTTGT
>JAYWBA010000085.1:0-2136 GCA_043781915.1 Saprospiraceae bacterium
CTTTTGAAATCAAAGTGGGTCTATCAATCATACCTTCTTGTACAAAAATAGTCTTTGTTTCGCTTAAGCTTTCGGGAATGTGTAAATCGGAACAGAAAAATACGAGGTCGTAGCTATGCCGTTGTGCTTTATAGTCTATATTTAAATTATTGTCGCGCATATACTTTTCACTTTGTTCTCTGAAAGCGCCTGCTAAAACAGTATTGTCAAGTAATCCATTATCTAAAAACCATTCTTCAAATTTTTTCTCTACAAAAAGTTGACTAAACCAGCAATCATAGTCTGCATCAAGTTGCTGCGATATTTTATGCATCTGTGTCGTCTGGTTAAGTGAACCAGCCAGAAACAATATCTTTTTTTTCATAGTTGTATTAAAAGCTTTAATAGAATTTTTAGTTGATTTCAATAAAAGCCTAAAATTAAGCACTCTTTTTGAGTAATTGTTCTTTAATAGTAGAATTTTACAATTAAATGACCGTAATTACTTAGCTAAGTCGCAACCTATTGAATATTTCCCTCTGAAATTCGCAGAAATACGCGCAGAAATTTATTACACTTGCATAATAACTTAAAAGTCAATTTTTACTTTAAATCTTAAACCGCCATTAGCCACGTTCGGATTATTAAGATAACTCAATCGCCACACATAATCAACGCGTAATAATTTTAGAATATTAGTTACTCCCAAACTGGCTTCCATGTACGGACCTGCATTAAGTGAATAAGACAGCGGAACGCCGTTAGCATCTTTCGGAAATAAAATCTGCCCGTTCGCTCTAGACGGATTATTTTCATCATCCAAACCACCCCAAATAGCTTTAAATGTAAAAGCTTCGCGCCAATTTAATTTTCTGATGAGCGGAACACGATTGAATAAAAATCCACCCATATTATAATACACATTGAACGAAGCATATTTATCGCTGATAAATTCCATGAAATTCATCAAGTTATATGACTCCATTTGGTATGAATACGTTTGGTTGGCGCGATGAATAGTCAATAAAGGGTAAGGCAATTTACCAAAAGTTCTTCCACCTTCAACAATGACATCAGCATAACCTATGAGCGGAAACCAAAATACGCGCTCTATAGATCCGTCAACTTTATTGTAATCGTATTTTCCATTTAAAATGCCTGAAAACCCTTTGGAGTATTTAAGCGAGAAAATAGGATATTTTGTAAGAATCGGTGTTCTATAATTAGCGCCTTGATAAAATTTATCGTGTGGCGCATAGCGCAGTGTTAAATCTATTTCAGTGTTAGTGATTGATGGCGTTGAAAGTAATTTATCATTTTGATCATAATAAAGAAAATTTTGTAAGCCTGTCGGATTATTTAAGCTGTCATTGGTTATTTTTAAAGCACCTCCTGGTTCGTACACAACGTTTTTAGCACCAATTTTATACGAAAATCCGTTTCTTTCTTCGTGTGTGTATTCAAATCCGTTGTCTTTGATATAGAAAATTTTATCGTTCAATCCCCGTTTAATGGAGAGTAAAATATTATCTTCGTTTATATAATTAAGCGTTAAGCCAGGTGTTTTAGTATCGTAATTAGAATAAAGTTTGAGCTCGTTTAATGGAAAACGCAGAATTTTATTCTTGCTAAAATTTAATCGCACATTCGAAATGTATTTAAATTTTTGATCGGTCGTGCCATAAGCGCCAATTGCTTCAATCAGAGCGAAATTAGAAAAACTCGGAGAAGTTCTGCCGCCAAATCGGAAGCGTGTTCCTTCAACGGTGTTACCACTGATGAATGTAGTTGTCGGTCCAAGATCAAACTTGTCGAGTGGAATATATCCATCAAAGAAAAATTTAAAAAGCCCTGTAACAATTCTGAATCCAGTATTTTTATTCAGTTTTGCCATGGTTCCATAGACGGCATTTTCAGAAGATGTTAAGGTATCTATTCTGTTTTGTTTCCAAAAATCTTCTCCTTTTTCGTAATATTTGTCATCGTGTGCTTCAAACTCATCTTGTTTATAAATCGAATCGTTTAAAGGTTTATTGATGGTGTAATTATCGTACATCGTAGTTTTCTTGCCTTGAACTGTCCTCGCGCTATCTTTACCCGTAAAAGCAAAATCCATAGAAATGGAATCTTTTGTCACCATTAAGGCGCGCCCATTCA
>JAYWBA010000086.1:0-5962 GCA_043781915.1 Saprospiraceae bacterium
ATTGGCAATGTTGTAGCTTTTATTGTTGCCTATTTAGCAATTCGCTCGTTCATATCTTTTTTCACCGAGAAAGGGTTTAAAATTTTTGGAATCTACCGCATCATTTTTGGACTTTTTATCATTGCTTTGATAATGATGAAGTTCAATATTGTAATGAACTAAAAGTTGCAAGAACCATGATTTTCAGGATTTATAGATTTACAACGGTAAGTTGTGTCATTTAAAAACTCTATCTTTTTAATCCCGAAATCCTATAAATCATGGTTCTGACAATAAATAATATTGAACTATCAACCATAAAAACTGAAGGCGCAATGCTTTTAGTTGATAAACCTTTACATTGGACATCTTTCGATGTCGTCAATAAGTTGCGATTTAAACTCCGTGAGATAACAGGAGATAGAAAAATCAAAGTCGGTCATGCAGGCACTTTAGATCCTTTAGCAACGGGCTTACTCATTGTTTGTGTTGGAAAAAAAACGAAAGAAATTGATTCTTTCATGGGTTTAGATAAAACCTATACTGGTACTTTTACTTTTGGCGCTTCCACACCTTCTTTCGATGCTGAAACACAACCCGATTTATTTGCGCCAACTGAACACCTTTCATTAGAATTATTAAAAGAGAATACAAAATTATTTCTCGGCGATATCCAACAAATGCCTCCTATTTATTCGGCTATCAAAGTTGATGGTGAAGCATTATACAAATCTGCGAGATTGGGGATTGATGTAAAGGTTGAACCGCGCCATGTGAGAATTAATTCCTTTGAAATATTAAATTTTGAAAATCCCACCGCAGATTTTGAAGTTGAATGTGCTAAAGGCACTTATATTCGCTCGCTTGCAAATGATTTTGGTTTAGCTTGCGATTCTCGCGCTTATTTAACTAAATTGGTAAGAACTAAAATTGGTGAGTATAATATAAAAAATGCGCTATCCGTTGAAGATTGGATAGCGCATTTTAAGAATTAATTGTTAAGCCGAATTATTAAAAAAATTGTAAAATATTTTCTATTTTTTAGATAAAGATACGATTAATATCACTGCAATTAATGCTAAAAGCCCATACCATGAACCTTTGATAACTTCCCTTCTTCCAATTATATAAGCAATCAAAACCCCAATTAGACCTAAAAGTACTCCCAAAACAATACCAATTAGCATATCAGATCCTGTACCTTGCGATGTTGCTTTCCAAGCCTCAGCAAGTTTTCCTTTTTTTTCAGCTTTTTTTAGTTCGTGTTTTACTAAACCTAAAACAATGCGCTCTTTAAATGAAAGCTTTTTTCCAATTTTAGTTTCGACGGTCTTTCTGTCTCCGTAGATAATGTCTTCGGCTGTCAAAAGTTGTTTATCAAAAATTCCAGATTTGTGAATTTTTGAACCTTCAGTAATTAAATGGCTGGGATTTACGGAAACGCTTCCTGATGATGAGTTTACAAGAAAACTAATTAATACTGTGATTAAAAATACATTTTTCATTTTGAGAAAATTTTAGAATGAATAAAGTTGAATAAATTATAAAATAATAACTTCACAAATATAAGTGACTTAATCAATTAGTTCATCTTAAATTTAAAAATTTAGTAAGCCTTCAATGAACATTTTTGTAGTCTCTAAATAATTAAAGAATTTAATCAAAAATATAAGGTTCTTTACATTTCTGAGTTAAAATAAACTACTGAATTAGTAACTAAAAATTACTATCATTATTTGAGCTGTTTAAAATGAGCATCAATATATTCGCATAAGATATGCCCAATAAGAATGTGCATTTCTTGAATGCGCGCCGTATTATCAGAATCGATTATTATAGGCAAATCAACCAAATCTTTCATTTCTCCACCAGATTTTCCTAAAAGTCCAATAACTTTTGAGCCACATTTTGTGGCTTCAATTGCTGCTTCAATGATATTAGAACTATTTCCTGAAGTAGAAATGGCGATAAAAATATCATCAGGTTTTGCAAATGCTTGAATTTGCCGAGCAAAAATTGAATTAAAGCCGTAATCGTTTCCTACAGAAGTTAAAATTGATGTATCGGTTGTTAATGCTATTGCAGGCAGCCCTCTGCGTTCAGCCATAAACCTACCAACCAATTCAGCTGCTATGTGTTGTGCATCTGCTGCTGAGCCACCGTTGCCCGCTATGAGAATTTTATTGCCATTTTGTAAAGCTGTTTGGCACAATAAACACATTTCATGAATAGAAGGTGCTAATAAATGCAGTTTTTGGGCAACCTTAATATGTACTTCAATCGCTTTTAAAATCATAATTTTAGAATGGTTAATGGTTAATAGTTAATGGTTAATGGTTAATGAGAAAAAATTAACCATTAACCATTAATAAATTAACCATTATAAATAGTGTGTCTGTTTCAAATAATTTGTCACATAATCTGCAATACCATCTTCCAAAGTAGTAAAAGGTTTGGTATAGCCAGCAATATTGCGCAATCTGCGCGTATCTGCTTGTGTAAAATATTGGTATGATTCGCGAATATCGGTGGGCGTGGGAATGTAAACAACGTTTTCAGGAACATTTAAATTTTGAAAAACATTTTTGACAACATCATTAAAACTGCGTGCTTTTCCAGTACCTACATTGTACACACCGGATGGAATCATTTTATGATTTTTCATAAAGAATTCTAAAATGCTCAGCACATCTCTGATATAAATAAAATCGCGTTGCTGTTCGCCATTTGCTATTTCCTTTTTATGGCTTTCGAACAATCGCACCAATTTATCTCTTAAAATTTGGTTGTAAAAATGGAAAATTGTGCTCGCCATTCTACCCTTATGGTATTCGTTAGGTCCGTAAACATTAAAAAATTTAAAACCAGCCCAAAAAGTATTTTGCGGTTTGCTCTTAGAGAGTTTATATAGCCATTTATCGAATTCATTTTTTGAAACGCCATAAGGATTGAGGGGCTTGAGTTTTAATATACCATCTTGTTTTGCATCTGAAAAACCAAACTCCCCATCGCCATAGGTTGCAGCAGAAGAGGCATATAGAAAAGGAATACTGCGCTTTTCACATATTTTATATAAACTCTTAGAATACTCTACATTGAGTTTTTCAAAAATTCGGGCATCAGCTTCGGTTGTATCTGTGTGCGCTCCTAAATGAATTACGCAATCCGTTCCTTTTGAATTTTCCTTAAACCAATCTAAAAAAATAGTGCGGTCAATAACTCTACTACATTTCTTACCTATTAAATTGGGTGTTTTATTAAATGCCGTTAAATCATCAACGGCGACGATATCATTAAACCCTAATTTGTTTAAATGCGCTATCATACAGCTTCCGATAAAACCATAAGCACCTGTAACAACAATCATTCATAAAAATTTGTGCGAAAATACAAATTAAATAAGAAATTAAGAATTGAAGCTGTTTAAACTTTTCTCTTTAGGCTGAAACCAAGTCTTTTTAAATCAAGGATTCCAAAATTTCCTCAATGTAGCTCTGCTATATGTCACAAATTTTAAAACCCCTAATTCAAAAATACAATACTTTCAACTCAAAACAGAAAGTTTAAACAGCTTCATTAAGAAATAACTGTTGATCCCTTTTTTAATTTTAAAATTTTAATTCAGCAGATACAAACCGCCAATTACCGCCCAAATCTTTTTTAGTTTCAATATTTTCGTATCCCACACTTTTAAAATAATCAGCGATAGCTTGTACAAATTCGTGATGACATTCAACATAAAGTTTACCTTTATTATTCAAATGAACCAATCCGAAGGTAGCAACAGCTCGATAAAATTGCAATGCATCGTTATTTTCGACAAACAATGCTAAATGCGGTTCGTGATTTAAAACATTCGCGTGCATAAATTGCTTGTCAAATTGAGGAATATATGGTGGATTACTTACTATAATGTCATACTTTTTTTCTGAAAGGAGTGATTCGGGCTTTAAAACATCACCGATAAAAAAATCAATATCTAAATTATTTCTGAAGGCATTTTTACTCGCTGTAATTAAAGCCGCTTCGCTGATATCGAAAGCAGCAACATTCCAGTGTGGTTTTTTATATTTTATTGCACATGGAATACAACCACTTCCTGTGCCAATATCAACAATTGAAATATTTTGATTTGACTTGCTCTCTAAAACCCATTCAACCAATTCTTCGGTTTCAGGTCTAGGAATTAAAACCGATGGATTCACTTTGAGTTTTAAACCGTAAAACCAAGTGCTTCCAATAACATATTGAGCAGGCTCATTGTCTAAAAGTCTTTTTGTGATTTCAGCGAGTTGCATTTCAAAAAGTGGAATTTCAGAAATATCAACGCGTTTATTGGTTTCGTTTAGTTGAAAATAATCAGTAAAAATCAGCTTAGCAATTGAGCGCGCCTCAGTTTCATCATAAATGCTCGTGAGTTGTTCCACTAAATTGTTTCTGGTATCGAGCCAGGTTGTCATGTTAATTATTTTTCTTTACAACAACTTACCGTGTAAAATAGCTGTTGCGACTAAAAAGTATATTATAATACCCGTAACATCAACGAGCGTCGCCACAAAAGGTGCAGAAGATGTGGCAGGGTCGAGACCAAATCGTTTTAATATAAACGGCACCATCGAACCTGAAAGCGTACCCCATAAAACAATGCCTATGAGCGAAAAGCCTATTGTGAGTGCCACGTAAAACCAATATATGCCATGGTCGTATAAACCCGTTAGTTGCCAAACGGAGATTCGAATAAAGCCAATCAAACCCAAAATAGAACCGAGCATTAAGCCAGACAAAATTTCTTTTCGCATCACATACCACCAATCTGCCAATTTTAATTCTTTGATAGCCATAGCACGTATAATGAGTGTCGCTGCTTGCGAACCCGAATTACCTCCGCTCGATATTATCAAAGGAATAAATAAATTCAAAACGGCGGCACGTTCAAGTGTACTTTCAAAATATCCCATAGCAGTGGCAGTGAGCATTTCGCTTAAGAATAGAATGACTAACCACGTTGCACGTTTTTGTACCATTACAAAAAGTGATGTATCAACGTATGGCAAATCGAGTGCTTCCAAACCACCAAATTTCTGAATATCTTCTGTGTCGCGTTGTTCAATGATATCGAGCATATCGTCGAAAGTCACAATACCTACCAAAACACCATGTTCACTCACTACGGGTAAAGCAGAACGGTCGTATTTTCCAAAAATTTTGATAGCATCTTCCGAATTCATCGATCCTTTTAAACAGAGATAAGCTGAATCCATTAGGGATGCTATCATTGTATGAGGTGATGCCAATAAAATTTTACCGATTTGAATGTCGTCAATTAAAACTTGATTATCGTCAATTACATAAACGTAGTTAAGCGTATCTGCTTTTTTTCCATGGGCACGAATATGTTCTAAAGTATAAGCGCACGTCCAATTCTGCTTCACCTGAATGTAATATGGTGTCATTAAACGACCTACACTGTTTTCAGGATAACCAATCAAGTTGAGGGCAACTTTGCGTTGATCTTCATTGAGAAGATTAATTACATCTTTAATAAGTAAATCCGGGAATTCTTCGAACAGCGCCGTTCTATCATCGGGTGCCATTTCATTCAAAATAGAACCTAACTCATCACTACCAATATTTTTAAGAACTGTTTCTTGTGTGGAAGTATCTAAATAAGAAAAAACGGTTGTTTTCAATTCTGGTGGCAGCATTAAAAAAGAAAGCGTTTGGTCACTGTCTTTCAATTCGCCGATAGTTTCGGCAATATCGCTTGGGTGCTGCAAAAGCATTTCTTCTCTACTGAGCGTTGATTTAACCATTTTTAGTAGCGCAAAAATCTATTATTTAATGTTTTCGCAAATATAAACTTAAATGGTTAATGGTTAATGTTTAACATGAGACATCCCGAATTTTACAACATTTTAAATTCGGGGTGTTTTTTATTTTAAGTTGTGTTTATGCTTAAATAGAATATTTTAAGAACAATTAT
>JAYWBA010000087.1:0-5960 GCA_043781915.1 Saprospiraceae bacterium
GGTTATAACGCCGTCGATAAAATCAAAAGTTTCTTCTTTTGGGCAAAAAACGTCTTCAAAAACACCCCACATGGTTGCCGCTTCGTACTTTTTCGATGTATCGCACGATAGATTTGGATATGCTGAAAGCGCAGCCAAAGCATGACCAGGCATTTCAATTTCAGGTATGATAGTTATAAATTTTTTTTGTGCGTATTGAACCACATCGCGAATTTCATCTTGCGTGTAAAATCCGCCGTAAGGTGTAGCATCAAATGTGCGTGGCTTTTTCTGGTAATTGCCTTCCATCGTTTCTTTGCGTTTCGATCCTACAGAAGTTAATAATGGATATTTTTTTATCTCAATCCGCCAACCTTGATCGTCTGTTAAATGCCAATGAAATGTATTGAATTTGTGCATCGCCATTAGATCGATATAGCGCTTTACAAATTTGGTGGAAAAAAAATGCCGAGACACATCGAGGTGCATACCGCGATAATCAAAACGTGGTTCGTCTGTGATGATTGAACACGGTAAAGAAAATGGCAATTTAGGTGCAGCATCGTTAAAAACAGACACTGGAGACATTTGTAAAAGTGATTGACAAGCATAAAAAATGCCTGCTTCACCATTTGCTGAGACAATTACCCTATCTTGTGTAGTATTGATTGAATACGCTTCTTTGTTGTCAGCTTTCAGCTTTGAGCTATCAGCTTTCAGCTTTGAGCTATCAGCTTTCAGCTTTTTTGCTGCTGATTGCTGATTGCTTATAGCTGATGGCTGCAATATAAATACAATCGCATTGTTTGTGCGATTTGCTTTTTTTAAATCTACTCTTTGAATAGCAATTTTTCCAGAAGGATGAATACTTTGCACCAACATCTGTACTGTTGCATCTAAAACGGTATCAGCACCAGAAACAATGAAAATTTTTGTTTTGGCATTTAAATTAAAAACACCTTTAGTTCTTTCTACCGATGAGGGTTGAGGTATAATATTTATGTCGTTGGCAGTTTGTGCGCTCATAATGTTGAGTAAAATGCTTAAAATAGCACTGACAATATATTTATTCATACGTAAAAAGAGAACTTGGCTAAAAGATTGCACTAATGTACAGTACAATTACGAATTAAACTCGAATTTTTAGAATTTTTAGAAATTAAGATTTTAAAATAAATAATTTCTGATAATTCGAAAAATTCGTTTAATTCGAGTCAAATTCGTAATTTTCTTGTATTTTTGTGGAACATACTTATGAGAATAGTTGACTGTTGATAGTTGTAAGTTGATTGAAAACTCGCAACCTGCCAACTACCAACTATCAACTAACAACTAATCATGTCTAACAGTAAAGTTTTTTTTCCAGGCTTAAACGGATTGAGATTTATTGCAGCTTTTGCAGTAGTGGTGCATCATTTAGAGCAAATTAAATTATTTTTTGGTCTGCCGAGTGTTTTTTATTTTTTTCCTGTAATTAAAATCATGGGTGAATTGGGTGTGACTTTATTTTTTACGCTCAGTGGTTATCTCATTACTTATTTACTTTTAGTCGAAAAAGAGCGGTTTAAAACGGTTGCCGTTAAAGATTTTTACATCCGACGCATTTTGCGCATTTGGCCTCTCTACTATGCAGTCGTCATAGCAGGTTTATTTATTCTGCCACACATTCATTTTTTCGATATTCCCACTTATACTGCCACTTATAATTATAAATTTGGTGTGAAAGCTACGCTCTATTTTTTATTACTGCCCAATGTCGTTTCAAATTTATACGCTTATATGCCTTATTTAGCCCAAACATGGAGTATCGGTATCGAAGAGCAATTTTATTATATCTGGCCTTGGATTATGAAATTCACGAAACGCTACTTAACAGTTTTATTGAGTATCGTCTTCGGATTAATAATTGTAACTTCTGCATTGTCAATTTTTGCCAATCATGCCGACGATATTAGTCAATCGAGTAATTCAGTCAAAGCCATAACTTTAGCTTATAAATTTTTTAGAATGTTGCGCATCAGTTGCATGGCAATCGGGGGTATTGCAGCTTATTGCGTTTATACTTTTAATGTGCCCATTTTGAAGTTTGTTTTTTCGCGCTACACCCAAATCGTAAATTATGCCATCCTTTTAACTTTAATTTTCTTCGGCAAAGAATTTCCATTGGCTTCGCACGAAATCTACTCCGTTATGTTTGCTATCGTGATTCTGAACGTATCGTCTAATCACGAATCGTTCTTAAAATTAGAAAACAAAGTAGCGAATTATTTGGGTAAAATTTCATACTCCATTTATATGTGGCATGGCATCGCCATTATTGTTGGTTTGCACATAGCGCGCTTTTTTACACCCAATTTAAATACTTTAGCGGCGAATGCTATTTATTATGTTTCCACTTTTGGAATAACTTTAGCTATGGCTGCTGCGAGTTATTCGTATTTTGAAACGCCATTCTTAAAATACAAACACATATTTGCTAAAGTGGATAGTGGGAATGATATAAAAGGGCGTAAAGACGCATTGAATGCGTCTCAAGGGAAAAGTGAAGTTGAATCTGGAAAATTGGGAGTTGATAGCGAGAGCGAAAAAATTTTTGATTCACGAATATTTAATTGAAGTAATTGTCTGAAGAATGATTGTCTGGATTTCCTGATTAAAAGATTTATGTTTTAATGACAATTTATCGCATCTGAGAATCTTATAATCTAGTAAATCATGGTTCAGACAATTACTCACATATTTTTAACTAACGCCACAATGCCGCCAATTATAAACTGAACACCAATTGCCATAGTGATAAAACTCATGATGCGCGAACCTGCTTTTAAACCTGTTACGCCCAAAATTCTGTAAAAATATTTCGAGAAGCGTAAAATGAGATAAACCAATATGCCATTTGCAATTATGGCGAGCGTGATAGTTAAGCGTTCATTCCAATCTTGATACTCGGCAAAAAAACTAACGAGCAAAGAAATAGTACCCGGACCCGAAAGCATTGGCATAGCCAAAGGCGAAAAAGAAATATCTGGTTTTTCCATTGCTGCTTTTTGCACTTCATCATTCATAGCGCGACTTTCGTTAAACTTATCGTTCAATAAATCAAAGCCCGATTTTAAAATAACCAAGCCGCCTGCTATGCGCAAAGCGTTGACTGAAAGTCCAAAAAAACTTAAAATATATGCACCGCCCCAAAAAAATGCGAGCATTATACCAACGGTATAGATACTGGCGTTTAAAGAAACGCGGTTGCGTTCTGCTTCGGAATGTTCGGCGGAAAGCGTTAAATACAACGGAACTGCACCTACTGGATTAACAATTGAAAATAATCGTGTCAAAACTGCTATAAATATCGAAAGCATATATTAATTTTAGGCAACTAATTTAAATCACAAAAAACAATTTACTTTTATGCGCTCACTTATTTCTCTATTTTTTATTTTATGCTGGACTTTTAGTGCTTTTACAATTTCTGCACAAACTACTCACAAAGTTGTGTCGAAAAAAATAATTCCAACAAAAAAAGTTGTTAAAGCAACATCAAAATCGGTTACTCCTACATTTCAAACAGAAATGCTCAGTGCGGTTAATGCTGTCAGAGTTAAAGGTTATCAGTGTGGCGATACGTATTTTCCGCCTGTGCCGAAATTAACTTGGGAAGATAAACTGCAAGCTTCTTCAAAACGCCACTCGAATGATATGGCAGTAAACAATTTTTTTGAACATGAGAGCAGCGACGGCACAGAAATGAGTACACGCGTTTCGCAAGCGGGGTATAAATGGCGTTTTTGTTGCGAAAATATTGCACTGGGTTATAAAGATGTTCAAACTGCCGTTCAAGGCTGGTTAAAAAGCGAAAGCCATTGCGAAAATATTATGCACAGCGAAATCACTCAAATGGGTGCTGCGCGCACAGGTAATTATTGGGTACAAGATTTTGCAGCACCACGAAAAGAAGGTGTGACGTATGTTGAGCAGTAAATATCAAAATGCAAAAGGCAAAAATACAAATTGCAAAATTGAGTAGAGAATATTAGCATCAAGTGATGCCCTATGAAAAATGAAATTTTATTCGTTTCATTTTTCAAAAAAAAAATTTTACAATTTAAAAATTATATTATGACTGAATTTTACACAATTGGATGTGTAAAATTCAGTCACAATTAACGCGATCGATTTCAAAAAAATATTTTTAATAAACTAATTTTTCATTTATGAAAAAAGAATTTTCTCGCCGCGAATTTTTAAACGCTGCTTCACTTACATCTTTTGGATTAATTCTGAAAGGTAATTTGCCATTTAATGCATCATTTCTAAATCACCCCAATTCAAAATTTGGTGGCGTGCAAATTGGTGTAGTGAGTTATTCATTCAGAAGTATGCCACACGATGTTGACCAACTCATAAAATTTTGTATCGATGCGAACATCAGCGCCGTTGAAATGATGGAAGACCCTGCGGAAGTTTTTGCGGGTAAACCTAAAAGCCCTTTCAAAATGGGACCACCACCTAAAGGAGGTTTTACAGATGAACAAAAAGCAGAACGTTCTGTGTATGCAAAAAAAGTAGCTGAGTGGCGCGCAACAGTTTCGATGGATAAGTTCAAAGAAATTCGCAAAAAATTTAAAGCCGAAGGTATCAGTATTTATGCTTTTAAGCCCAATGTTTTCGGTGTGAATAATTCTGATGCCGAAATAGAGTATGGTATGAAAGCTGCTAAAGCAATGGGAGCCAATTGTGTAACAGTTGAATTGCCTCCCGATGCAGCGCAATCACAACGTTTGGGGGATTTAGGCGCAAAGCATAAAGTTTATGTAGGTTATCATGCACATTTACAAGCCACCGACACTGCTTGGGATACTGCCTTGAGTCAATCGCCCTATAATTCTATGAATTTGGATTGTGGTCATTACATCGCTGCGGGTGGAAAAAATACAACAGCATCGCTGCTTGCTTTGATTGAAGCGAAACACGACCGTATTACGAGTTTGCATTTGAAAGATAGAACGACAAAAGAAAATGGTGCAAAAAATTTAGTCTGGGGAAGTGGCGATACGCCGATTAAAGAAGTTTTATCCTTGTTGAAGTCGAAAAAATATAAATTTCCTGCTTCTGTTGAATTAGAATACGAAATTCCAGCGGATTCTAATGCAGTGAAAGAGGTAGCGAAATGTGTGGAGATGACGAAGAAGATATTGGTTTAGAAACCATTCAATCTCTGGGTCTTCAACTTCTCACGGCTTTCAACCCAATTAATGATGGCATTTGGTGTGTATAATCGCCAATCAAAATTATTATACAAATCGCCAAGGTAGAAATAACGATCGATATGCGCATCGTGCATTTCTGTTTCAACGTGTTCAAAAGTATTAATGAGCGCCGTCCATCCGCCGTTAAAACTATCCTGACATTCCTCCGACCATTCTTCGTAGTAACAATCGTCGGAGGCATGAAAGTTTAAAACGTTTTCGCAAATTAATACATACTTACTGATGCCTGCATCAAGTAAAGGTTCAATCACATTGCGTTTCAGTAGCATTACATCGTTTTCAATCGTATCGTTCCATTCGCCAATGAGTTCAAGAATGGCGGTTCCAGCTTCATAATCGGCAAAAAGTATTTTAGTATAAAGCGTTTCAGAACCAAATTCATCCCAGTATGGATGAATAGCATAATTATAAACGACTTTATAGTCATCATACGTTTTTCCATAAAAAGGCGAGCGATCGTCTTCATCAGGATCGTATAAATCTTGCCATTTAGGAAAAGGAATAATATCGTTCATTACGCTGTATAAAAAAATTTATTTTGATTAAAACGCGCTGCCTTGCTTATTTGTTTCTTGAAAGAATAAGTAAAATTTATCGTAACTAACGTTATGCATTAAACATGCGGCTTTGCGGCTTAGCGAATAAAGTTCCCTCGCAAAGTCGCAAAGTCGCAAAATCGGAAAGCCGCAGTCGAAAAAAATAGAATCTTTGCGC
>JAYWBA010000088.1:0-2120 GCA_043781915.1 Saprospiraceae bacterium
AAGGATCTGGGCAACTAAGTATTTCAAATTGTAATATTTTTTTAAAATTTAACTTTGATGGATCAAGGCCAGGTATGCCTCCAGAAGATATCAGCGTTGGAGGTGATTTAACTGAAACTTCTAGAGGTGTAGTGGAACTTCAAAAAAATCAAGTTTCATTTAGGGCTGATTGTAATAAAGATTCGACAGGAAAACAATGGCGTTTTTTTAATTTAGGTTCTAATTTTAATAAAATACCTTTCAGGAAGTACAACGATGCCACTAAACCTGATACGGGTTCTTATATAATTGTATCCACTATACACACTCTTACTATTGGAAGAGGCGCCAGTGTTATTGATTCTACAAAATTAGGTGGTTATGGCAAATATAGGTTATCAGATAATTCAACGTTAGAAATGTCTTTTTTACTCGAGGAAGCTGGAAAACCTATTTGCGATAAGTGTGAAGACACCACTCCACCCGTTTTCACTAACTGCCCAACAAATATTACGCAAACAGCAGTAGCGGGTACAAACTGCACTTATGTCAATTGGAAGGAACCCACAGCGACAGACAATAGTGGTATTGAGCCAAAAATTACTTTCACGCATAGAAACGGGTATTGCTTTTTGGTGGGCGCTACAACTGTAACTTATACTGCAAAAGACACATCAGGGAATACTTCGAAATGTTCATTTATTGTAACTATCAATCCGCCGAAAGACACCAAACCCCCTGTGATTTCGAATTGCCCTACGAGTGTTACACAAATATCTTCATCCGCAACGGCATGCGTTTCAGTTTCTTGGAAAGAACCTACGGCAACGGATGAAAGCGGAACGCCAACATTGAGTTCTAATTATAAAAGTGGTTATTGTTTTCCTGTTGGTGCGACGACAGTTATTTATAGTGCTAAAGATTTGGCAGGAAATACGTCGAATTGCTCGTTTGTAGTTACAATTAAGCCAAAATCTGCGGTTGAATGTACACAATACGTTATAGAAAATACGCACCAACGTTGCGCACCGCAAACTTTCAAACCGTATGCTCTCACCATAAACAACGTTTTGTATAAATCGGATTATGTAACCTTTGGCAAAAAGTCGGATGGAACAGCGACAATTTCTGGTGTGTTTAGAGAAGTTGATTGGAAACCAGTTTTTGTAAATATTGCGCTGAAAAATTTTGTAACCGTTCTACCTGCAAGCCAAATTGTTGTGGGCAATTGTATTTCGCGCTCTGTTAACACCAAAGATTGGTATTATTACAAAACGTGGTCAGGGACTATTCAGAAATTAGGGCAAATACCTTTTAATATTGCAGGCACATCTCCTATGCAAATCGGAACAGGCGCAAACACGCAAGATGTCGATATATTGGGTGCAGCAGGTAATTTTGCATTTACTTCAACCAATCAAACTGGAACATTTAATTTGCAATTGGTGAATCCTACAAATTGTCCAACAAGTTTTGGATTTATTAATGCATCAGTATTCACAGCACAAGGTCGCAGTGTTGTAGATAAGATTCAATTGAATTGGTACGAAAACACGGCGCAACTCGGTGAGTATTTTAAAATTGAAAAATTAAATAGCTTTGGAGATTTTGAACTGCTCGATTTAATTCCTTCAAAAACGGGTAATACTTTGCGCGATTACATTCTTTTGGATAAATCGCCTGTAAAAGGAGAAAATATTTATCGCATCACACTTATTAAAAACGATGGTTATGAAAAGCAAACCGATAATATCAAAGTGCTATTCGATAGGAATTCTGTTAAAATATTTCCAAATCCGAGTGAAGGAGAGTTCGATATTCAACTCAATACCGACGTGAGCGCAGAAACGATTATTCGCGTTTATAATGCGATTGGTCAATTGCAGTTCGAAGTCAAATCAATAAACGAGAATATTGTTCATATTGACTTATCAGACTTCACAACGGGGTTATATACTGTGCGTATTTCTCAGAATAACAAACGCGATGTAACAGAGAAATTGATTTTGGAAAAATAGAATGTAAAATTTATGTAGTTTTAATAAACATGAAACATCCCGAATTTTCCAACATTGAATTTTCGGGATGTTTTTTATATTTTCATTTCTATAAAAACGACCTTCCTTATATTTGTATATTAA
>JAYWBA010000089.1:0-2114 GCA_043781915.1 Saprospiraceae bacterium
GAGAAATTTTCTGATTTGAAAAAGATTGGTATTAAACTTATTGGTTTTGGCTTGATTATGCCTTTCATCTCTTTTGGTATCGGAATGTTTATAGCTAAATTTTTACACTTATCGATGGGTGGCGCGATAGTTTTAGGTACAATGGCTGCGAGTGCTTCTTACATTGCAGCACCTACGGCTGCGCGCATTTCAATTCCGAATGCCAATCCGACGTATTATCTGTCAGCAGCACTTGGAGTAACTTTTCCTTTTAATATTATCTTGGGGATACCCTTGTATACACAAATTGTAAAATGGTTTTACCTTAGCTAAGAATAATGCGATATTTCAAATTAGTTCATCACAAATTTATAACCTACGCTGCGTATTGACATAAAAAATTTGGGTTCGCCTGGGTCGGTTTCAAAATATTTTCTAAAATTGAGGATAAAATTATCAATTGTGCGCGTTGAAGGATACACATCGTAACCCCAAACGGCTTGTAAAATCTGATTTCGGCTGATGACTTCATTTTTGCGTTCTATCAATAATTTTATAAGAAGCAACTCTTTTTTGGTCAACTTAATATCTCCAGAAACAGATTGCGCTTCCATCGTTATAAAGTTAATGATATTACCACCAAAAGAAAAAGTTTCTAATGACTCTGCTACATTTTTATTGCTGCGTCGAATGAGATTATTGACGCGCAAAATCAATTCTTCAATCTGAAAAGGCTTTGTCAAATAATCGTCGCCACCTTTTTTTAATCCGAAAATGCGGTCTTGTGGCGTATCACGTGCCGTTAAAAAAATAATCGGCACTTCAGTATTAGTCAATCTAATTTGTTCGCAAGCGTCAAATCCGCTCACTTCGGGTAGCATAACATCCAAAATAATGAGATCGAAGTGTTGATCGCGAGAAAATTTAACAGCTTGTTTACCATCAACGACTTCAACGACTTCGTAATTTTCCCATTCTAAATTCATTTTTAAGAGCTTCCTAATGTTTTGCTCATCTTCAACTAATAATATACGCATAATAGTATATAGTTTATTCTTGTTAGTTGTTCCTTGATAGTTGTTTGCGCTCGTAAACGAACATCTATCAACGAAAAACTATCAACTATTTTGTGGTAAAATTACTCTAAAAATTGACCCTTTGGGTTGATTGTCTAAAACACGAATAGTACCGTTGTGAATTTTTACAATTTCAGCAACAATAAATAACCCCAATCCCGTTCCTTTACTTTTGCGCGTTAATTCATTGCCGATTCGATAAAATCGGTCGAATATTTTAGTGCGTTCGCTGAGTGGTATGCCTACGCCATTATCGCAAACATCGCAAATAAACTTGTCTTGAACATATTGTAGCTTAATGAAAATTTCTGGTCTTTCACCCGAATACTTTAAAGCATTTTCAAGCAAATTAGAAAAAAGGGAGTGCATGCTTTGCCTATCGGCATTAATTAATGGTAACTCTATTTCTTCAAATTCAAAATGTGCATTTGGAAATTTCTCCGAAAAAGCTTCAGTTAAATCGGAAAGTATGCTTGAAAAATCGAGCTGTTGAAAGTGAGGTGCATAATTTTGAAGTTGGGCAGCCAATAAAATATTATCAACTAAAAAATTGAGCCGTTCAATATCTTCCATCGCATTTTGAGTAAGTTCTTGCCGTTTGGATGTATTGAATTCGCGTCGATTGAGCGTTTGCAAAGCCAATGAAATAGCAGCTATCGGCGATTTAAGCTCGTGCGTGATGGAAAACATGAAATTGGAACGCGCTAAATTATTGTCTATATCTTTATTAATGGCATCTCGGATTTTCCAAATTCCGAAAAGTAATGCAATCAAAAAGATGGAGCCTTCAAATAAAATAAAGTTTTGCTGCTGATGCCATTCCGAGCGCATTTCAATCACTTCTGGCAGCTTGGTGATATCAACATCTTTATTGAATTTGTTTTGAATTTTCTGTTCTAACTGAAATATTTTGATTTTAAACTCCCAACTTTCTTCGTTTTTTGTCAATAAAAGTTTTGTCCACCAGGCGAAAACCAATAGTGTCAAAAATGCTGAGATGAAGAAAAAAATATTGACCTTGTTTAATTGCATAATTTGTAGGAGTAAGGAGTCAGGAAT
>JAYWBA010000090.1:0-5913 GCA_043781915.1 Saprospiraceae bacterium
CAAAAAATTAAAGTGCCAGGCGATTGGAATTCGCAAGACGATAAGCTTTTCTTCTACGAAGGTGCCGTTTGGTATAGAAAAGTTTTTAACTACGCGCCACAAAAAGATAAACGCACCTTTTTATATTTTGGTGCTGCCAATTACGAAGCGCATATTTATTTAAATGGCAAACGTTTAGGTCAACACATCGGCGGATTTACGCCTTTTCAGTTTGAGACAACGGGCTTGCTGAAAGAAGGTGAAAATCGGGTGTATGTGTATGTCAATAACAGAAGGAAAGTGGATGGTGTACCAACTTTAAAATTTGACTGGTGGAACTACGGTGGCTTAATACGTTCTGTTTCGCTCTTAGAAACGCCTCAAACTTTTATTCAAGATTATTTCATACAACTCGAAAAAGGAAAGAAAAATGCAATTAGAGGCTGGATAAAAATGAATGGCGTATCGAAAAATACTTCCGTAAATGTCGATATTCCTGAAATCAACATCCATCAAAAATTCATTGCAAATGATACAGGTTATGCTTTTGTCTCAATAAATGCACCCAATTTAAATCTATGGAGTCCAGAAAATCCGAAATTATACCAAGTGAAACTCAGCTCAACCGATGATGCAATAGAAGATAAAATGGGTTTTAGAACCATTGAAACGCGTGGCACAGAAATTCTACTCAATGGTAAATCTGTTTTTTTGAAAGGCGTTTGTATTCATGAAGAAGCGCCGTACAGGTCGGGTCGTTGTAATAATAGCGACGATGCTAAAACGCTTTTAAGTTGGGCGAAAGAAATGGGCTGTAATTATGTGCGTTTGGCGCATTATCCGCACAACGAAGCGATGGTGCGCGAAGCCGAAAAATTGGGTATAATGGTTTGGTCAGAAATTCCGACTTATTGGTCAATTCAATTTGAAAACCCGGAAGTGTATCAAAATGCACTCAATCAATTAACAGAAAATATAACGCGCGATAAAAACCGCGCATCAGTCGTTATTTGGTCAATTGCGAACGAGACACCTGAAAGTGAGATTCGGAATAATTTTTTAAAAAATTTGGCTGCCGCTGTGCGTTCGATGGATAATACCCGACTTGTTAGTGCGGCGTTATTTGCTAAAAGAAAAGACAATGAATTTTCTATCGTTGACCCGCTCGCAGAAGTGCTCGATATTATGAGTTGCAATGAATACAACGGCTGGTACAGTAATACTGCCGAAAATTGCGACCTTATTACTTGGACTTCGAAATACCAAAAGCCTTTAATTATGAGTGAGTTTGGCGGTGAAGCGGTGGCAGGTTTACACGGGAAATCCACAGAAATTTGGACAGAAGAATACGTGAATCGCGTTTACCAACATCAAACAATCATGTTCGATAAAATTCCTTTTTTGCGCGGCACAAGTCCTTGGATATTAATGGATTTCCGCTCGCCTTTGCGTTTACGACCAAACAAGCAAGATTACTACAACCGCAAAGGACTCATTTCTGATAAAGGCATCAAAAAATTACCGTTTTACACGATGCAAAAATGGTATCAGTCGAAATAAAGGGGCGATAAGATAAAGGGTCTCCTTATAAGCCTTTGTTTCTTTATATCTCCTATATCCCTAATTTTAAATCGTTGATAATCAAAGTAAGTATGCGACAAGATAATTAAAAGTAAATAAATTGCCTCCAGCTTTAGCTGGAGGGTAATATAGTGGATAGGAAATTGGCTTTAGCCAAATATAAATCTGAGTAAATTGTTTGGCTAAAGCCAACTCCATACTAAATTCTATTTTCCAGCTAAAGTTGGAGGCAATTGAAATGGCGGTTAATTTTTTATCTCTACTTAAATAAAATTACTACAATTGTAACACAAAGAACAGAAAGTCAAATTTTAATAACCTTGACTGCTTCTGTAAATTTAGATGGTTTACAGCGGTTAATAAACTATTTTGAAATTTATTATTATTTACTTAAAAATTTTTGTTTTAAATAAATTGTATTAATTTTGACCATAAATAATTTCTTGTCAAAATTATAAGTAATGAATAATAATTCTCAGATAATCATTTATCAAACCGAAAACGGCATAACAAAATTAGAAGTACGTCTAGAAAATGAGACTGTTTGGTTAAGCCAAAAACTTATGGCTGAATTGTTTCAAACAACCCCACAAAACATAACTATTCACCTTAAAAATATTTACGAAGAAGGTGAATTAGTAGAAATAGCAACTTGTAAGGATTTCTTACAAGTTCAAAAAGAAGGCGATAGAATGGTTGAACGCAACCAGAAATTTTATAATCTCGATGCAATAATTTCAGTCGGTTACAGAATTAAATCGCATGTTGCAACGCGATTTAGACAGTGGGCAACACAGCACATTAAGGAGTATATTGTAAAAGGGTTTATAATGGATGATGAACGCCTGAAAAACCCAAATCACCCTTTCGATTATTTCGAAGAACTGCTGAGACGTATTCAGGATATTCGAACCTCAGAAAGAAGGTTTTATCAAAAGATAACTGATATTTATGCTACCAGTGTAGACTATGATCCTACTTTAGAAACGAGTATTGTTTTTTTTCAAACGGTTCAAAACAAAATTCATTGGGCAATTACTGGCAAAACCGCGGCCGAAATAATTTCACAGCGTGCAAAGAGTGAAAATCCAAATATGGGCTTAACTTCTTGGAAAGGCGCGAAACCCAGAAAACAAGACGTTTCGATCGCAAAAAATTATTTAACAGAAGATGAACTCTTGGCTTTAAATAATTTAACTGAGCAGTACCTTGTGTTTGCTGAAGGGCAAGCCATGCGAAAAATTCCGATGTATATGAAAGATTGGATTGAAAAACTAAACGGGTTTTTAAAATTAAACGATAGAGAAATTCTCATGCACGCAGGTAAAATATCCCATAAATTAGCCACTGAAATGGCTGAAAGCGAATATGAAAAATTTAATCAAACACAAATCAATACAACTGAAAGCGATTTTGATAAAGAAGTTAAAAAAATTCAAGAACTAAAACCTAAGAGTGATAAACCTAAAAATTAAAAATCATTATGACAGTTAATGCATTCTTTTTTATGTTTGTGTCACTTAAAATCTCAACAAATAAATTTCCAAGCTCATAACTCACCACTCCTCACTATCTTTGCCCCGTGGATGCTCTAACTCAGTTATTAGTTCAGTACAAAGAGAGTGACAATGTTTTAAAACTCGCAGAATTATTGCGCGTTAATGGGAAACCTATGCGCGTACAATTGCAGGGTAT
This sequence comes from Saprospiraceae bacterium, assembly GCA_043781915.1. Taxonomy (GTDB): domain Bacteria; phylum Bacteroidota; class Bacteroidia; order Chitinophagales; family Saprospiraceae; genus JAAFJT01. The sequence goes on from JAYWBA010000090.1 coordinate 3,256, forward strand.
TATAGGTTCGCTCGATGCATTTATTATTGCGGGTGTTTTTCTGAACATTAAACATTTTCATTTGGTAGTTGCTGCCGATAAAGAAGAAGCGGCGTATTTGCAAAACGATTTAGAAAATCTGCTCTCCCAATTTAGCGTTTTGTATTTGCCCGATAGTTTTAAACGCGTGGGTAATTTTGAAAACATCAATAGCCAAAACGTTTTACAGCGCACGGAGTTTATCAACAACTTAAACCAACTTGATAAAGAAGGCGGTATTGCAGTCACCTATCCTGAAGCGCTGTTTGAAAAAGTGGTGAACCCTCGAGAATTAGAATCGAAAAGGATTGAAATCATTAAAGGCTCAGACCTCGATGTGAAATTTTTGCGCGAGGTTTTGGTAGAATATGGTTTTGAAAGTTTGGATTTTGTGTACGAACCCGGTCAGTTTTCTGTGCGCGGATTCATTATTGATGTGTTCAGTTACGGCAACGATTTACCCTATCGTATCGAACTCGACGATATTCAAGTCGAATCAATCCGAACATTCAATCCAGAAACACAACTGAGTGAGCAAAATCTTTCGCGATTGAGTATTGTGCCGAATATCAATAAAAAGTTTGAGCGCACTGAGAAAGTTTCGTTGTTTCAGGTGTTACCGAAAAACACAAACATTTGGATGCGCGATGCACAATTGGTGCAAGATAAACTACAAATTTGTTTTGAATCGGCTGAAAAATTTCGCGAAGCTGTTTCATTCGATACGGATGAACAACTGCGGGAGATGTTTAAAGAATATGCCTTTATTCAACCTTTCGAGGTTTTTAACGATTTAACGAAATATAATGTAGTTGTTCTGAATGGCAATCAGCAATCTATATTGCCATTGAGCGAAACAAATGAGGTAGAGACGCAAAATTTTGCGTCTTTACAATTCAGTTCAACGCATCAACCCACCATCAATAAAAATTTCAAGTTTCTGATTCAGAAATTTTCTGAAAATGATAACTTGAAGTACAAAAACTATTTGTTCAGCGATAACGAGCGACAAACGCAGCGATTGTTTTCTATTTTTCGCGATTTAAACGCCAATGTGCGCGTTGAACCGATTATTAAAGCGTTGCGCGGTGGATTTATTGATAACGATTTAAAACTCGCGTGTTTTACCGACCACCAAATTTTTGAACGCTATCATAAATTTAAACTCAAACAAGGTTTTAGTCGCGAACAAACCATTACGCTCAAAGCCTTGCGCGAATTACAACCAGGCGATTTTGTTACACACATCGACCACGGTGTGGGAAAATTTTCGGGACTGGAGAAAATAAATATCAACGGCTATATTCAAGAGGCAGTGCGATTGATTTATCAGGGCAACGATTTGCTGTATGTGAGTATTAACTCGCTGCACAAAATTGCGCGGTATGTTGGTAAAGAAGGCACGGAGCCGAGAATGAATAAACTCGGCAGCGATACGTGGGCAAACCTTAAACGCACCACCAAAAAACGGGTTAAAGATATTGCGACTGAACTCATAAAACTGTATGCGCTCCGCAAAGGCAGCGAAGGTTACGCTTTCCCACCCGATAATTATATGCAGGACGAAATGGAAATTTCGTTCGAGCATGAAGACACGCCTGACCAAATAAAAATTACGGCTGAGGTGAAAACCGATATGGAAAAAGCGCATCCGATGGATAGATTGATTTGTGGCGATGTGGGATTTGGAAAAACAGAAATCGCGATTCGTGCAGCATTTAAAGCTATTTTAGCGGGTAAGCAAGTTGCTGTGTTGGTGCCGACAACTATTTTGGCGATGCAGCACAACAATACGTTCAAAAAACGCCTCGCCGATTTTGGTGTGACGGTTGATTTCGTGAACCGTTTCAGAACTGCCAAAGAGAAAAAACAAATCATAGCAGATTTAAAACTCGGCAAAATTGATTTAGTTATTGGCACGCACGCTATTTTGAGTAAAGAAGTCGGATTTAAAGATTTAGGTTTACTGATTGTGGATGAAGAACAAAAATTTGGCGTACAAGCGAAAGAAAAACTCCGCACAATTCGCGCCAATGTTGATACATTAACCATGACAGCAACGCCGATTCCGCGCACTTTACAGTTTTCGCTCATGGCTGCGCGCGATTTATCCGTTTTGCGCACACCACCGACCGAACGACAGCCGATTCACACAGAAGTTTTGCCGTACAACGAAAACCTAATTAAAGAAGCAATTTACAATGAAACGAATCGCGGCGGACAAGTATTTTTCGTGCACAATCGCGTGATGTCGTTACCCGTGATGATGGCAAATTTACAAAAAACGTGTCCCGATATTGCTATTTCGATGGCACATGGACAGATGCCGCCCGAAGATTTAGAAAATCAACTCACAGATTTTATCAACCATAAATTCGATGTTTTGGTGTGCACAAACATTATCGAAACAGGCATCGACATACCGAACGCGAACACCATTATCATCAGCGATGCGCACCATTTTGGTCTCAGCGATTTACACCAATTGCGCGGTCGTGTCGGTCGTTCGAACAAAAAAGCATTCTGTTATTTGTTCGCGCCGCCCATGTCAACCCTGACGAATGAAGCTAAACGCCGATTAAAAACCATAGAAGAATTTAATAATCTCGGCGACGGCATCAATATCGCTATGCGCGATTT
>JAYWBA010000091.1:0-2107 GCA_043781915.1 Saprospiraceae bacterium
ATGGATCGACAAATGTATTTGACTGCACTTATTTCTACATTTGCAGATAAAAAGGTAGAAAATATTCCTTTGTATGAAAAATTGATTGCAACAGGTAAAGATACTTCTTTCACTTACTCAGCTTTATACGACGCTAAAATGTCGTTAAAAACTGTTGCCGATTCTACAGCTGCGCTTGCTGCTTTAAGTAAAGGACGCACTAAATTTCCTGACGATACGCAATTGCTTTTCACTGAAATTAATTATTATTTAAAAGCTGGCAAATTAGACGTTCTAATTGATAAATTGAAAGAGGGCATCAAGCGGGAGCCTAAGAATGTTGGTTTGTATTTCACTTTAGGTAATGTTTTTGACAACCTCTCGCAGCAAGAAAAAGACGAAGCTAAAAAGAATGAGTACGATACAGAGTCAATTAATTATTACAACAAAGCGTTAGAGATTGACCCGAAAAATACAGAAGCACTTTATTCTATTGGTGCGCGTTACTACAATAAAGCAGCTAAACTTTCAAAAGACATGAAAGCGATGGAAAGTGATTTCAGTAAAGCAGGTCAGAAAAAATACGACGCTTTGGAAAAAGATATGCAAGCTCAGTTCGATTTGGCTCTGCCGTATTTCAAAAAAGCTGAAAGCTATAATGCTAATGACCAAAATACGCTCATAGCATTAAAAGAAATTTTCGCACGTAAGAATGACTTAAAAACGTCGAATGAATTTAAAGCACGCTTACAAACCGTTACTGATGGCGGTAAAAATGCTGCTTCGTACTTTAAAGAATAGTATTGTCAATTAAGAATTAAGAATTAAAAGAGGCTGTTTCAATATTTGATTCAGCCTTTTTTCGTTTCCTTATACCTATATCTAATATTTTCATGAAGACTGAAATCTGCTATAACGAAAATAAAAAAGTACAAATTCACCTCGATAAAATGACTATCGTGGATGAGTTTTATACAACTTTCAATACAACAACCATTGAAAACGGCGAACGATACACACTTTACATACATCCAAAGCAAACTATTTCACTTAAAAAAGTTGAGTGCGTAATTCCCCTTGAAATAAACAAACAACGCGATAATATATTTTGTAACGGATTTCAAAGCTGGAGCGAAAGTCGTCTTTTTAGTTTCGATGAAAAAATTAAACCTTTAAGATGGTTTGCTAAATCATTAATGGGTTATTATGGCGATTCGCATTTCAAAAAATTTGTCCCGCGTGAAAAAGGCTTATTACACAGTTGGTCTTATACTTATTTGCGAAGATTTGGTGAAAGTAAAATTAATTTTTGGGGTTCAATAAACGAAAATACAGGATTTACGCTCTTTACTGCAAATTCAAAAAATAACACGCTCAGTATTAAAAAAGATGTTGAAGGCTTAAAACTCGAACACTCATTTGCTCTGCTCGATTTTATAGTTTTAAACGACGATGAAAAACAAGTCTTTGATACTTACAGAAATGAATTAGAACTCAAGCCGCCATTAAAACCAGTTGCTACAGGTTGGACGAGTTGGTATAATCACTATAATAAAATCAGCGAAGACATCATTCTCAAAAATTTAACTGCTTTTTCTGATAAGAATATCCCCATTGATTATTTTCAAATCGACGACGGCTGGCAAACGCACGTGGGTGATTGGCTGAGTGTGAAAGATTCTTTTCCAAATGGAATGGAATTTTCAAGTAACCAGATTCATAAAAAAAACATCAAAGCAGGATTATGGCTTGCTCCATTTATTGCCGAATCTGCCTCTACCCTATTCAAATCAAATCTCAACTGGTTTTTAAAAAATAAAAATGGTAACCACATCTCAGTTGGTTATAGCACAATGTGGGGTGGAAAATTTTACGCTTTAGACATCTATAATGAAAAAGTGCGCGAATACTTAACGGGCGTTTTTTACAACATTCTAACGCGTTGGAAATTTGACATGGTCAAGCTCGATTTTCTATACGCTGTTTGCATTCTACCCCGTCCGAATAAAACACGTGGGCAAGTGATGCATGATGCCCTCACTTTTATACGCGATATATGCGGAGATAAAATGATTTTGGGTTGTGGTGTACCGTTAGCATCTGGGTTTGGAATATTTAATTATTGTCG
>JAYWBA010000092.1:0-16182 GCA_043781915.1 Saprospiraceae bacterium
GGTGGATTAATGGGAACAACCAGTGGAACAGCCGCAGGTCTCGGTGCAACCGATCCGAAACTTGTACCTTATGGAACCATGACAGCCACTTTTCATACAGGTTTGGGCTGTTTAATGTGCCCTTCGTTTTTGTATTTGTTAGTGAAGATGTTTTACGGTCAATGAGCCTTCGCCTTCAGCTATGAGCAATCCGTTGCTCTACCAGATGGCTTTTTGCTATTCATACCCAATACTCTTTAAAAACTTTTGCAACCGCTCATCGAAAAGAGAGATTTGAAAATCGACAGTATTGAGGATTTCTACAAGTGCATTGATGCGCGCTTCTTGTTCAAAAAATTTATTGATGACTATAATTTTTCTATCTTGAACAATACAGTAGCCTGATTGAAAATTGCCTTTTTCATATCGAATAATGTAGCCGAGCATTTTAAAAATATCTTCTAAGTTTTGAAGCGTTGTTTTTGTATAGCGCATTATTTAAGTGATAGGTAATAAGTGATAGGTAATAAGCGATAAGTGATAAACAAACCTATCACCTATCACTTATTACCTATCACTTATTTGCTGAGTTCAATAATTCTCACGCCGCGGTTTTCTATATCGAGCGAGCTTAAATTTTTTATTTTTTGATTGCTAAAAAAATCTGAAAAACTGGAGTAATTTTTTAATTGGTCGTTAAACCTTTTTGTTGAAAGCTTTTTGGCTGCGTCGTTGCCATTAATGACAATCATGGCACCACCTGTATCGTTTTCTCTAAAATAGACATAAAGACCATCTTCAGGTATATAATGCGTGAGTTTACCCGTTTGCAAATATGATTTAGTTGCGCGCCACCGCGCCAATTTAGCTGTGTAATTATAAATCTCGTTTTGAAGTGGCGATCTATCCGTTTCTTTAAAAACGGAAGTTTTATCTTCAGCCCATCCTCCAGGCATATCTTGTCGCACTTTTCCATCTGGGTCGGTATAACCTTTAAATCCGAGTTCGGCACCATAATACCACTGTGGAATACCGCGTGTGGTGAGTAAGTATGCAATGGCAGATTTATACTTGTTCAAATCTTCTTTTACGATACTATAAAATCGGGATTGATCGTGGTTGTCTAAAAAAATGACGTTTTTAGAGGCATCGTTATAAATATAATCCTGTCCGATAGCACTGTATAATTTCTGAATACCTCCTGTCCAACTTGGCGTATTTGTGAAAGCATCTTTAATTGAACCGTACATTGAATAATCTGTACTACTTTGTAAATGTGAGTTTATTTTTTTGTTTAAGGGAAATTTTTCTGAGAAATAGGCTAAATTTAATGAGTTATCTACAGTATTTTCTCCAAAGAGAAATAATTTTGGATACTCTGATCTCAATTTTGCCGCCCATTCAGACATAAATTTTTGATCATTATAGAAATAAGTATCAATTCTGAATGCGTCTAAACCCGTTTGTTCGAGCCACCATAAATGATTCTGAATAATGTAGCGCGCTAAATGTGCATTTCCTTCTGGATTCATATCGGGCATCGTTTTATCGAACCAGGCATTTTGATTTTGTTCTAAATCGCTGGCAGCGACGTGCGGGTCAAATAAAACTTGTTCGCGGTAGTTTGGATGACGAAATGAATCTAACTGATGGATCCAATTCGTTTCTGGCAAATCTTTGATAAAGTAATTTTCATTGCCCGAATGATTAGGTATAACATCCATCACCATTTTCATTTTTTGCTGGTGCAGCATGTTGACTAAATTATTATAATCAGTCAAAGTGCCAAAGCGTTTGTCGATTTTATACCAATCCGTTACCGCATAACCATGATAGGTTTCAGCGACTTGGTTGTTTTCTTGTATGGGATTTAGCCACAAAGCAGTTACACCCAGATTTTTTATATAATCGAGATGATTTTGAATGCCTTTTAAATCGCCACCATGCCTAAAAAACATTTTTCGTCTATCAACGCCCTTTTGATTCATATCGGCGTATGAATCGTTAGAAGTATCGGCGTTGGCAAAACGGTCAGGCATGATAAGATAAATGAAATCAGATTCGTCTAAACCAGCATTTCTATTATAGGTGGGTACAGATTTTTTGCTCAAATTCCATATAAAATCGCGTGAATCGGCACCGTTTTTAAAACTTAGTTTTAAATCGCCTAATGTGGCTGTAGCACCGATTTGTAATTTTACAAAAAGATAATTTATATTTTCAACCGCTTCAGTTTTGACAATTCTGACACCTTTTAAATTGAAACTCGGTTTAAAACTGCCGATATTAGGCGAATGAATCATGAGCTCAACCGTATTATCCTTAAATCCAACCCACCAATTTGGTGGATCAATTCGCTCTTCAAATTTTTCTGCTGTCGCTTTAGCAGAAATTCTTTTGGGTATTGGTATTACAGCGCCATAAGGCAAGCGCTGCTCTGGATTGATAGTATCTGTAGGAGTGTGTTGAAATAAGCCCTCACCGATGTTGGTTGTTAATTCATAGTTGTTATGCGCGCTTAAACGAACATTGAACAACGAACAACTAACAATCAATGTGAAAATCAGATTTATTTTTATTGCCATAGAAGAGTTCATCAGAAAAATAAAATTTAATATTAATTGTAGGCGTAAATCTAATTTTTTACTTCCATAAAAACAAAAAGCAACCCAAATTTATTGGATTGCTTTTATTATTAGGGGATTGTGAATCTGTAATATTGCTTAACACTTATCACTTAATACGCATATACTTAGGCAATGAAAAATCTTTTGAATCAATGGTGTTCAAATCCGAAGCTTTTGAGAGCGCTAATTCAGCATTTTTTTTATCCCCCATTTTTTCTAACGATTTTGCATAAGCATGCCAAGCATCAGCTCTTAAAGCGAAGTTGGGATCATCAACCGTGTAATCGCGTTTTGTGAAATATCGCAATTCAGTAGTTGCCGCTTCAAACTCGTTTAATTTATAATGGCAAATACCTTTTAACCTGCGCGATGTCCAGAATATAGGTTGATAAGGTAAAGCATTATTGATTGCCGATTGCAAATCTTCAGCCGCTTCAGCATATTTGCCTTCAGCCATTTTCAATTCGGCTAAAGTATAATAAGCTTCAGGGCTTTTACGCAATTTCAAACTTTTTGCTAAATCCATGTGTGCATCCTCAAAACGTTCTTGCAATAAATAAGCGTAAGCGCGTCTTTCAAGTGCTTGATAGTGGTTTTCATAACGTTCAAGGGAACTTGATAGAGAAACGACAGCTTTTTCGACCTCACGTTCTTTTAAAAACTGCACACCCTGATTATACTCATGTGTTACTGCTTTTTGACCATTAGGTACTATTTTTTCAAACTTCGTAACTTTCTTTTTATCTGGCTCAGTAACATTTAAAAGAATAAATCCGGCAACGGCATACGAATTGAGTTCATTCAATAATGCGACAGTATTTTTGAATGTTTTTTCGTAGTAAATAAAAGTTGTCCTATCTATTACCAACGAAAAAGTCTCTTCATCGAAATAAGTAGGTTCCTTCAATAAAGTATCGTTTTTGTAGTACGCTTCATGTCTTTTATTGAAATGAGTCATCATTCCATCGAATACTTTTTGGCATCCAAATTCAAGACATGCTTTTACAACAACTTTTTTGAGCTCAATTATTGGCTGTGGCGGATTCATATTATTTTTGTAATGCTGTTATTTACGTATTTTTATGCAAAAAATCTACTCAGAGTAATCAATCACTCTGCTAAAAATCTGGACTTTTAAAGCTTTGGTTTTCCGAAAAAAATGAATTCAACAGGTGGCAAAAAAATATGCCCCTACAAACAAATCGAAAAATGGTATTCTCTCATAGTTTCAAAAGTAATTTGTTTGTAAGACCGATATATTTTTTTAAAAACGAAATGAATTACAAAAGTACAAATATTTTTGATATTTGCAAGAAAAAAATGAGTTATTTTAAAATTAATTTTTATAACATAATATTTTTAATTATTGTGTTTCAGAATAAAATTTGTAAATAAATATATTGTTTGAATTTTTATTTATAATTTTCTAACTTTGCATTATTTATAATTTAAATTATCAGCAAATTACCTTTTAAAATTAATTTTTCAATCGAAAAACTTTTTTAGTTATTTGGTAAGAATAACCTCAAAAATCAAAGGTTTCAACATTTTTAAAACATATCACTACATTTGCCAATGTCTTTTTATCAAAATAATTCTGGTATCGATATTATTATATTGAAAGCCCTTCGAAACGATGATGAGGCTGCTTTGAATTATTTATTTACTACTTTTTATAATCGTTTAGTTCGAGTTGGTCTAAAACGGGGATATAAGATGGATACCATTGAAGAAGCGATTCAATCAGTCTTTATTGACGTTTGGAAATATAGACAAACTCTTGGCGAGATAGAGTCATTTGAAGGTTATTTGAAGAGTGCATTTATAAAAAGAGTATCAAAAGCAGCACCAAAATCATTCGTTTCAGGCTCAGAAGAAAACTTTGATAATGATGTCATTTTATCTGTTGATGCTTATGAGGAAGTTTTAATTTCACAAGAAAATAGAGATCAAAAGCGTCAACTCTTAGCAAAAGCACTCGAAGAATTAACACCTCGCCAAAAAGAGCTTATTGTTCTAAGGTATTTTGAAGAAATGAGTTATTCTGAAATTACAAATAAAACACAATTACAAACCGATTCTATCTACAAAACAATTCACGAGGCTCTTAAACGATTGCGTATTATTCTGGGTAAATAAATTATTTCTCAATTTTATTAATCTTTTTAGTAAGAATTAGGAAGATTTATCCAACTGTTTTCCTCTTACAAATAGTTAGTTTACAAATGTTGTGACAAGGCGGTGCCATTGTCTACACAATTCTAAAAAAATGATTTTCAAAAATTCATATTCGCTGGAAGAATTATTGCTCGATGAGTCGTTCTTTAATTTTTATTGCCAAAAAAACGAAAAAGACGTTTTAGATTGGGAAGATTGGTGTGAAGAGAATACAGAGAGAAAAGAATTAGTTTTAGAAGCATTTAGTTTGCTCGATAAGCTTTCGCTTAAATGGGACAAAATTTCTTTAAATGAGCGTTATTCAAAGGTTAGGAAAATTTTAGATAAAAAAGTTACTGATGTAGCGCAAAGGCGTATTGTAATAAGCCCCTACCGCCCATTTGAAAATATTTTGAAATATGCAGTGGCGGCGGTTTTGGTTATTGGCTTTACAGTTATGAGTTATGAGTTATTAGTGATGAGAAATAAGAAACAAGAGCAACTCATCACTCATCACTCATCACTCAACACCAATACAGATGAACCTTTAAAACGTACTTTAGTTCGGTTTTTTAAATTAACTGATGGTACAAAAGTACAACTCAAAGTAGGTAGTGAATTAAAATTAGCTACAGATTTCGGGAAATTTAAACGCCTTGTATATTTAACTGGTGAAGCGAAATTTGAAGTAGCACACGATTCTAAACGGCCATTTATTGTAAAGACGGACGATGTCCTAACAACTGCCCTTGGTACTGTTTTCGTAGCTCGGAGCAAATCAACTCAAAAATTGGGGCAAATTTCACTTTTAGAAGGAAAAATTAAAGTCGAATATGAATCTTCCATAGGAAACACTTTAATTCTTTCTCAAGGTACTCAAATTGAATTTGATTCTGAAAGAAAAGTTTTTTCAGAAATTGAAAAGTTGCCAAACCAAATTGTTAACTGGCAACATCTAAAAGTACTTTCTGTCGAAAAAATGAAATTGGGAGAGGTGTTTAAAAAGCTGTCAGAAAGTTATGAAGTACAATTCAAAGGGGTAAATCAAGAACTTGAAAATTATAATATTACAGGTACTTTCGACACCAACCTGCCACTTTCAGATATTATGGAAATTCTGGCTTTTTCAAACGATTTTAAATATAAAATTCAAAATAAACAAGTAATAATAAGCCATGAGCAATGAGCCATGAGCGGTGAGCCATCTCGCGAATTAATATACGAGAAAAGCTCAAAGCTCATAGCTCAAGGCTCGAAGCTTTTCAGTCAAACTATTCTTTAAATAAAAATGTATGTTAAACAAAACAAAAACACTAATTAAGTTTTCGCTTTTTGTCTTTTGCTATTTGCCTTTTGCCATTTGCCCTTTAATTATTAAAGCCCAAGCTGAAGCAAGTATTGGGTTTAATAATAAGTTTGAAGTTCAGAAGGTGCAAACAACTTATCGCTTGGGGTTTAATCAAGCTATTATTTCAGATGTTTTTTCGAAAATTGAACGCACAATTGGCGTTAGATTTGTTTTCAACGAAGCTAAATTAGGCCAAACTCCAACTGTCAATATTGCAGAAGGTAATTACACTTTGGATCATATTTTAACAATGATTGAAGTGCAGACTAATTTGCAATTTAAACAGATAAGTAATATGATAGCTGTTTCAAGAAACAGCCATGAGCCATTAGCTTTGAGCAATGAGCTTCTGCTCGCGAATGGCAGCTCAAAGCTCAAAGCTCATAGCTCAGAGCTTTCCATTACTGGAAAAATTACCGACGAAAAAGGTGAAGGACTTATTGGTGTAAGTGTACTTATTAAAGGCACTAATAAAGGTGCTGTGACGGATGTAGATGGTAAGTTTTCGCTCGACGCCAAAGAAGGAGATATTTTAGTACTATCTTTTGTTGGATTCAAAAATAAAGAAATTACAGTAGGGAAAGATGTCAATATGTCAATCTCAATGGAATCTACGACTTCTGAACTGGTAACAGTATCAGTTATTGGTTCTCGGGGTAAACCGCGCACTGATGTTGAGCGTCCTGTGCCAGTCGATGTTTTAAATGCTAAAGAACTTCAAGCAACTGGTCAAGTAGAACTTGGGCAACAGGTTCAATACACATCACCTTCGTTCAATTCTACTAAAAACGGTATTAACGGTATTGCCAACTATGCTGACCCTGCATCATTAAAGGGTTTGGCACCCGATCAAATGTTGGTACTCATTGATGGCAAACGCTATCACCAATTTGCTGCTATACAAACAAATGTTACGGTGGGCAAAGGCACAGTTGTGACTGATTTAAACGCGGTACCATCATTGGCACTCGAGCGTATTGAAATTTTACGTGATGGTGCAGCAGCACAATATGGCTCGGATGCGATAGCAGGTATTGCGAATTTGGTTTTGAAAAAATCGGTGGGTAAAGGCACGGCGCAAATTCAATATGGTGCGACATCAAAAGGTGATGGCGGCGGATATACTGCTGGCTTGAACTATGGTTTTGCGCTGGGTAAAAAAGGATATTTAAATTTAACTGGCAGCTATCAGGATGTGAATGGGTCTGATCGTTCTGATCCATACAATCCGCAACCAGTAGCGGGAGGCACATATACTGGTGTTTATACCAACGTAGCTGCGACGGATCAAGCGACATTATTATCTAGAAAATACTGGGGTGATGGAACGTATGGTTCATTTCACGTGTCGTCGTATGGTAGTAATCCGATGAAATCGGGTCAAGCATTTTATAATTTTGGTTACGATTTAGACGGTGGTTGGTCGATTTATTCGTTTGGTAATTTTTCGAACAAACAAGTTTTTGCGGGCGCTTTCTTGCGCACGGCTTTACCAAGTAGTGCGACTTCTGATCCTGAATTATATCCTGATGGATACGCGCCTAAATTACCGGGTACTTCGGTCGATTATTCAGCTTTAGTTGGGTTTAAACGCAAAGTTGTGGATGGCTGGAACATGGATTTCAGTACGGGTTATGGTAAAAATTATTTAGACCAGTATGCGAATGGTTCTGCGAATGCATCGTTGGGTGCTAATTCTCCTACCGATTTTTATGCAGGTAGAGTTGGGTTTGGTCAGAGTTTGACAGAAGCTAACTTATCGAAAAGTATTAAAAATTTCGGAGGTACTAAATCATTTAACTTAGCACTTGGTGCGCAATATAGAATTGATAATTTTACACTTACGCCAGGCGATGATGCGGCTTCTTCTGTCGGTCCGTTGGCGGCAAGCAAAAGTAAAACGCCAGGCTCGCAAGGTCGTGTCGGTATCGCTCAAGCTGATGCAACAGATAAAAGTCGTTCGAATGTAGGTGTTTATGTAGATGTGGAGAGCGATATTACGGATAAATTCTTAGTGGCTGCTGCTTTACGCTACGAAAATTATTCTGATTTTGGCTCAAATGTATCGGGCAAATTGGCAACACGTTTAAAATTAACGGATAATATCTCTATTCGTGGGTCTATCAATCGCGGTTTCCGTGCGCCACTATTACAACAAATTGCGAGCGCGGCTACAACTTCAACTGTTCAAGCGGGTGTGCTTTCGAGTACAAAACAATTACCGAGCGATGAGCCGAAATTGAAACAAATTGGCATCGATGATCCAAAACCCGAAACATCGTGGAATTATAATTTAGGCGTAACAGCTAAAGCGGGCAATAATTTTTTATTCACCGTCGATGCTTATCAGATAAATATCAGTGACCGTATCATCATCACTGAAAACTTCAATACAAAAGATATTGTAGCTTTGAAAACGCTTTTTGCGGGCGTTCAGCAAGTGACATTCTTTACGAATGCCATTGGAACACAAACACAAGGTGTTGATTTAGTGGCGAGTTACAAAAATCAGTTAAGCGACAATAGTCGTTTTACAGGTAGTTTGGCTTTCACAATCAATAAAACGCAAATTACAGATGTTATTGCCACACCGGCTTTATTTCAAGCGGGTACAACAGCACCTATTTTATTGATTGATACCGTCAGTCGGGGCTTAATCGAAACGAGCCAACCGCACACAAAGGTTTTAATTTCACTCGGTTATCAGTACAAAAATTTAAGTTTGAATGTGCGTAGCACCTATTTTGGTGAAGTCACTGCGTGGGAAAAACCGACAGGTATTCCGCATCGCGCTCAAACTTTTGCAGGTAAGAATTTATTCGATCTTTCGGTAAGTTACAATTTCAATAAATATGTCGGATTAACGGTCGGTGGTAATAATATCACCGACGTTTATCCTGATAAAGTTTATTCGAATTATGCTTCTTATACGAATGGTCAGGTACCATATACGCGCAATGCGAATCAGTTCGGATTTAATGGCGCGTATTATTATAGCACGTTGACGATAAACTTTTAATGGTTAATTTAATAATGGTTAATTTTTCTCTCAAAGCCATTAACCATTAATTCATTAACCATTATGGTTTTACTTTTCATTCTCGGTTGTTTCGGCGGATTTCTATTCGGCATGGTGGGTATTGGTGGTAACGTGCTGTATATTCCCATATTTGGCTATTTGCTGGCACAATTAGGATTTCAGGGGGCGGATTTAACACGTGCAGTTGTTGCTAATGCTTTGTTGATTTTGGTTTTTACAGGTTCTGCAGTGGCGTGGAAGCAATACAAGGTAGGTAATTTTTTTTTGAAGGAGGTATTGTTGACCGCATCAACGGGTGTTTTCATGGCGTTTTCTATATCGCTGCTTATTAAATCGGGCGACTGGTACGATAAAAGAACTTTTGATGTTGTTTTTGCTACGATTTTGGCTCTGATGTTATTGCGTTTTTTTTTACCACAAAAGAACACAAAAGTCGAAGACTATCAACTATCAACTAACAACTATCAACTATTAGGAGTTGGTTTTGTAACAGGTACTTTAACCGCTTTTTCGGGCTTGGGTGGCAGTATTATTATGATACCGTTATTTACTGAATTCTTAGGTTTGCCGATGAAGAAAGCGCATTCCATTGCAGTTTGTGTAGTTCCTTTATTGGCAACAACCATTTCTGTTTTTTATTTTTTTGGAAAACCTCATATTTTGCCAATCCCCCCGAATCAGTTGGGATATTTAAATTTTGGTATTTCGATTCCAGTTATTGTGGGTTCAATGATTACCGCTCCTTTTGGCGTTAAAGCAGCCCACTCGGTTAAACCGCGAACGCAGAAATTGATATTTGCAGTAATTGTGAGCGTTGTTCTTTTGAAAATGCTGTATAATTTTTTATAAACACCCTACGATCTTTGCGATTCCTCAGCGACTCTGCGTTAAAACTATAATCTTAACGCTGAGTCGCAGAGGAATCGCAGAGGTCGCAGTGAAATTAGTATATGATAATTATTATTGGAAGTGGAAATGCTGCATTGTGTGCTGGAATTGCTGCCTTAGAGCGCGGCGCCGAGGTTCTTATGCTCGAAAAAGCGCAAAAAGATGAAGCGCATGGCAATAGCAGATATACCGCAGGAGCTATGCGTTTTGCATACGATTCGTTTGAAGATTTGAAACCACTTTTGAAAAACCCTAACGATGAGCGTTTGGAGGTTTCTGATTTTGGATCTTATACAAAGGAAAAATTCCTGTCGGATTTAAAATATTTTAATGAAGTCCAACCCATAAACGAGCTTCAAAATTATCTGGTTGAACAAAGTTTAACGACGATACAATGGCTTGCTTCGCATAATGTTAAATTCGACCCTATTTATTCGCGCCAAACTTTTAAAAAAGATGGAAAGTATATTTTTTGGGGTGGATTGAGTTTGGAAGCAGAAGGCGAAGGTGATGGTTTGGTTCACGCTGAATTAGAAGAATTTCTGAGATTGGGGGGTAAAATAAAATATGGGTGCAATGTTTATCAGTTGACAGTTGACAGTTGTCAGTTGACTGTCTCATATCGCGAACTGTCAACTGACAACTGTCAACTGACAACTAATTCAGTTATCCTCGCCTGCGGTGGTTTCGAAGCGAATAAAGATTTGCGCGTTAAATATCTCGGCGATGTTTGGGCAAATGCGCGCGTTCGCGGCACGCGGCACAATTCAGGACACGGTTTGGAAATGGCGACAAATGTTGGAGCAGCACTCAATGGTTTTTTCGGAGGCTGCCATGCAACACCGATGGATGCTAATATGCCCGAATACGGTAATTTGAACATTCCGTTTATTGAACGCAAGCATTACCGTAAAATTAGCTATTTATTTGGAGTGATGCTCAATATCAATGGTGAACGATTTGTTGATGAGGGAAAAGATTTTAGAAATTATACGTATGCGCAATTTGGTAAAGCGGTTTTAGAACAACCTAACAACTTAGCGTTTCAAATTTTTGATGCCAAAGTCGATCATCTCTTGTACAGCGAATACAAAACCCACGATGCAACTGTTTATACAGCCGATACATTAGAAGATTTAATTTCGCAGCTTGAAGGTATAAATGCAGAAAAAGCGCTGAAAACTTTAAAAGCTTATAATAATTCTGTAAATTTGGAGGTACAATTTGACCCAACAATTAAAGATGGAAAAAATACAAAAGGTTTGACTTTACCTAAATCGAATTGGGCAAATGTTTTAGATACGCCGCCATTTAAAGCATATCCAGTGACGGGCGGAATTACTTTTACTTACGGCGGTTTAAACGTGAACACGCAAGGTGAAGTTTTGGATAAAGACAATAAACCCATTAAAGGTTTGTTTGCTTGCGGTGAAATTGTAGGTGGTGTCTTTTTTTATGGTTATCCGGGCGGTTCGGGATTAACTTCTGGTGCTGTTTTTGGCCGTGCCGCCGGTTATTCTGCGGCTGATTCTAACATCTAAACTTTGGAAAATGATTTATCAAACTAAAATGCGATATTTAACATTTTTATTTGCGATTGTTTTTTTCGCTACATCTTGTAAAACAACACAATCTGTAGGGACAGATCGCGACCTGTCCCTGCAAAAACGCAATGCCAACGAAATACCTTGCACATTTATGCGCGGCGGCACTTCGAAAGGACCTTTTTTTGATATGCGCGATTTGCCAACCGATGTCGCCGAGCGGAATGCCATCCTTTTAAAAGTGATGGGTTCGCCCGATGCCAAACAAATTGATGGTTTGGGTGGAACAGTGACGGTAACTAGTAAAGTCGTGATGGCGCAACCTTCAAAACGAAAAGGCATTGATGTCGATTACCTATTCGCACAAATTGATATTGAAAACCCGATAGTTGATACAACACCACCTTGTGGCAATATGATGGCAGGTGTTGGCCCGTTTGCGATTGAAAAAGGTTGGGTAAAAGTGACGAGACCCGAAACAAAAGTAATGGTTTATAATATCAACACTAAATCAATCATCGAAGAAGTAGTACAAACGCCGAATGGCGTAGTGGAATACAACGGTAATTTTAGAATTGATGGCGTTCCAGGCACTGCTGCACCTGTTGTTCTGAATTTATTCGATCAGGTGGGTGGTAAAACAGGAAAACTTATGCCGACGGGTAAAATTCGCGAGCAAATTCAAGGTATTGATGTCACGCTTTTGGATGCAGGTTCAACGATGGTTTTAATAAAAGCGAGCGACTTAGGAATGGATGGCACAGAACAGCTCGAATTCTTTGAAAAACACAAAGATTTGATGAAACGCATTGAGAGCATTCGTCTTGAAGCCGGCGAGCGCATGGGTTTAGGTGATGTTAAAAATAGTGTGCTACCTAAAGTGGGCATTTTATCAAAACCGCGCGCGAAGGGTAATATTACTTCTCGCTACTTAACGCCACACACTTTGCATCCTTCCCATGCTGTTACAGGTGCTATTTGTGTTGCAACGGCGCTAAAAATTAAAGGCTCAGTAGCTTCAGATGTCGGAATAACGAATGGAAAAGACACTGAACTCATTATTATCGAACATCCTGCGGGAGTGATTGAAATTAATATAGAACTTGAAAAAGTGGGCGATAAAATCAATGTCAAAAAAGCGGGATCGGTCAGAACAGTTAGAAAAATAATGAGCGGAAGTGTCTATAAATAATTACGAATTACGGCTCTTGATTATTTTGCCATAATTCGTAAATACAAAACAAAACGAAAAATAAATTTTATTGTAACTACTTACGCAGTTTAATTTCACGGAATTTCGCAGAAATTTATATTTATGTTTAAATTTTAGCGAAATTCTGCGAAAATTTCTGCTGGAAACTGCTGGAAACTGATTAACATTTAGCTTTAGCTTAATAGTTACATTTTATAATCGAAAAACAAATTTTAAGCAATGACCATATTACAAAAAATTACTGATTTTGTCACCAACAAACGCTTCCAAGTTTTAGGGGTGCTGGGCATTTTTTCAGTCATCACTTACCTCGATAGGACCGCGATGGGTTTAACTGGCGATGCAGTCACCAAAGATTTACACCTCACCGAAACAGAATTTGGTTGGGTGCTATTCGCTTTTACAGTGGCGTATGGTTTGTTCGATATTCCAACAGGTTGGATGGGAGATAAATTCGGACCGAAAAGTACACTCATTCGGATTGTCATTGTGTGGTCGATGTTTACGGTATTTACGGGATTTTCGACATCATTTCTGATGTTATTCGTTGTGCGCTTTTTATTTGGTGCAGGTGAATCGGGCGCTTTCCCCAACGCTACAGTTGCCATTTCGCGCTGGTTTCCGACTTCGGAACGCGCTCGGGCACAATCAGTTGTTTGGATGTGTACACGTTTGGGTGGTTCGCTCGCACCATTTTTCATTTTACCCATCATGAAAGCCTACGATTGGCGCATGGTGTTTTATGTTTTTGGCGGCATTGGCGTTTTATGGACATTGTTATGGTATTATTTTTTTAGAGATGAGCCGCGTGATATGCCTAACATCAAACCCGAAGAAGTAAAATTGATTGAAGAGAATAGAAGTATTAAAAAGGCATCACACGGAACGCTTTCTTGGAAAACTATTCTATCGAACACAAATTTATGGTCTCTGAGTGCCATGTATTTTTTCTTGATGTTTGGTGCTTATTTTTATATGTCGTGGTTGCCAAAATATTTAAGCAAAGGGCGCGGCATTCCGAAAGATCAAATTGCATACATGACATCACTGCCATTTATTCTCGGCATGGTGGGTTGTCTCATCGGCGGATTTGCGAGCGACTATTTGGTCAAAAAATGGGGATTGAAATGGGGGCGGCGTTCAGTCGGTATGGCGGGATTAATTTTAGCAGGTATTTGCATTTTAATCGCGACCAATATTAAAGATAATGGCACTGCCATCATATTTTTATCACTTGGTTTGGCTTTTAAAGATTTTACACTGCCCGTAGCATGGTCAGTCGCTTCCGATATTGGGGGCAAAAGCTCAGGTGTCATTTCAGGAACGATGAGTATGTTCGGTCATATTGGTTCTTCCATAATGGCAGCAAGTTTTGGTTATGTTATGACTGCCACCAATAGTTGGGAAATTCCAACGCAAATGATTGGCTTTTTAGTCATTCTAGGCGGATTGATGTGGTTTAAAATTGATGCGAGTAAAACGCTACAAACGTAAAAATTATATTTGAGACAAAGCAATGCTATTGTCCGTAAAACGAACAACTAATTTTTTATGAAAAGACTTTTTACTAATCTTACTTTTTGGGTACTCACTGCCATAGTTTGTGGTATTTTACTCGGTCATTTTGCACCAGAAATTGCGCTAAAACAAATTTTAGCTGAAGATTGGAAAACCAATTTTATGGGGCAAGAACTCAAAGTGGGTAAAACGCTCAGCGAGTTTTTCGGGGGACTTTTCATTTCTACTGTAAAGTTGTTTATCAACCCCATCATATTTTTGACAATTACGCTGGGGATTGTTCAAATGGGTGATCTGAAAAAAGTGGGCAAACTCGGCGCCAAAGCGCTTTTGTATTTCGAGGTCGTTACAACTTTTGCTTTGCTCATTGGTGTTTTCGTCGCCAATATTATTAAACCCGGTGAAGGCGTTACGACTGAGGGTGTGAAAGGTGATATTTCAAAATACACCCAAAGCGCTGCCAGTTTCAGTTGGCTTAAATTCTTGCAAGATAATTCAACGCTCCAAGTTTTAATTGCCGCCATTATTTTCGGAATTATCCTATCTAAATATGGCGGTAGGCAAATAATAATGGAGAAATTGCAAATTGCTTCGAAATATTTATTCAAAGGTTTGCATTATGTCATGAAATTCGCACCCATTGGTGCATTCGGCGGCATGGCGTATACCATTGGAAAATTTGGTATAAAAACATTACTGCCTTTGGCAAAACTCATGGGAACAGTATACATTACTATGGCAATATTTGTCTGTATAGTTCTGTGGGCGATTTTAAGAATGTACAAAATCAGCGTTTTTAAATTTTTGGGCTACATCAAAGAAGAATTATTGATTGTTTTGGGTACATCGAGTTCAGAAGCGGCTTTGCCCAATTTAATGGAAAAATTGGAACTTATGGGCTGTTCAAAATCGGTTGTCGGTCTGGTAGTTCCAACAGGTTATTCATTTAATCTCGATGGAACGACCATTTATCTTTCTATGTCAGTGATATTTTTAGCGCAAGTTTTTAACGTTCATCTCGATTTATCTCAAATGTTAACAATCATCGGTATTTTGATGGTGACATCGAAAGGTGCAGCCGGCGTAACAGGTTCGGGATTTATTGTTTTAGCATCAACTTTAACTGCTGTAAAAGTTATTCCTATAGAAGGGTTAGCTTTATTGCTCGGCGTTGATAGATTTATGTCTGAAGCGCGCGCTATCACTAATTTTATTGGCAATGGGGTAGCTACAATTTGGTTGGCGAATAATGAAGGAGAGTTTGATAGAGAAAAGATGAATTTAGTTATTCGTTGAAAGTTGTGCGTTTTTCGTTTGCGCGCGCTTAAACGAACAACGTCTCTACTCAGCAACGAACAACGAGCAACTTTCAATTATCGATGAAGAACTAAATTTTAACCAGACAACACTACAGGTTGCCATGTCCTTATTAAAATCTGGCGATAAAGAAAAGACAATTTCAGAAATAGTTGGATTATGCCCAAAAAGCCACACCGTTTCTGATGTATCTCCAGACAGTTTTATTAAATCAATAATTTCTTCAGCAGATGAAATATAAATCATTTTTTCTTGCTGAATTTCTATATCATTAAAGAAATTTTTCCTGAAAATTTCAGCCGTTTGCATAGCACGTGAGGCAGAGCTGCATAAAATTACATTTGGTTTGGGAACTTTCCCAACAAGCTTATGCGCCATTGCATGTGCCTCTCTAATGCCTTTTTCAGATAGAATACGATAAAAATCGCCCTGACCGTTCGGCGCAAAATGCTCCGCATTCGCATGGCGAATTAATATTAGATTTTTCATACAGCAAAAACTACGTTTATTATCTGTAAAATGATTAATTTTGTACGATGTACTATTTTGAA
>JAYWBA010000093.1:0-2094 GCA_043781915.1 Saprospiraceae bacterium
TTTATTCACTAAAGTATCTGCCCTATACAAACCCAAACGGCTTGAACCAAAAATATACTGCTCACGCCAACTCACACTGTCATTGTGCCGCGTGTAAACCCCCATTGTATTTCCTTGCGCATCTCTGATGTAGTAGGTGCGCGTGGTATCGCCCGCTAAAACAACCCGTTTGAGCACTCTTTGCTGCATGGCGTTATAACCAAAAGTTAGGTTCGCACCACCTGCTTTGGTGTTTGTAAGTATTTTTCCATAAGGCGACCAACTGACTTGCATCTGCTGTTTATTGTCGGCCACCATGTTGCTCAACTTATCGTAAATATAATTGTTCGGGTTTTGATTAAAGCAAACACTGCGTGGGTTTAATTTTTAAAACCCACGCACGTTGCACTGTACATAAGCCATTTTACTTTTGCACTTTTTTATGTTTTTTCTCTCGATGTCAATGAACATTTTGCAAAACTTTAGTAAAAATTTTACGTAGTTTTACTTTTTAAATTTCTATTTAACTTTCTCCATTCTTTTATTTAATAAATCTAATGAAAAAAGTATCGGCAAAAAATGTAAAAAACTACTACTTTTAATATTCACAAACGATACTATCATCAATGGAAAATAACTTATTCCTTCTAAAAATATGTACATAACCAAAATTATAAGCCATTTATTCAAAATATTCACAGAATTTTCAAATACAATCTCATATAAAGAAAACGTACTGAATAGAATACAAATAATTAGACCTAAATGCCATTCAACTGAGCATATCATATCAAAAGAATCTACTTTATCACTGAAAAAACATACCACTCTTTTATAAAAATAAAGCAATAAAAAAGGAGTGACAATTAGCAAACTTACCTTAATAAATTTATTCATAAATATTTTTTAATAATTTTTTACTTTTTTTTCTTACCATATAGTTTATTTAAAAAATTGTCAGTGTTCGATTTCCCGTAAGTATTTTCCAAGAAATTAACTGCTTTTTTGTATTCCTCAGAATTTCTAAATTTACTATCCCTGTTGTTAATCATAAAAACTAATGACCTTCCAATCGCCTCTCGCTGTTTTTGTGGCTCATAATCCAATTTCACCACACCTAATAACTCTTTTGCTAAAGTATACCCCGCTCGTTCAAGTCTTAGGTTTTAGCAGCGAAGCGGCTAAAATCGAGACTTGAACGCTATATTTTCGGGTCTCTGACCCGCACTAATTTACGGATTCATTTTTAAAACATCATCCTCTAAAAATAATATCCACTCGGCAACATCGGACCAATCGGCTCCATTAAATCAATTTCTAATAAACCATTTCTGCCGCAATAATAATCTATAGCACTGCTATACAAATAATGTGTCTGATCTGAAACGATGCCTGCTCGAACTGGATTATCATGAATGTAGTTTAATTTTTGCCAAATAACGGGTAGCGACCAAAGCTCTATGGGATGATTATCTTGTTGCCAAAATTGGAAATTGCGATTGTTCGGATTAACTGCAGCGAAATATTTAAACATATACATCAACCACTCACGTCTGCTTTCTGGTTCATTATTGATGCTTTCTAAAATTTTAAAAGCTGTAAATTTTTTAAAATCACGTAATACATGGCTCAATTCTAATGTCTCTGTGAAAACAATGAGATGCAAGTGGTTCGACATTATCACCCAGCCTACAACGTGCAAGCCTTTTTGTTCGCGACAATAGCGCAAACTTTCTAAAAGAATATCGCGATAACGTTGCCGACTGAAAATATCAATCCATCCTACAACCGTCAGTGTTAAATAGTTTAATCCTTGTTGCTCTCTAATTTTATATCTACTCATAGTTTAACTTTGTTATTGTTACAAAGTTAAACTATTGAATTGTTTTTTTCTTCTGTCTTAATAATTTTGAGCGTTTTTCTGTTTTTTAGTGCGGGTCAGAGACCCGAAAATACCCCGTTCGAGTCTCGGTTTTAGTCGCTTCGCTTCTAAAACCTAAGACTCGAACAAGCGTAGGGCGCATTTTGAGAAAAAAGGGGCGCAGTAAAAAACAGCAAGCTACAAAAAAAGAATTTTGCTTTGAAAAATAGAAGTCTCATTGACTTTGATTTTAA
>JAYWBA010000094.1:0-5862 GCA_043781915.1 Saprospiraceae bacterium
AGCAAAAAAAATTATTGCTATGTTTGGCTCGTTTTACATTGGTTACAACGGCAGCCCAAGTATTGATGCCGAATGGAATGTAAAAGTAGATATAGATGCTTCCAAAAAGTTTGTAAATTCAGGAGCTAATATTGTGTATGCGGGTTTAGATGTAACTGCGTTTTTGAAATGGGATAAAGTCCATCGTGAAATACTTTTGTATCGGCAAAGTCCATTAACCAATGCTTTGTGCGCCCTCACTACTTTATGGTCAACAGATACACCCACTTTGTTCGATCCCGCAGCGATCGGTATGGCTTTGTATCCCGAATTATTTAAAACCGAAAAGGTTTTTGTTGAAGTGGATGATAAAGGTTATACGCATATTGATAAAACCAAAACACCCAATGCAGAAATTGGCGTTTATGTCAACGCCAATGAATTTTTGAAACGTATTATGCAGGTTTATTTGAGGCAGAATTTGGGGAGGTGAGTAGGAAATAAATGAAGATGATGTAAGAAGTATTTTGAAATATCCGCACATACAAATTCTAACACGACGTCAGAGAACCTTGAATGCTATAAAAGTAATTAAATTTGTTACACCTCGCGAGAAGTATTTTACAAATTGTTGCATTGGAAAATTGAACTCAATAATTACGAATTACGATATTAGTATTTTTCCAGTTTTTTCAACAATTCTATACTTCGTTTATTGAAAGTGTGTTCTGAATCATTAGCCATATTATTCAGTGACTGGAATGCCATATCTCTATTACCTCTTTCTAATTGTGTCAAAGCCAAATACCACTCAGCTGATTCTGCTAAATCAAAATTTTTATTTTTTGAGAGTGTTTCGAATATTGGTAAGGCTTTTTCTAAACTTCTGGTTTTAAAATAGGCGTAACCGAGATAAAATTTTGCCTCGTTATCGTTCTGAAATGTTAGCAAAATTGGAATTGCTTTAGCAAATTGCTCAGATGCTAAAAATTTGGTCGCTTTATTAAATATGGAATCTTGCTCTGAACCTCTTGAAGCGCCTCGAATAGAAGCATCAAAATCGGGTGGCGAGGCAAATTCTTCTACAATTGCAGTATAGGTATCATTCTTCTCTACTACTTCAGGCAAATTTTTGGGTTGGATTTGATGAGCTGCTTCAGTTTTTGGAGCAGGATTTTTCTGAGTATTTTGTTCCCCCTTTTCAAAAGGTCTTTGTATAGCTATTTTCGTTTGAACACTTGTATCTATTGTAGATTTTTGAGGTTGAATGGTCACTGAATCTCTTTTAACTAAAACATTATTTTGTTGTTCAATAGGCTTATTGTTTTTCCAAATAAATAATCCAACCAAAAGTGTTACACTTGCAGCAACTGCCCATCGCACAGGATTTAATTGAAAGAATGTAGGTTTTTTTTCGGCTTTACGCTCTAAATCCCATTCAGAAAATTTATTTTTAAGCTTTTTTTCAATCAATAATTCGTAAGAAGCCGACTCTAATTTTTTCAATTCTAATTCGCGAGCCAAATCAGAATTGGTAAGCAGTTGCTTTTCGAATAATATTTTTTCAGCAGGCAATAATTTGCCTTTAATGAAATCCTCAATTTTATCGAAATAATTTTCCATTGTTCAAATGTATTTAAAATGTTTTGAGTGTTGCCATCAATTCCACATTTGTTTCGAGTAAACTCCTAAATTTTTTACGGCAATTCGCAGCCGCGTTTTTAGCCGATTGAACATTTAAAAATCCAACCTGCTCTGCAATTTCATCCATCGAATAATCTAGCTGATACAGTTCTAAAATTTGGCGACATTTATCTTCCAATTTTTCTAATAAACTTAATACAATCGATTTTTTTTCTTCACTGAGCATCAAAACTTCGGGTGATTCCATCAAATCGCTGTCCATGTTTGAATTATCGTCCATCAAAACAACACGCCGTGTACTGCGTTTCATCGAATACCATTTCCATTTACACATACTCACAAAATACGTCCTCAATGTGCTTTGCCCTTTGAAATTGTTGTTACGAACGTTATTGTCCAATAAAATGAGACATTCTTGAAAAACATCATCCGAATCCGATTCGTCACCACCTTGCATTAAAACTAAATTTTTAACTGTAGCACGTAAATTTTTATCAGTGTAAAAATATTTTATTGCCACATTGCGCTCGGCTTCGCTATGGCTTTTTAGCATAGCAATGAGCTTTTCGTTATTGTAAGTTGTTGTGAAGAACATTGATTAGTGCATTTAGATGAAGTTTGGTACTCTGAAATCTCAAAAAAAAAATTGACATTTTTTTAGTTTGAATGGCATTCGAACTGTAAAACGCCTCAACAAATATAATACTGTGGCTTGAAATGCAAAATTTTGAGCTTGAAAATGCTAAATTATAATTTATATTTCTAATTTAGCCTCAACATTACACTATTATGAGCAGACTCATTTATTTTCTTTTTGCGATGAATTATGCTTTCATTGCATTTTCGCAACAACTCGATACAGCTGTTTTTTACAAGCAGATTGCCATTGCTGGAAAATATTTTAATGCCAACAAGTTAGATAGTGCCAAAATAATTTACAATCAAGCCATCAATAATTATGAGTCTAAAAACAATCCAAGCATTTTAGATTCGCTTTCGGTTTCAAAATACGCAATGTGCTTTTTCGAATTATTTTGCATAGAAACTAAGCTTAAAAACGAGATTACTGCTCAGAACCACTTTAATAAGGCAGAAGGTATTATAGCAAATCGATTCGGCACAAATAGCAACCCACAAATAGCTTTGTATAACCGATTAGCTGACTTTTATGTGAGTATAAAAGATGATGAAAAATTATTAGAAGCGGATAATAAAGGTTTGGCTTTTTTGCAAAATCAAAAAGACAATACAAATCGAATTTCCAGAAAATTAATGGAAATTGGCATAGACTATCAAAGTATGGGAGAGCCCGCCAAAGCTATTGAATATCTTAAGCAATCCGAATTAAATTATATTGCTAAACTCGATACTGATAAAAATTTTTACATAAAGCAGTGTATAAATTATGGTGCCGTTTACGAAAGTCTTTCAGATCGTGAATCAGCTATAAAATATTTAGAAAAAGGGATTTCGATTTTTGAAGCCTTCCCATCTGCACCGACTAAAACCTTAGCTGATGCTACAAAATTATATCAAAATGTAGCTACTAATTTGTGGAGAGAAAAGAGATACGATATGGCTTTAGCAAAAGCGACTAAAGCTTTAGATATTAAAACCCACCTCATTGCAAAAGATTCAACCCAAATAAAAAACTTAGATATCGCTAAAACATATAACCTCATTGGTCAAATTCATACTTCGAAAAAAGAATATGATTTGGCTGAAACGGCGTTAAAAAAAGCGATTGAACACAACAACAAAGTGGGCATCGACAACATTAGTAATTATAAAGAATATGGAAATACGCTGCGCTTAAAAGGTGAACACAATATAGCTTTATTGTATTCAGACTCTTCTTTGTTGCCTTTTGTTCAAAATAATAATTTAAATCCTCCAATGAGGTTTAAGCCTTACTCAATTGCAAAAGGGCGACTTTTAATTGAAGTGCTTCTTGTTCGAGCAGAAATATTGCAAGCTATTTTTGAAAAAAACCAAAAATCGGATTATTTATCTAAAGCCAATGAATTAATTAGTACATCACTTTTATTGGCAGATAAATTAATTGAGCAAGCCAATATTCAAGCATCGAAAGAAAATTTGCAAACGGCTATTTTGCCCATTTATGAGCGCGCATTGCGATTGACCCAACTAAAATATGAAGCCGAAAAAAACATTAGTGCTTTAAATGAAACTTTTGCTTTAATGGAAAGGTCGAAGGCAATGACTTTATTACAAGCTGTGAATGCCACCAAAGCAGAACAATATTTTAAAGTGCCTTCAATAATTTTAGAGCAAGAAAAAAATATCAATAAAAAAATTACCGACACCGAAATTAGACTCTTTAATCAAGAAAAAAATGCAAAAGATTCCGTAGGCAGAAAAATTAGCGAAAAAGAACTCATCGATTTAAAACGCGAAAAAGAAAATTGGACACAAACAATAAAACAAAATTACCCCGATTACTTTAAGTTGCGTTTGAATCGTACACCCATTAATATCGACTCGTTGCGCTTACTGT
Organism: Saprospiraceae bacterium; assembly: GCA_043781915.1. Taxonomy (GTDB): domain Bacteria; phylum Bacteroidota; class Bacteroidia; order Chitinophagales; family Saprospiraceae; genus JAAFJT01. The sequence continues at coordinate 4,142 of JAYWBA010000094.1, forward strand.
TAAATTCCAATCAATCGTTGATAGAATATTTTGTGGGCGATAGCAGCATTTATATCTTATTCATTAACCCATTTAATACCCAACTTAAAACCGTCAAAAACGATTTTCTACTCAATGGTTGGGTTGATACATTCAGAACCAGTATGAAAAGCATCGAAGGTGCTGCGTATTTCACAGATAAATCTTACGGGCTGTATCAAAAACTAATTTTGCCCATCAAACAGTTTTTACCTCAACGCGATTCAGGTCAGAAACCAAATCAACTCATCATCATTCCAGATGGCGTTTTAGGTTATTTACCTTTCGAGGCTTTATTGACTCAAAGCGCGAAAAATCCAACTCACTATGCTTCTCACAAGTATTTAATTGACGATTACATAGTGAGTTATAATTTTTCAGCAACGCTTTTCGATGAAATGCAACACAAGCAGCACGTACAAAAGCCAACGACAACATTTATAGGTTTTGCACCATTCTTTTATTCAGATACAACAGCGTTTGCTAACTTGTATTCATCTGCCAATCGGGGTGGAGGAGAAAACTCTTGGGGATCGCTCATAAATTCGGGTGAAGAAATCTATCATACCCGTCTCATTACAAACGGCAGAGCGTATATAAATAAAGAAGCTTCAAGCGAAAATTTTAAAAAGTCGGCAAATTCTGCGCGCATCATTCATTTGGCAACGCATGGGAAAGCAGATGATAAAGATAGTGGCTTTTCATTTCTTGTTTTCGCATCTCAACGCGCAAATATTTTATACGATTCACTTTTCGTAAAGGATATTTACAACCAAACGCTTAATGCCGATATGGTTGTGCTCAGTGCTTGCGAAACGGGAATCGGCAAATTACAACGCGGTGAAGGAATTGTGAGTCTTTCGCGCAGTTTTGCATACTCAGGCGCAAAGAGTATTTTTTACACGCTTTGGGTCGCGAATGATGTTGCTACAAAAGATTTAATGGTCAATTTTTATAGAAATCTAAAAAAAGGGATGACCAAAGACGCCGCACTATGGCAAGCCAAAATTGCTTATTTATACAAAGCTAAAGAAAACGCTAAAGGTCCGAACCACATTGTTTGCAATCCATTTTTTTGGGCTTCGTTTGTCGGTACTGGCGATATGCAAGCCATGAAGTTTTAAAAATAAGCCAAACCTATAAGCTAATAACCTCGTAGGTTTTCAAAACCTACGAGGTTTATCTATAAATATTATACATAGAATTTCAAGATACCGCGATGGTTAAGATGTCCCTTACTGTCGCTCTAATTTACAGTCTCCATTTATTGCAATGATACAATTGAAATAACAATTTTAAAAGTTGAGTACCGATTTATTTCTACCTGCACTAATAGGCATAACAACAAAAGGGGTATGCCGAAAAACCTTTTTCAGAGTAGGCGATAAATTTTTTAAAATTTTTAATCATGAAAAATGCAAGATTTATCATACTTAGTTTTTTAGCAATAACAGTATGCTCATGTACTAAACCAGCTACTGATGTTTGTAAAGATGCTTCAATTTCAATAACTGTTTATGCCGATGCCAATTACAAAGGAGTAAGTCAAACATTTGGTGAAGGTGTTTATTTTGTTAAAGATTTAAACATTGTTGGTAACGATAAAATCAGTTCGTTCAAAATATCAGCACCAGGTTGTATGAAAGTAAGAATGTGTGAGCACCAAGATGCCAGTAGTTTTGGAATTTGTAAAGACTACACTG
>JAYWBA010000095.1:0-5854 GCA_043781915.1 Saprospiraceae bacterium
TTTTTTGGGTTGCGTTGGTATTAGTTTTATCGTTGCAAGCAGCAAAAAAACACATAAACGCAATGATGATTAAGCCTATAATTTCAGGCTTTACGCTAAATTTTTCTATTTTAGAGCGTAAATTGATTGAATTGAAAAATGAGGTATTCATAATAATTAAAAATTAAAAATTAAAAAATGAAGGAAATCAAAAATTGAGAACTAATGAGGCATAGACTTATCCATTTTCATATTGCTCATCTTGCCAGTCACATAAATCATCTCACCTTCTTTCAATTTTACTGTCTTGCCATTTTTCATTTTCACTGTACCATCGATGTTCACAGTTGTACCATTTTGCAATGTGATGTTTTTATCCATCGGCATTGTTTCGCCATTTTTTGTTAGCGTCATTTTGCCACTCTCCATCATATAATGGTCTGTTTTCATGTCCATTTTCATGTCCATTTTGTCCATCTTCATCTTATCGCCCATTTTTTCTTGGGCAAATAAACCTGCACTCAATGAAAGGGCAGTAAAAAAAATCAATAACTTTTTCATTAGTAAAAATTTATGGCTTCTTCAGCTTAGCTGGTAGTTACCGGTTATAAAATTATTTTTCTAAGTATCATTTTTCTTCAAAAATGACTTCAATATTTTTTAATTCGTCAAAATTATTTTTAGTGCTTTTTCTTTTGCAGCGTGTTCAAAAGTATCATACGCCTCGATTATCTGATCCAATTTAAAACGATGCGTGATGAGTTTCTGCGGATCAAGTTTTTTTGACTGGACAGTTTTGAACAGCATTGGCGTAGATACGGTATCCACCAAGCGCGTTGTAATGGTAATATTTTTAGACCACAATGTTTCAATATGCAGCGTGACGCTTTTACCGTGAACGCCAATATTAGCGATGTGTCCGCCTGCACCAATAATTGCTTCGCACAATTCAAAAGTTGCGGGTATGCCTACGGCTTCTATCGCGGTATCCACACCTCTGCCGTTGGTAATACTCATAACTTTCTCAGTGGCGTTTTCTACGCTGCTATTAATTGTGTGGGTTGCTCCGAAAGTTTTTGCGACGCTCAGACGATTTTCATCCTGATCAATCATGATAATTGTAGCTGGAGAATAAAATTGAGAAGTCAACAATACTGCTAATCCAATAGGACCGCTCCCAACTATTGCAATAGTATCGCCAGGTTTCACTTGTCCATTGAGTACACCACATTCAAAACCAGTGGGTAAAATATCGCTCAACATCACTAATGCTTCTTCATCGGCACCATCTGGAATTGGATATAGGCTGTTGTCGGCAAAAGGTATTCTTACATATTCCGCCTGAGTGCCATCAATGGTATTGCCCAATATCCATCCACCTTTTACGCAGTGCGAATACATAGCTTTCTTGCAATATTCACATTTACCACAGGCTGATATGCACGAAATCAAAACATGATCTCCTTTTTTGAATTGGCTTACTGCCGTACCAATTTCCTCGATAATGCCCACGCCTTCATGACCAATGATTGTCCCCACTTTAACCGTAGGCACATCACCTTTCATAATGTGCAAATCTGTTCCGCAAATAGTAGTTTTAAGGATTTTTACTACTGCATCTGTAGATTCAATGATTATCGGTTTGAGTTTTTCTTCCCATGATTTTTTACCTGCGCCATGATAAACGAGTGCTTGCATATTTTAAATATTTTTTAACTCTACAAAATTACTTTCAGTCATTTTTGCTTCTGCGACTATTAAAAGCCCACAAAAGTATTGCTACTATTAAAACAATCAGAATCGCCCACAAAAGCATTTCAGTAGTCGAATAACCATTATTTCCATTGTTATTCATCATTCTGCCATCTTGGGCAAATACATCTGCACTCAATATAAGGGCAGTGAAAAAAAACAATAACTTTTTCATTAGTAAAAAATTAAGGCTTCCACAGTTTAGCTGGTGGTTACCGATTAGAAAAAATAATTTTGCTATCAGCATTTTGCATCACAAATGATTTCAATTCATTTTACTTTTCGGGAATAATTACTTTTAAACCGTTATTGCACCTTCTTTGCCATTCACTAAATTAGTACCTGTGACAACTGAGGTTACCATTTTTAAGAAATTAATCATACTGTTTCCTTCCGTATCCCAATAATAAGCATTTTTAGTTTTGACTCGGATGATAGAGATATTCGGATCGTCTTTACCTTTTTTAAACCAAGTTTTTACCAATGGCGACCATAATTCTTCTGTTTTTTCTCTATCCACTAAAATTTCAGCATCGCCATTTACAACTAAATAGCTACTTTCCCCAGGGTTAGCAAAAAACAATTGCACGTGCTTATCGTCTTTAATTTCTAAATTTTTTTCGCTATGAATGTCGCTAAAAAACCATAAATTACCCTGTTCATCAATTTCTTGAACGCCCATGGGTCGGCACGTTGAACCATTCTCCGATTTTAAATTGGTACAAAACAAACAAACTTTAATACTTTCGGCTAAGGCTTTTAATTTTTTAACGCCTTCCTGATGCTTCAAATTTACTGGAGTATCCATTTTTAAATTTTAAATTATTAAAAAAAATTGTTTTTTAAATGAACTATGCCATTTCGTTTGTTTGTTCAATACCCGATTCAACTTTTGTAATTTTCTCTTTTCCCATTTGTTCAAAAAGTAAAGACAGTGACTGACGACGCGTAAAATAATTATAGAGCCAATTGATAAACACAACAAGTCTGTTTTTAAACTCTATGAGTAAAAATAAGTGCACCATCATCCAAATAAGCCAAGCAAAAAATCCTTTAAAACTCCATGTTGGTTTCGATAAATCAACAACAGCTTTATTTCTACCAATAGTAGCCATAGTGCCTTTATTAAAAAAACTGTATGGCTTGAGCGGTTTATTTTGAGCCAATAATTCAAAATTCCGCGCTATATTTTTAGCTTGATCAATCGCTACAGCCGCTAATTGCGGATAGCCGCGCGGAAATTTTTCAGATTCGATTAAGGCTATATCGCCAACGGCGTAAACGTTTTCAAAACCGCTGACGCGATTATAATTATCAGTTTTAATTTGGTTTGATTTAGAAACTAAATTTTTATCAATTCCCAACGGAACGTTTCCTTTTACGCCAGCAGCCCAAATTACCAATGACGATTCTATGCTTGATCCATCTTGTAATAATACATTTATACCATCGTACTGTTTTACGAAAGTGTTGAGCTTTACATTCACACCCATTTTCAGTAAATATTGCAGTGCCGTTTGCGATGAAGTTTCGCGCATATTACCCAACAATTTATTACTGCCTTCAATTAAAAAAATTTCCATTTTGTTAAAATCAAGCTCAGGATATTGAAACGGGAGTGAATCATTTTTCATTTCAGCCAAAGAACCACTGAGTTCAACACCTGTCGGTCCGCCACCCACAACAACTATTGATAAAAGTTTTTCAACATTTGCCAATTTAGACGAAACGGCTGATTCAAAATGTTCGAGTAAAGTGTTTCTAATCATTAATGCTTCCCACGTCGATTTCATGGGAAAAGTATTTTTCTCAAGGGTTGTATTTCCGAAATAGTTTGTTACAGCACCCGTTGCAATGACCAAATAGTCGTAGTGTAAATTGCCTAACGTCGTTTCAACTATATTTTTAGCCGTGTCAATATTTGTTACAGTCGCTACGCGAATACTTACGTTTTGACTTTTCTTAAAAATATCGCGGAGAGGAAAAGAAATATTACTGGCATCCAAACTCGCCATTGCAACTTGATACAGCAATGGCTGAAATTGGTGATAATTATTTTTATCTACTAAAGTTATAGTATAATTAGGACTATTATTGAGTTGGCGCGCTAATTTTAAGCCTCCGAAGCCCGCGCCAACTACCACTATATGCTTTTGTCCGTTTAGCATTTACATTTTTTAAAATGAAAGTGTTTGTTTTTTGATTTTATTTCATTTTCATTCCTTTCATATCGCTCTTCCCTTCCATTGACTTCATAACTTTAGGGTGCGATTGCATGGAACTCATCATCATTTTGCACATTGAAGAATCAGATTCGCACATATCCATCGTTTTAGACATCATCATTTTACACATTGAAGGATCTGTTTTACACATTTCCATCATGTTGTTCATCATTTTTTCTTTATCTCCTTTAGCCATCATATTATTCATCATAGCATCTGAATGTTTCATGCGCATAGAGTCCATCACTTCATTCATGTAAACATCGTTTTTCATTAATGCAGAAATCATTTTTGCCCTGCCTTCTGGATTTTCAACTGTTTTGTCAGATTCCGCGCTATCGCAACACTGAAAAGTAAAGGAAACTAAAATAAAAAGTAATGCTAATGAAATCTTTTTCATGATTATTGTTTAATTATGTTTAAAATTTTGGTTATAAAATTATTTTATAACTTACACAAAATTAAGGAGTTATAATAAGAAAAAGTTATACAATTCATTCTATTAATTATAAAATTTACAGATTTTGAATTAAGATATAAGCCTTTTCGTTGAGAAAACTTAACTACCACTTTCCCAAAATACTTTTTAATTCAAACAGATAATTGCAGAGTATTTTCTTTAATGACTTCGGAAGGTTGTTAAATATGGTTTTAGTTTTAAGATTCTGGATAGTTAAGATGAAGTGATTCAAGATGGTTGGTTAGTATTTTAGCAACCGCATAATTTCGAAACCACTTTTTGTCGGATGGAATTATAATCCATTTATTATTATTGCAATTGTTAATTATTGCTTCATGCGCAACTTGATAATCCTCCCATTTTTCTGCTGCTTTCTCATCTTCTACGGAATATTTCCATCGTTTATGTGGTAAGGATAAGCGTTGCTGAATCCGTTTGGCTTGTTGATTTTTCGAAATATGCAAAAAGAATTTCAGTACATGTATACCGCTTAATTTTAAATGCTGTTCTAAAATATTAAGCAATTTATATCGGTGCAGAAGTTCGGTTTTTGAAATTTTTTTATCAATTAAAGGCACAATTATGTCTTCATAGTAAGAGCGATTAAAAACCTCAATCATTCCTTTTGAAGGAAAGTGATCGTATATACGCCATAAAAAATCATGTTGCTGCTCCTCTTCTGTTGGTTTTTTAAAAGATTTTACACTAACGCCCATTGGATTCATACATGACATGACGTGTCGAATAGTTCCGTCTTTGCCTGATGTATCAATACCTTGCAAAATAATAAGCAGTGCAAAACGGTTGTCGGCATAAAAAATATTTTGAAGTTCAAAAAGTTTTTTACCAAAGATGCGTAGTTCTTTATTGCATTGTTTTCGAGAAAATCCTTCAAGGGGTAGAGTTGAAAAATGCTTTAGTTTAGTCATTAGTTGATAGTTGTTGGTTAAAGTTGATAGTTGCTCGATTAAATCAACAACTATCAACTATCAGCTAAATTAATTACTTTCAAGAATTTTCTTCCTATCTGAGTATTCTTCAGTCGTAATTTCACCGGATGCAAGCCTGTTTTTTAAAACATCAAGGGGCGAGTTTTTTTTCATTCGCTGACCAGGAATATTATAGGGCATGGCAAAAATCCAAAAAAGTAAGCTTAACCAAACAAACCACCATATTACATGCATACCTCCATAACCATAACCATCGTTCATCATAATTTTTATTTTTAAATTGTTATTTAGTAACCATTTCCTTAATTGTATAATGTCCTGCTTTATTGAGTTGCGCTTGCAATGCTTCAACACTAATATTTTCAGACATTGTAATTGCAACACTTTGCGGATGCAATTGAACATTAGCATCTTCAACATCGGGTAGTTTTAGCAAAGCATTTTGAACGCTTTTTACGCAACCTCCGCAACTCATACCCGATAATTCA
>JAYWBA010000096.1:0-2087 GCA_043781915.1 Saprospiraceae bacterium
GTTTGACCACCTTCGTGTCCACGTTTATTTTTGTGACCTGAGCGCGCTTTATCACCTTTATGACCACGCGTTGATGTTCCACCATGTCCTGAACCCGTACCTCTACCGATACGTTTTACTTTGTGGACCGAACCCGAAGCGGGTCTAAGATTATGTAATTCCATAAAACCAAGAATTATAAAAGTTTATACCGTCTCAACTTTAATGAGGTGGGCAATTTTTTTAACCATACCCTCAATCTGAGGATTAGTAGCTTTCACTACTGAGCTGTTCAACTTACCTAAGCCGAGCGCTTTAATTGTATCTTTTTGGTCGTGCGGACGCTTAATGCCGCTTCTAACCAAAGTTATTTTAATATTACTCATATTTTTATAGTTGATAGTTGACAGTTGATAGTTGATAGTTTGCGGCTTATATAAAATTAACCATTAACCATTGACCATTAACCATTATCCATTGTAAACCTGTTCAACATCAATGCGGCGCGTTTTAGCGACTTGCTGAGCTGTACGCATTTTTGAAAGTGCATTCAACGTTGCTTTAACAACATTGTGTGGATTTGAAGAGCCCGTAGATTTAGCTAAAACGTTGTGAACACCTGCCATATCGAATACAGCACGCATCGCACCGCCAGCAATAACACCTGTACCTTCCGATGCTGGGCGCACTAATACTTTTCCTGCGCCATATTTTCCATGCGCTTCGTGCGGAACCGTACCGCGTAAAATCGGCACTTTAATCATATTTTTTTCAGCATCAGCAACCGCTTTGTTGATTGCTTCTGAAACTTCACGTGCTTTACCTAAACCTTGACCAACGTTGCCGTTACCGTCGCCGATAACAACAATAGCAGCAAAACTAAATGTACGACCACCTTTTGTAACCTTAGCAACACGGTTAAGTGCTACAGTTTTTTCGTTAAACTTAGGCTTTTGCGTAGCATTTTGATTATTACCACCGCGATCACGATTATTATCTCTTTCCTTTGCCATAACTTTTAAAAGTAATAACTGTAAATTTTAAAATTCTAAACCCGCTTCACGCGCACCATCGGCAAGCGCTTTGATTCTACCGTGATATTGTAAACCACCTCTATCGAATACAACGGCTGTTACGCCAATGGCTTTCGATTTTTCAGCGATAGCAGCACCAACAGCTTTTGCTTGTTCTACTTTTGTACCTTTTGTAGCAACTTCAATTGAAGTTGCAGCAGCCAAAGTGTGTCCAACAGTATCGTCAATAACTTGACAATAGATGCTTTTATTACTGCGATACACCGTCAAACGAGGACGTTGCGCTGTACCAGCTACTTTTTTTCTGATTCGTCTGTGAATCCGAACGCGACGTTCGGCTAAAGTCATTTTCATATTGAAAAATGATTTGAATTATCTTAATGAAAATACTATTTTTTACCACCCGAAGTTTTACCAGCTTTTCTGCGAAGAACTTCACCAGCAAACTTAATACCTTTACCTTTATATGGTTCTGGAGAACGGAATGAGCGAATTTTTGCACAAACAGCACCCAATAATTGTTTATCGTGAGAAGTCAAAATAATGGTTGGAGGAGAACCTTTTTCCATTTTTGAAATAAATTTCACTTCGTCAGGTAATGCAATCTCAATGGGGTGCGAATAACCAACAGTGAAAAACAAATGACCATCTTTAGTTTCGACCTTATAACCTACACCCACCATTTCAAGCGTTGAAGTATAACCTTCACTAACGCCATTTACCATATTCGATATGAGCGAACGATACAAACCGTGAAGTGCCTTATGGCGCTTTTGTTCAGTCGGGCGATTGACTTGTATTGTATCACCTTCAACAGCAATTTCAATATCTTGGTCAACTTGCTGCACAAGCGTTCCTTTCGGACCTTTAACCGTTACTAAATTGCCTTTAGAAACTTCTATGGCAACCTTAGCGGGCAATGCAATGGGTAATTTACCTATACGTGACATATTTTTCTTTGCTAAAAATTCCTTAAATATTAGTGAATGTAGCACAATAACTCACCACCAACGTTGAGCTTTTTGGCTTCTTTATCAGTAATGATACCTTTTGACGTTGAGAGTATGGCAATAC
>JAYWBA010000097.1:0-5852 GCA_043781915.1 Saprospiraceae bacterium
TTGAAAAGAATTGTAAAATTACTATTGATAGTATCACCGTTCGGTGTAAATGCGTTCGGGATCTGAAAATTAGGAAAACGCGCTAGTATATTCACACTATACGATGCACTACAACCGTTGCTGGTTGAGGCAGTTACAGTAACTTTAGTATCATCTAATAAACCGAATGTTAAATTACTTGTGGTTGATGATACCTGACCATTTGACGTCCAAGAATAGGTTGGCGTACCTACTGCACCAATAACAATAGCATCTAATTTTAAATTTGTTCCAACATCAACAAATTTGGCGAAAGTATCGGGCACAATGGCGACAACTATATTAGGTAACACATTAACATTAGCTGTTGCAGTTTTTGTACAATTATCCCCATAAGTTAAAGTAACGGTATAACTCGTGTTCGATTTTGGTGAAACTGAAATTGATGGTGTGTTTCCACCATTACTCCATGAATACGTCAAATTCGATACATTTGATGTAGGTACAGCAGTTATTGTGGCTGCACTACCCGTACAAATTATCACATCTGGAATTGCAGCTAAACTCGCAGTAGCAGGAGTAATTGTTACTGATTTTGTTAAAGTACATTTATTCGCTCCTGCACTAATCGTTACATTATAAGTTGATACTGCTGTAGGTGTAACTATCGGTGATGGGTCAGTACTTGTAAAATTGTTGGGTCCAGTCCATGAATATGTATAGCTACTATTCGGCGCAGAGTTTAGCGCAATGGAAGTACCGGCGCAAATGACTGATTTGGGTGCACCAAAATCGGGTGCAGGTGCTAAACTGATACTTGCACTGGCCGATGCAGGGCAATTGCCATTTTTAACTGTTATAGTATATGTTCCTACATTTCCCGCTGGAACACTATAACTCGAATTGCCTTTGGCGCTCGCGATATCTTGTCCTTGTGGATCTTTCCATTTTATGTCAGTTAAATTATTAGGCGTAATATTAGCACCTAATAAAACGGCTGTTTCCTGACCAGGACAAAAAGTAGTTTGAGCTGGTGTGAGTGTTACTTTAGGTAATGGCGTTACAAATACTTTGACAGTATCAATCATTTTACAAACACCATTGGTAGAAATACGCGAATAAGTGCGTGTTGTATCGCCTTGAATAACCATGTCGTACAAAGTGTCGGGTGTTAAGAAACCTTTACCTCCAAACCACAATGTACGCATTTTTGGGAATAAAACAGATTCGAATGTTGGTGAGCGCAAAACAGCGATGGCACGTTCGCAAATATTCGTATCCTGTGGGACTATCATTCTGTTAAATGGCAATGAATCGACATAAACAGTGACTGAATCATTGCGCGTACAACCGGATTGCGAAATGTTTGCATAATATTTTGTAACGCGTGTCGGAAATACTTTAATGCTATTAACCGAATCTGCTAAATTATAATCTTTATCAGAACTCCATTTAACGGCTAAATCGGGTTTAGCTGAAGTAGTAGCCTTGAGTGTAATAGTATCGTTTCGACATAACCGCACTGAATCAGCAGGTGTAATTTTCATTTTTAAATCAATGCCGACAACTTTAACAGAAGCAGTGCTAACGCATCCTCCTAAGTTAGTTGCTGTCAGTACGTATTGAATAGGTGTAGTTCCAATCGAAGGTTGAGCAATTAAATTAGCATTTGGGTTACTCACAGTATCAATACCTGCTGAAGGTGACCAAGAATAGGTCACTGTTGGATCGATGACATTGAAACCGAGTTTAATTTTTGTATCGCGACAAACGAGTGTATCATTAGCCACTTTTAAAACAGTTGGGGTGAAAACTTTTACAATAACACTATCTGTAGCAATTCCAATACAAGTCCCAGTTGCGGTCAGAAAATACTTTGTACTCACTGTTGGAGAAACTTTAGGGTTGTTACCAGTTAAAGTAGAAATTGGTGAAGATGTCCAAGTGTAAGTAACATTTGTACTATCAAAACCAGGTTTTAATAAATTTAAAGAATTCCCTAAACAAATATTCGTATCACGAGCAGCTCTTGCGGATGTAGCTATATCAAAATTATTCTGGTTGGTGCCAATATTTATAGATTTAGCAAAAGTACACCCCGAATTATCGGTTACTGTTACTGAATATGAACCCGCAGCTAAACCATTTATATTTGCTGATGTAGCGATAAATCCGGAAGGTCCAGTCCAATTATATTTATAAGGAGCATCACCGCCAACTGTTGTGAGTGAAACTGCACCACTGCTTTTTCCACAAATTGTGTTAGTAATGGTAGGGGTAGATGATAAAGCTGTAAAAACTGGAACAACTTTGCGTGCTGTTAATATGCAACCCGTTGCATCTGTTATAGTCACAGCATAATTTCCTGCGCTTAAGCAAGTAGCTGTGCCAGCGTTAGTTAAAGGTGTAGGTCCAGTCCATTTATACGTAAAAGGAGCAACTCCACCAGAAACAACTACATTTAAATTATAACAAGAACACATTTTCACTAAGGAAATAACTGGCGTATCCGTAGGGCATGCCATTAAATTTACTGAAATTGGATCACTGCTCGAATAATTCGAAGATGGATTTTTAGGTGTGATTATTTCCGTTGTGAAGCGCGCGAAGCCCTCTGCAAATGAAAAAATACAAAAAATCAGGATTAATACTTTTTTCGATGTCATTGATGATATTCTTATGAATTTCTTTAAACCTTAATAAAATTATAGCTCGATTTTCATCTTACGTTAAAAACGTAAATAACGTTGCAATTAATTTCGCTGCCTTGACTCGAATTATTAGAATTTAAGGAATTCACAAATTAGAAATTCCTTTATTCGCCAATTCGAATAAAATTGTGTACATTAGAGCATTAACTTCTCAATTTTATTATAAAAGATGAAATCTGAAAAGAGCCGTGCTCGCTTCGTTCTTAAACCTATTCGTAATTGATTTATTTCACTTCACTCAATTCTAAAACCACACTCTTTCTTCTATCCGTCATATATGGATTAAAACCAACGGACATTAAATATTCACCTGAATAAATTTGGTCGGGCTTAAGTGTTGATGGCACTCCCGGATATTCATTTATTTCATTGACCTTGTATTTTTTTAATGGGTCTAACCCTTTTAATTTAATCGGATTTATTGTAAGTGAATTTGTGAAAAAGCGGTTGGTTACGATGTAGTTGAACATGACAGCACGTGTTTTTTCAGGATTGACAAAAACTTCTGACGCAATTTCACCATCCCAAGGATTGACCAAACGAAACAAATCGCCGCGCCAAATAACATCTTGCATGGATTTGTAATTTTTCAAAGCTTGTTGGCTAAATTGCAAATCTTTAGCGCTCATTTTACTCACAACTATATCATAACCCATTTTCCCCATCATCGCAACATCTGTCCTAAATTTGATGGGATAATTCCCCCAATCTGTAATGTGATTACATTGCGCAATGGTTGGAAAAAAATAGGAATACTCCCATTGAATAAAAATGCGCTCCAATGGACTTGTATTATCGCTCAACCAAAATTCAGTAAAATATTTCAGGGCTTCGTAATCGGCACGACCCCCACCGCCTGAACACAACATCATCGGCACTTTTGGATATTTCGCACGAATGCGCTCTAAAACTTTATACAAACCTTTGACATAGTCGACATACAATTGCGATTGCTTTTGCCCAGATTTTTGTAAATATGTTGATTGCGCATTGTAGATAACGGCGTTACAATCCCATTTAATGAAAGCCAGCTCAGGATTCTTTGTAAACAATGAATCCAAAACACCAAAAACATGGTCTTGAACGGCTGGATTCGACAGATCTAACACTAACTGATTGCGGTAATAATATTCTGGTCTATTGGGTTGCCGAATCACCCAATCTTTGTGATTTTCATATAATTCGCTTTTAGGATTCACCATTTCAGGCTCAACCCAAATACCAAATTTAATACCCGCTTTAGTCGCTTCTTTCACTAAATAACTGACACCATTAGGCAATTTTTTTTTGTTTTCTTGCCAGTCGCCTAAACCTGCGTGATCATTGTTGCGTGGATATTTATTAGCGAACCAACCATCATCGAGCAAAAACAAATCGACACCTAATTTTTTGCCTTCTGCAAATAATTCTACCAGCTTAGCTTCATCGAAACCAAACCCCGTAGCTTCCCAGTTGTTCAAAAGGGTCATCCGCGATCCATTGCCATCGAGCAAACGGTATTTGCGCGCCCAACGCGATAAATTTCGGCTTGCTTCGCCTTTGCCTTTTTCAGAATAAGTAGTAATAAAACTTGGTGTAGTAAAATTAGCACCAACTTGAATAGGGTATTCAGAGTCAAAAGGATTTATTCCTGCAATAAGACGCAAATTATTATAGGTATCTTGTTCAAATTCAATTTTGAAATTACCCGTCCATGCTAAAGAACCGAGCAAGACTTTACCGTCATCTTCCGAAATAGGTTTATCGAAAGATAACATGAAAGAAGGTGATTCGAACATGTTGGCTCGTGTACCTAATTTACTATCTAATACTTTAATGCCATGCGTCAATAAAGTTTGTTCGGGTTTCATTTCTTGTCCCCATTCACCGTGATACTGGTTCAAATAGAAGTTTTTTCCCGCAAAATACATATTAGCCGATGCATATTTTTCTAAAGAAATTTCTCCTTTTTCATTATTTTTTATAATTGTCCATTGCTCAATAACGTTTTCAGCAGCGTAAGTTTTGTAATTAAGTGTAACTTCAATAGCATAAATAGGGTCTTTTAAAACAATGCTTGTTATAGATACATTGTCGTCTATCTTTTGGATGGAATGCGAACTATAAATCAAATCCGTTGATTTATTTCCATCAGCATGTGTAGCTTTAAAAGCTGGCTCAAACAGACTAAAAGTTCCACTCGGCGTATAAGCATGGTTGCAAATACCGACATTTTCATCTTGAAAACGCGTTTGGTCGGCAACAGTAGCGTATTCATTGGTGTTACTTAATTTCTTTCCAAAATAGACCGTGAATAGCCTATTTGTACTATTTGTTTTGAATACAATCGCGTTTTCGCGTGTTTCTACGGCTATCAACGCATTTTTGGGTGCGCCAAAGTTTTGAGGTGTGGCGTTAGCGTCAAAAGATTGTGCAGAAAGTTCAAATTGCAAAAGGCAAAAGGCAAAAGGCAAAAAACAAAGCGCAAAAGGCAAATTTTGCCTTTTGCCTTTTGCCTTTTGCACTTTGCTTTTTGTTTCTTTAATTAGCCCTAAATGAAATTCGGGGAAAATAAATTTTATCATGATTTAGTTCTTTAGAAAAAGTGGTGTAAATATACAAATTCTCGTTGACAGTTGATAGTTGATAGTTGATAGTTGACAGTTTGTATCACAATCTACGACTGTCAACTGTCAACTGTCAACTAACAACTATCTAATCAGATTCAACTCACCGCTCGCATTTTTTATCGAACCATCGGGATATTGCAATTTAATTAAATAAACATAAACATCGGGTGCAACATCGTTGCCGCTTATTGTCCCATCCCAACCTTTGTATGTTGGGCTGTTTAAAGTTGCAGAATTGGTTTCTTCGTATAACGCTTTTCCAAAGCGACTGAATACTTGAAACGATACAACCGATAAATTCCCTTTCCAAAATGTTGGATTCTTCACTTGTGGTGGACCTGAATTCTTACCATCGCTGAAAATGATATTAAAATTACTGTTTATTGTATCACCGTTTGGCGTGAATGCGTTTGGAATTTGAAAATTAGGAAAACGTGCTTGTATATTCACACTATACGATGCACTACAACCGTTGCTTGTTGAAGCAGTTACAATAACTTTCGTATCATCTACTAAGCCGAAAGTTAGATTTCCTGTTGTAGATGATACCTGC
>JAYWBA010000098.1:0-2086 GCA_043781915.1 Saprospiraceae bacterium
AAACTAATACTGAAAGAACATAAGGTCTCATAACAAGCAAAACAAATTGAGATTTAACGTTGCTTGTCTGTTGTTTTATAAAAATCTACACGTCAGAACTGTAATATCGTCTGGAAAATCTAAACCTTTTTTAAAATCTTCAACTTCAAGCATCAATTGCTTATTAAACGCTGTTGCTTCAATGTTATTATTATTTTTCGCAAATTCGATTAAATATTCTTCAGAAATGAGATCTCCTTGCATATTTTTGACATCTGTCAAACCATCGGTGTAAACAAAAAGCATACTTCCTTCCGAAATATCTATTTCGCCGATGCTAATATCGTCCAAATCTTCGAAATAGCCAATAATGGTTGTGCCTTCTTTTAAATGAGTAACAATATTATTTTGAATAAAAAGCGGCGGCACATGACCCGAATTGATGTAGCGAATTTTTTGTTTTTCGGTATCAATTTCTGCAATAAAAAGTGTGAGATATCTATCACTGTGCATCAATCGCCAAAGTGCTTTATTCAGTAGCACGATATAATCTCTAATGTTTTCAACATATTGAACAATGGCGTGCAGCGTGGCTTGCACGTTGCTCATAATCATAGCCGCCGAAAAACCTTTGCCCGAAATATCGGCAACGCATAAAAGTGTTCGCGTTTCAGAAAGTGAAATGACATCGTAATAATCGCCACCCACGGCATAGTGCGGTTTATAGACTGCCGAAAATTCTAAATTTTTATATTGCGGTAATTTGGTTGGCACTAAATTTTGCTGAATTTCTTCGGCTAACGAAAGTTCGTGTTCGAAACGCGCTTCTTTGAGTTGCTCGACAAAAAGGCGTTTGTTTTCAATCGAAACAGCCACTATATTTGTGATGGCTAAAATCAGTTGAATTTTGCCAAAATCGTCCGTATTATTTGGACCGAAAAAAGCATACGCAATCGGTACGTCTTTATGTTTTACAGGAACAAAAAAATTGAAGAATGTAAAATGTTTGAAAGTATCGTTATCGGGGTCAATCTTTTTAATATCGTTCCCCAATTGCTGAAAATAACCTGCTAAATGCGTCGTCGGAATCTTTTCTAATTCATCCTCCGGAATACCTGCATGCACCACACATTTCCAATCGCCATTTTGAGGTAAATAGAGCAACATTTTTTTAACACCCAACTCGCGACAAATCAGCGTTTTGTATAGTTGCAATAGCTCAGGCGCAGCAATATCGTTGTTGATTGCTACGGTGATATCCAACAACCTATTTATTTGAAGTTGTTTGAGGTAAAGCTCGTGTACAAATTCTTCGTTACTCAATTTGTCTCTTATTTTTGAGTTTGATTTTAATTGAAGAACGAAGATAGTAAATGAAACTATATTTATTATTACTTGGGAGAAACAATAATTGAAAGAAAAACGAATGTTTACGAATATTGCTGAATTTTATTCTCAGCATTTGTGCTCAAATCATCAAAATGTGGTTGTCAAGTTTTTCAAATTTAATGAGCGTATAAGTTTTTGAAAAACTTTTGTGCGAAACTCAAAACTGATAATTTATCGAAAGCATAAAATAGCAAGGCAATAATCGAATGCGATTAATTTGCATGGATTAATCTGTCACTGAGCTGTTGATTAATTAGTTGGTATTAAGAATGTGCTCCCTGTTTTAAGTTTTCCCTAATTTGCACCACATCTGTTACAAAAATTGCTAAAAATTGCATACCATTTGTTACAAATCATTCTTTCAGCCGTATATCCAAAGCATCGCGCACGCCGTTGCCTAATAAATTAAACGCGAGCACCATTATAACGATAGCCGCAGCAGGTGCTAGAGCCAAAAAAACTTTACCTGAAATAGCAAACCCATAATTTTCATTCAACATAGTTCCCCAACTCGGCGTAGGTGGTTGAATGCCAAAACCGAGAAAACTCAAACCCGATTCAATCAGAATAGCAGATGCAAAATTAGATGCCGCTAAAACCATAACGGGTCCGAGAATATTCGGCAGAATATGTTTGATAATAATGCGCGTGGTGGAAAAACCCATACTGCGTGCAGCTTCTATATACGGAATATCGCGCAGAGCGAGAACTTGCCCGC
>JAYWBA010000099.1:0-16000 GCA_043781915.1 Saprospiraceae bacterium
GAAGTAATTCAAAAATCGGGTTCATGGTATAGTTATAAAGGTACTAAAATTGCACAAGGCCGTGAAGGTGCTAAACAATTTATTGAAGATAATCCGGAACTTTCCGATGAAATTGAAGCTATCATCAGAGAAAAAATTGCAGAAGCACCGATATCTTCTGTTAAAATTGAAGTAGAGGAAGAGTAATTTTTTTTGGTAAACGGTGAATGATGAATTTTCTGAAAAATAAAAACGCGCAAGAAATTATTTTCTTTGCGCGTTTTTATTTTTCAAAAAAGACCCGAATTTTTAGAATTAAAGAATTTTCAGAATTTAGAATATGCGTAATTTGAATCTCGATTCCAAAAATTCTTTAATTCTAAAAATTCTGATTTTACATTGGACCTATACTTGATTGAAAAACAAGCGTTTGACGACCTGTTTTTTTCGAAGTGACTAAGAGCATGTGTCCAGTTGAGGCTGGTGGATCAGATGTACAATTACCTGACTTTGGAAAACTGGGCTTGTCATAGTTCGTTGTTTTTTTATCTATAAAGTCGGCGATATAGTCCTCTGTTCCAGCACCTCTACTGGTCCTATCCACTGTAAAATAAATTTTACGCGGCGTTAAGGTCGTATCATAATAACCATAAATGGGATTGAGTGAATAGAGTTTATTTGGATCATAGACTAAACTCGCCGTGCCACTACATGTCGATTTTTCGAATGAACCACCATTAAGTGAGTAGAAATATTTTTTTTGCTGGCTACCTTGAGGGTCAAGCAGTAGCGAATCTTTATGGATACCAAACCAAAAAGTGTAATCGGTATTGATTGGAGAAACCCAGGATTTATTGATACTTGGAGGATAGATCGCAACAAGCGTCGGAAAAATAATCTCAGGCATTATAGGTGAGACGAAATCTTTGTTATTAATATAAAATTCCTTTGTATTGACAATGAAATCAAAGGCAACTTGATCCGCGCAATCAATATCTTCAATTTTTAATATGGTTGAACCAGTTACGTTATTAGGAACTTTGACAGTCATACCGATATCAGGTATAAATTTTTTGGCACTATCTGAAACGACTACTCCACCAAATGATATGGTTTTATTCAAAAGCGTACTGGCGGGTGTAGCTTGTATTAATATTTGATAGCCAGCGGGGTTATCCCTAGAAGAAAGAGTAATACTGCCTACAGGATCGCATTTCGGATTACAAGCACTAAATAGATATATCATGCTTATAAAGCCAAACAAAGAATAAATAGCGGAGAAGAGGATTTTCATAATTTAAGCATTAAGAAGTTTAAAAATCTAGTTTTAATTCATTTATTGTTGTTGTAATTTTATCTTCTAAAATCGGAATCAACACTGTTAGCCTCGAGAAAGGTTCTTTGGAAGCTTGTGTGGCTTTTTTTTGAGCCTCTAGCCGTCCCAATTTACCAGTTGTCCATTTTTTGATGGTTTCCATAACTGTAAATTCAACAGGATAAACTATCTTGTCGTGTATATCAGACAAAATATAAGTGTATGTCGCTTCCAATTGCTGCTTTACGGAAGGCGATGTCCAATAGTGTTGAACGGCGTTTATATGTGCGTCTTGACTTACAAATAATAGTGTGTCTCTTGCGGCGTTATAAGCATCAATTTTTCGGCTCAATTGCTTCATTCCTTCTGGATTGATAAAATAATGCGAAACACGGTCAGGCAAAAGCATATCTCGCAGATTCTGAACAGCATCAAGATAATGTCGCAAAACGCTCGAAATACTCTGAAAAACTGCTTGTTTTTTAGAAAAATATTCATCTTTGGCTTCAATGGTCTGCAGTTGGATAGTACTCAATTCCTTTTCTAATTCCTTGATTCTTCGATCTTTTCCCTCGAGTTCCAAATTAGATTTTACATTGAGTTGTTCGTAATCAACCTGTACAGTTTGAACCTTTTGCTCAAATAATTTAACCGTTTCTTTCATTTCATTTTGGAGTTTTTGAACCCCACTTTCACTCAAATCGTATTTCTCTTGAAGCGATTTAACTTTCATATTCAGTTCTCCAATCTTTGAAATTAAGGCAAGATTTTGTTTTGAGCTTGACCAAACTTCGATATCGTTTGGAGGTGGAAAATATACGATGCCCTTAGTGGGACTTAGCATTTGACGATTTACACTATCATCTAAAACTAATTTGATGTACTTCTGATTCAAAGATTTAGGATATCTTAAATGAAAAGAACCATCTGGACCCGTTTGGGTGTGATCTATTTGGTTAATTCCAATTCCTACGTTTGGGACACCTCTATATTTGCCATTCACCATTTCAACCACTTTACCACCAACTTCTAGTAAAGCAATTTGCTGACCTAACAGTATTTGGCTCTCCCAATTAAAACCAAACGAAATAATAACTATTAAAATGAATTTTTCCATAATGAGTTATTTTACTTTTAATAATTTCAAAATCTGCTCATTCACCAATATTTTGTGACCATAAACTTCTTTGTCATCAACTCTGATAGATAAATCGACAGAGGTATTGACAATATTTTTGGGTAAATCGACCCTAAATTCACCCTTTGAATTTGTTGTTGTTTTAGCAATACCGTTATCAAAATACAATATCGCATCACTCACAGGTTGCATATCGTATCGGACGACGCGACCGCTATACCACTCTACGTTCGTATCGCGATACGCCCCAATTTTTATATCAACCTGTTTCGTTTCGGGATGCGTGCTGGTATTTTTTAAAAAATAAAACAAAATCGTTACCACCGACACAAAACCTAATCCAAAACCTATCTTTTTCATCTCTCAAATATTCATTGTTTATTTTTCGCTGTGTTTAATTTTTTAGATTATAAAAGAGAACGCATACCCAAAGAAAAACCTATATAACTCTCTCGAACAAATTCAACATAGCGCAAATTGCTTTCATAAAGAAGTGGTAATTGGCTACTTAAAACAATACTAAATTTAGGAGTTGGTTGATAAAACAGTCCTGCCGAGCCAAATAAGGCTTTGCTCAAACTATACAGACCGCCATCAGAAAACTGTTGAAGAGTCATGCCATAGTTCAAACCACCAAAAATGAACAATTGACCTCCTCCTGTTTTAATTACCATTGTTGAACTAATGGCAGGTGAATGCTTTGTCCTATTGTCTTCAGTACTTTTCAAAGATGTCGACCAGTCACCTTGAAAAAAGAAATAAATATTTGCCCCCGATTGCAAATAGTAGGTTGCTGTTAGACCTGTTTTTACATTTTGGGCATCTAATTCTGCCAGTTCAATTTCAGTACTTTTAAATGATTTTTGGGGGAAATAGACAGTTCCTTGTAGCGTCAATTCGGGTACTTTTATGAACGGCATAGTGCGCACTCGCAAGCCGATTGCCGTCAAATTGCGGTAACTTATTCCATCAACGGTTTCATTGCTAAATACTCGAAAAGGCGAACTTCGAGCACCTTCATCTAATCGGGCTTGAGCAAATTTAACTTCGGCACCTAAATCCCATCTTTTATTTTTTGAAAACCCATAAGATGCCCGCAATATGTGTTCGGCTGTAGTAAATCGCTTTCTATCTACCAAAAAGCCTGTAGCAATATCTGGCCTGTATTGTTTTGTTACAATCCAGAAGGAACTGAGGTTATTTATGAAATTTATTTCAGCCGCATTGCGTTCTAATATCACAGGCGAAAGACCAGTAAAAAAAGTAGGCTCATCGTCTGTTTTCTGAGCTAAAAGTTGTGCACTGGTGAAAAAGCTGGCCCCAAAGAAGATTACAATTAGTATAGATTTTGTCATTTTGTAAAGGTATTTTTAGATGTTAAGATTGAGAACAGTGTTTGAATTATGGATAATAATGTATGCAATGCGATTCAAATTATTCACATTATTCAAATTCGCGCTAATTAAATAGCGCAAATTCGAATAACTCTGGAAATTCTGTTTCAGGCAAATTAACTATTACTCTAACCGTGGCCATTCGCGCAGCCATAATTTTTCGATAAAATTTGTTTCTAAATATTTGGCAGCAATCTCGTCTGTGGCTTTATCGTTTATGCCAAACATTTTGAAAACAGCTATTAACGAGTTCACAACAAGCGAAATAGGCTCGAGTTCTAAGCCATCTTTTTTCAAAAGCGAATCTGCTTTACGAACAAAGTTTTCGTCACAAAAATTTCGCGCATCATCCATGCGTTTCTGGTAATTGAGTGTATATGCTTCTGGATTTTTAGATATTTTACGGCGCGTTACGGAATTGCAAATATCGCGGCGCAATTGGTCGATAACCACATCGAAACGTGTTTTGCTCTGTGCATATAGAATTTTGGCTTTTCCGACTTCACGAGAATCTAAATTATTGGCAATTTTTAATTCAGACCCCATACCTTCAATGCGGTTTTTGTAGTCTTTATAATTAACAATGAATTTAGTGTCATTCATGGCACCGATAAATTCATCCATTTTGCGTTCTACTTCGGCATTACTATTAGAACTTGTTTGTGCTTCCGTTTTCTGTGCTGCACTACTCAGAAGCAAAAGAGGAAGGTAGAATTTAAAAAAAACATTTTTCATAGAGCATTTTATTTAAGTTATTTGAAATTTTTATTTGTGATCGATTTCGAGTGAAATAATAAAAAATTTATCTTCAGTATTTTCTGATTTGAACGACATATTATTTTCGGATTTTTCTAATGGTGTTGATTTATTCAAGGCAGATCTAAATTTATTCACTATTTTTTGATGCGAACTACCCGTTTTGCTATTCAATTCGGAAACAATGGTTGCAATATCTAATTGTTTATAGCTGTAAATGAAATACATAAAATCTTTTCCAACATTATCATCAAGTCTAATCGAAGAGTTTTCGTCGGGCAGAGCAATAGCACTATTTTTTGTAGACAGAAAATCGCTCATTTTAGCGTCTGCTGGAAATAATACACCAAAGCCACCACTTAAATCAGATCCTAAAACGTATAAATACGTTGGGTGAGATACCTCAATATAAGCGCGGTAATTTGTACCGGAAGTATAACTTTTTTGCGAAACGAAATTTAAAAAATTTGGGCTTTCGACACTTTTTGAACCAACAGTTTCAGAATTTGTCTTCGGCGCGGGTGCTGTTTGTGCGTTTGAATCATTTTTTACAACTATCAAACCTCTCGAAGCTGACTTTAGAACTGTTGGCATCAGTGAGTTGTCATCCACTATTTTGAAATAAATATTCGAGACAAACTTATCAGCATTGGAAGATTGGACTTGAGAGTTGAAAGTTGAAGGAGTTTTTTCTACCCTCACATCTCCACTCTGCACTTTCTCTTCTCCACCATCCACCTCTCCAGGGTTAGATCCGAGTGTAATGCTGAAAGCACTGTGCAAACTCTGTGTTTTTTGTAAAGTCCCATACGACACCCAAGCGAAACCTTGATCCCCCCATCCTGTTCCCCAACTGTTCATCATTTCAAATGCTCCGCCGAGAAAATTATCATCGTATCCAACAATACATAAAGCATGACTTCCCATATAACCATCATCTTTACCATCCCAGACATCTTTAACGTTTTTAAACGATTTAAATAACCTCATTCCAACAATTACTGGCCTATTATCAGCGAGAACTTTTTTAATTTCATCTATTTTACGCTGCCAAGGATCGAATAAATTGAACAGCTTCTCATAACTTTTTATTTTAACGCCATTACGTGAAGCCGTAGTTAGTGCCGATGTGCCCGCGCAATAATTATTAAATTCCTGTTTACGCGGAATAGGAATATCTTGTCTCAAAATGCTCTTTAAAATTTCCTCAGTCTTCATAGGTGCGCTACAACCTTTAACATCTGCAGTTTTACCATTAATATAAACAAAATCAGGCGAAGTAGCTATTTTTTCTAGGGTCGAAGTAGTAGATATATTTTTTTGGGCAGCTTCTTGAATGGTACATGCAGCATACCCCAATGCCCAACCCGTGCACGTATTAGTTTGACCTTGGTCTTGAACGGGCGGTGCGTAGATGCGTAAATCTACTTTTTGAGGCATGGAAGTATAACTGCGTTTTAACTCCGTTTTTTTTAGCGGCACAGTTGCATAAGAGGCATCGTCTAAATCCAATCCCATGCCCACTTCTTGCGCAAAACAAGTGAAAAATGAAAAGTTAAGAATGAATATAGTTGTTAGTTTATAGTTGTTAGTTGTTAGTTTGGTTGGTAACCTTAAACTAACAACTAACAACGAACAACTATCAACGAATTTTTTAATCCAGTAAATCATGGCTCAGACGTTTAATTTTTTAATATAGTTCTACGTTTTGTTAATCCTGTTGTGCTGGGGTGTTGCATGCCATTAGTAACTTCAACAACCGTTGAATTGACCTCTCTGAAAACATCCTCAATGCTAATCCCTGGCGTATTAATATGCTTCAAAATGGCAGAAGTATAAGTGCCATTTTTATCATCTCCATCAGCAGCCGTTGAACCTGGTTCAGTAGCATAGCATATAAAAGTTCCAGATGCTTCTACTTTAGCCAAACCTGTTGAACCCCCACGTGACCAACTACGTGCTAACGGATTATTTCTACACGCATCAAGAATAACCACGCTTGTTAAGTTATTAGCGTCGTGCAAAATGTCGAGTACTTTTTTCAATGGAATACATTTATCTATTGCTTCGTTTTCGGTTTGTGGCGAAACATTAACGGGCATCAAATAATTGTCACCCTTAATTTGCAATCCATGTCCTGCATAAAAGAAAATTGCTACTTTATAATTTTTTAATTTTTCCCCAAAACTATTTAAAGCATCATTAAACGCATCTCGACTGGTATTCAAAGCTTTGATTGTATCAAATCCTAAATTATAAAGCGATTGCGCCATATCTTGCGCATCATTCGGCGGATTTTTGAGTCCGTTACCTCCCATATAATTTCCGTTCCCGATGACGAGTGCAATTCTATCCGTTCCTTCACCAGGTTTACGCACTCTACTTTTTATAATCGTGAAAGGTTCAGATGATACAACCTGTCCCGATTTTAATTGCACTATCAATTTAAAAACATTATTTCCTTCATTGAGAATCACATCTTCTTTGAAAGGAATGGCACAAGTGTTGTTCGGAACTACTACCAATCCGCGTGGGAGTGCTTTTTTGATACCACTGTGCATTAAAGTTATGTCGACGATAGGTTCAGTTACTTCTATACAAGCATTGAGCAAAAATTTATCAGTGCTGACAATGATATTATTCGAGACATAGTTCCAATTAATTTTTCCTAATTTAGTTGATGATTGCTGAACACTCGTTGTCTGATTGTTAACGACTGGTGGCGGATTGGTTACGCCAGACACTGGTAGTTGAAAGTACCGAACTGCTGTTTCATTTTCTTTCTGACCTTGCCGAATATCGCATGATTTATCGTCACATTTCCAAGAATACATAAAAGTATTGGCATCAACTATATTAAATTCAATATTGAGTACCGTGCAACATTCATTATTTCTCGAAATATAAAGTTGCTTACCTACCATTATATTTTTCTGGCGTTTTCCGCGAAAATAAACTTTATAGCGTGGCAACACAGCCAAGTAGTAAACTTCGTTTTTATCTTGAAACCAATAACCTACATTATCTTTAATTGCCCAAGCACCGCTTAAATCATCGCCTTTAGCTAAAAGTTTACCTATTTCTTGATTGGGTTTAGGCAAATTTGTTTCATTAGCGCGTTTTAATTCACCTCCACCTAACTGACCATTTGTTAAATCGCAATCTCCGTTACTGCTTTTCCATCTTCCAATCATAGAATTATCGTCAATAATTTGATAATTGGCTCTAAGCGTAACTCTGCAATTGTTATTCAAATCAATGCGCGTAATATTAGCTATAATTTCATTTTTACCACTTAACGAGCCTTCCAAATAATATTTAAATCCGTCGTAAGTGTAGATGCCATATACTTTGTCTTCGTACTGCACCCAATCTGCTCTATATTTACCATGAATCAGCCATACACCCGTAACATCGAATGCTTTTACTTGTACAGATAAAAGTACCGATAAGCACAGCAATGCCATTTTCGGAAAATTTTCAGCAGAAGCAAAATTAGGTTTCATCGCAAAGATTTTTTTGGTTTGATTTATTAAGATTGATTCATTTGATAATCTAAGGTTTTTAATGCTTACTCAACTTTTAATGCAATCACACATTTCTCAGCAGGCTCTTTATCTTTTTCCCAAGGGCGGGCGTATAGAAGCGTCAAATTGCCAGTTCCAACTTTCGATGCGGTAAATTCAAGCACTTGCACTTTTTTGCCACCCACTTTTGGTGTGGTTGGGTCGGATGTATCGTTAGGTTCAGCCTCATATACCGTTTCTTTAGGATGATTTAAAGACACTAAACTTGATTCAGTAGCCATTGTCCATAAAAAACCTGTTCCTGCCACAGCGTGCATTTTAATCTGAAATGTCTCGCCATTTTTGACAGTAATATTATATGGGCAATTGACAAAATATCGCATACCACTTTTTTTTGTACTTTCCATGGATGTTGGTGTAGGACTTGTTGCTTCTTGTTTCATTTTACCGCCCCCTAAAGGTGGTTGGTTGGTTTGCGAATCTTGCGCTGGTGGTTTCGATTGACAAGCACAAAAAGCAAAAAACAAAATGTAAAATGCAAAATTCGAAATGAAGGTGAGTTTCATAATTATTGTTTTTGAATATTTTTTAAAAATTTCCATTTTAGTTGATTGTTGTGACCAAGATTAAAGGATTTTTAGATTTTAAGGATTTTTAGATTTTTTAATTTATTTGTACTCTTGTAATTCCTTCAATCTGTTTAATCTTGGTCACAACTAATAACTAACTAATTATTATCTTGAACTAATGGCATTTTAATATTAACATCCGTTGGAGGTGTTTCTATCTTTTTTTGCTCGTTATTGCTACCACCAGCACCTGCGGCAATTCTCCAATAGCTTGTATTGTATGGATAAACATAGTAGTTATAGTTTCCAATGTTGATAGCATCGTAATTGACATAACCATAACCACCATAACCCCAGGCTGTTCCCCAAGAATTTTTAACAATCCAAGCGTGATAAGGCTCATACCAACCAACAATTACAACTGCATGATTAATATTTCCTGCTCCACCACCTGGACGAGCATTAATTACAGGGTATCCTGCACGGATATAATCATTGTAATACCACCAGTTATTCTCGACTTTTAAATAGGTAGTTATTGAGCCATAAGCAGCAATGTATGCTTTCATGGTTTCGCGGTTATTACCTGTACTACCCCAAGTATATGCATAAAGTGAACGATACGGATTGTAACAAGCATGATCGTTTGCTGTATAAGGTACATAACTTTCTGGTGAAGTACCTGAGCGCATATAATTTAAAGCGCCATCAGACCAACCGCCGCTACACGAACCAGCACCAGAACAGTTTACTAAAGCTTGCTCAGCTACATCTACGTTATAGCCTGTGCCATATATTTTTTTGAAAGAGTGTTCGAATGCACCTGCTGCTGCAAATGCCCAGCAACTACCGCAACCACCTTGATTACGAACAGGCGTATATGTTGCTGGATTCCAATAAACAGCCGCTGAACCAACTGTTCCAGTGGAACTTGTATTGGGTCCCTTAATATTATGGATTTTCAATTCAGCATTCGCTTTGTCGATAATCGCCTTATTAAGCTCCTCTTGTTTTTGAATAGCTGCTGCACTTGGCGCATTCTTAACGGGTTTAGTTCCACAAAGTTGCTCCAACGAATATTCGTGGTAAGCAGCGTGAGTAAGTGTTACTTTTAACCCTCCTGATGCATTGACTTCTGCCTGAGCTTTAGCAAGGCTTGCCTTCATTTCAGCCGAGATATGTGATGGTGCAGAAACTTTAGTTTTTAAACCCGCATCTTTGGCAAGTGGATCGTTTTGAGCTGTAAGTCCTAAAGTTGTAAATGTTGTTATAGCGATTAACGCTACCGTTTGGTGTTTAAAAAAAGCTAAAATGTTAATCATCTGAAATAAAATTTAGTAGTTTAAAAAATTAATTGTTTATAAATTTATGATTATTTTCTATTAGACTGTTTATGGTTAAAGTCTGAACTATGATTGAATGATTTGTGTGATTGTTTTAATTTAAGTCAATCACACAAATCATTTAATCATAGTTCAGACTTTTCACTAATTTTGATCAGTTAAAGGCAAAACAACATGTATATCTGTTGGAGGTGTAGTTAACGGCTTTTGCTCATTGCTTGAACCGCCTGATGTGCTTGCAGTCGGATTGCCGCTTGAAATTCTCCAGTAACTTGTGTTGTAAGGATATGCGTACCAATTCCAGTTACCAATGTTAGCAGCATCGTAATCAACATAAGCGTAGCCACCGTAACCCCAACCAGTTCCCCAAGAGTTTTTGATAATCCAAGCGTGGTATGGCTCATACCAACCAACAATTGTAACGGCATGGTCAATATTGTTTGCGCCACCACCAGGTTGGTACTTAATGACTGGATAACCTGCGCGAATACAGTCATTATAATTATAGAACCACCATCCACCAGCTCTGCAATAAGTAGCTATCGAGCCATAAGCAGCGATATATGCTTTCATTGTTTCACGATTGTTTGAAACACCACCATACGTATAATTATATAATGATTTATACGGGTTGTAGCAAGCATGATCGTGAGCATCATACGGCACGTAACTTTCTGGAGAACAACCATAGCGCATAAAATTCATGGCACCAGGTGTTTGTCCACCTCCACAAGAACCCGCACCAGAGCAATTGAGAATACATTCTTCTGCAACATCAACATTGTAACCAGAGCCATAGATTTTTTTGAAGCTGTGCTCGAAAGTAGCTGCCGCTGCAAATGCCCAGCAACTACCACAACCGCCTTGATTTTTTACTGGCGAATATGTAGCAGGGTTCCAATACATAGAAGCAGATCCAACTGTACCACTAGAACTTGTACTTGGTGCTTTTATATTATGGCTCTTCAATTCTGCATTGGCTTTTTCAATAATTGGCTTATTGATTTCCTCTTGCTTTTGAATTGCTGCCGCACTGACTGCACTTTTAGGAGGTTTTACACCACAAAGTTGCTCAGCAGTATATTCACTAATTGAGCTGTGTGTTAATGTAATTTTCATTCCAGCAGCATTTGCTTCTGCTTGGGATTTAGCAAGTCGTGCATTCATCTCAGCTGATACGTGTGCTGGAGCGGAAACGTGGGCTTTTAAACTTACATCTTTTCCGAGTGGGTCGTTTTGGGCAGCAAGCCCAAAAGTGGTAATATATGAAATAGCAATTAAAGCTACTATTTGGTTTTTGAAAAAATCGAACGTGAATTTCATTTGAAAAAAATTAAATTGTTACTAAAAAAGGTTTGAAAAATAAAAAGGTTTTAAAAATGTTACAAATGCTTTTTTGAAATTTTTATGGTGTTTAAGTCTGGTAATTTAAGACGCATTGACTGCGCCTGTACTTGGATCCGGCAGTTATTAATTCGTTTTTTACTTCCATCGTTTTCATCGTTTCTTAAAGTTTACTATATACAATGCGCTTTCATTTGGTGTTTAAAAATTTCATTCATTTGGTGTTTTAAAATTTACTCATTTGGTGTTTTAAAAATTTACTCATTTGGTGTTTTAAAAATTTACTCATTTGGTGTTTAAAAAATTTACTCATTTGGTGTTTAAAAAATTTACTCATTCTGGTGTTTAAAAAATTTACTCATTTGGTGTTTTAAAATTTCATTCATTTGGTGTTTAAAAATTTCATTCATTTGGTGTTTAAAAATTTACTCATTTGGTGTTTAAAAAAATTTACTCATGGTGTGTTACTTTTCGTTGTTCTGATGTCACAAAGATGCAATAATCTTTCTTCAATTAAAACTACATATTGATGTAGTTTTTGATATTTTTTGCGTTAAACTGATGTTAAAGCAATAACTTTTTTCTGTTAATATGAGCTTCCTTTTTTGTAAATTAATCCTTTGTCTATTTACATTTCATTCGTTTTTAGTTCTTTAAAGTTCCAAATTTTTTATTTGAGAAATTTTATGTTTGAGTTCAAACCTTGAATGAATACCAAGTTTTTTATAAATTTTCTTTACATGGAAGCGCACAGTATCGCTGCTTAATTTAAGCTCTTTGGCGATAGTTTCATATTTATCACCTTGTATTAAGCTACCAATGATTTTTAGCTGTAAAGTAGAAAGCTGATTTAATAGCGTTAGTGGATTGGGTTTTAAAGCGATTTCGTTCCTAATGGCTTCAACAATAAAAGCGGTAATTCGAGAGGTCAAAGAAATGCCATGCAGAATTAAATTCTCTAAATGATCAATTAATTTGGTGGAAACAGTATTTTTCTCTACCAAACTGAGCGCACCATTCAGTAAAATCTGTTCAATCAGTTTGTTACTAATTTCTGGAATTAGAACTAATATTTTTAATTCTGAACTTATACTAAGAAGCTCTTGTAATTCGTTTTTAATATGGTCTTCTTCTTGACTATTGAGCGATATAATTACTATATCGGGTATAGTCGAATGATAAAACGCTTCTAAAGCTTCTGACGTACTTTGACAAAAACATTGAATACAAAATTGTTCTTGCTGTAACAATAACTGTTGTAGCGATTTTGCAAAATCTTTATCCGATTCAATAACCACTAAGTTTGGCTTTTTATGCATTGGTTTTTAATTTATTTTATTTGCAAATTTTGGGAACTATTAACAAATTTCTGCTACATCATTGTGTAGTTTTTTAAGGTTTCTTTAAAATAAAAAAAAACTGCTTCCAACGGGAAGCAGCCTTAAAAAATTATCTATTAAAATAAACGCTAAAAAAATCCTATTTTTGGAAGTGAAATATGCGCTCTAACAATGCGTGTTTTGTATTCACATCAAAATGTTCGTATAAATTTTTGATATGATAACGCACAGTATCAATACTAATGTATAATTCTTCCCCAATGCGGCGATACGAATAACCTTTTTCTATTTTTTCTAAAATTTCACATTGGCGTTTCGGCAAATTATTAATCACTGGGCGCGTAACTGTTGTCTGATAATTGGTTTGCACTAAAGTTTTGTAGAGCTGAATTAAAGTACCCGCTATTTGAGGTGAAATTGGAAAACCGTTTTTAGCCGATTCATTCAGTGCCTCAAACAATTGAATAGGCGTTATTCCTTTGATTAAATACCCATTAATACCTAATCCAATGCTTTTTTGAATGGTTTCAACATCCGAACAATGCGATAAAACAAAAATTTTCAAATTAGGAAAATTCTCTTTAATCAGTTTGAGTGAATCAATAAGGCATTGCGAATTTTGTAATTTTACTTCGGTAATGAGTATATCGGGCATATTGATTCGCAGATTGAGCAAGATATCTTTCGGATGATGCCAAATACCCACACAACTAAAATTTACACCATCATTCAGTAAAATGGAACGACTTAGTGATTGGTCTGTTTTGTCATCGAGGAGAGCGATTTTAATTTTCACAATTTTTTATGTTTATATCGTGAGAAATGAATGAAGTTACAATAAATAAGTGCATTTGGACGATTTTTTTTAACAAAAAATGGAAATTATTTTTAAATTTTTTTCAAAAATGGCAGATGTGCTGTGAAACCCTTAATTGCGGCTTACGCCGCTCACAATAATGGAGTGAATATAAGTTTTTACGCCATTGCTTACGCACTTATTTTTTATACCTTTATCAGGAATTGTCAATAAAATTTAACAAAAAAATTACCAGATAATTGTAACGAGAAGAAGCCTTCAATTTTATTTTAGACAAATAATTCTGTTTGAAAAGTTTCTTTTTTGGTAATTTGTAAAAAAAGTTTACCTTTAATTCAACTATTTAACACTGATTTATAAAATCATAAAAATAGCAGTTTTATTTTCCTTTTGGATCAAAAAAATGTATGAAACTAAAAAATTTATTGACGCTTATTTTACTGACTGCATTAGAGACAATGCTTTGGTCTCAAAAAATAACTATCAGTGGTTGGGTGGAAGATTCTACTTCGAGTGAAAAACTGATTTCGGCAACTGTTTACGATGCAAGTTCAAAACTCGGCACTACTACCAATAACTCAGGTTTTTTTAGTCTGACTGTTCCAGCAAAAGCAGTTAATTTGAACATTTCTTTCGTGGGTTACGAGCCAATCGTCTTTTCAAAACGCCTAAAACGCGATACTATCGTAACTTTTCAACTCACCCCAACAAGTGCATTGCGCGAAGTTGAAGTGAATGCCAAACGTGAAGACCGTATCGAAAATCGAATGCAGATGAGTCAAGTGGCTTTGCCGATTGAGCAGATAAAGAAAATTCCAACCTTAATAGGTGAAGTGGATATTTTAAAAGCATTGCAATTTACGCCGGGTGTTAAAATGGGAAGCGAAGGCAGTACAGGTTTGTATGTGCGAGGCGGTAGTAACGACCAAAATTTGGTTTTACTTGATGGTGTGTCAGTTTATAATGCTTCACATGTAGGTGGATATTTTTCTGTGTTTAATGGCGATGCGATTAAAAATGTGCGTTTAACGACGGGTGGATTTCCAGCAAGATTCGGTGGTAGGCTTTCATCGGTGGTTGAAATTGATATGAAGGAGGGCAATATGAAAACGTTTCACGCCGAAGGCGGCGTAGGTATTTTAAGTTCGCGTTTACTACTTGAGGGTCCGATTGTACCCGATAAAGTATCGTTTATGTTTGCTGCACGTCGCTCTTATGCCGATATTTATTTAAAACCTATTCGCGCACGCAAAGCAGATAATAATGGCGAACAGTTAATTGATTATGCCTTATACTTTTACGATGTAAACGCCAAAATAAATTATAAAATCAACGACAGAAACCAAGTGTACGCCAGTTATTATCAAGGTTTGGATAAATACAACGATGGAGTAAAGCAACTGAACTACGAATATCCGTTTAATTATTCAATCAACGATAAACAGATTTCTTGGGGAAATTCAACGTCTTCATTGCGTTGGAATTCGCTCATTTCGAATAAACTTTTTTTAAATGCAACGCTTTCGAGGAGTACTTATTTTTTTGAAGAAAATAATATTAACGAGCAACAATTGGTCATAAAACTGAAACCTTTCGATTTAGCCACTGCAAGCAATGTATTGTATAATTCGAATGTAAAAGATTATGCTGCTAAACTCGATTTTGATTACGTACCCAACACAAAAAACCATTTCAGGTTTGGCTTCGGTGCTACATACCACACTTTTTCGCCTGGTAATTACGCTACGCACGATGTGTTTTTATCTACTCCTTATGACTTAAACATTGCGCCTGTTTTAGCCACCAAAGATTCACTGCTCGGTAACCCAAAAATTTCCGCCGTTGAACCTTTTGCTTACATAGAAGATGAAATCAGTTTCGATAAGTTTACAATCAATGTAGGTTTACATATTGCATCGTTCTTCGTTCAAAATTCAACTTATCCAACTGTGCAACCGCGATTGAGTTTATTGTATAAATTGCCGAACGAAGCTTCTTTAAAAGCATCAATCAGCACCATGCAACAAAATGTGCATTTGCTCACGAACGATGGTTTGGGTTTTCCGACCGATTTATGGGTAACGAGTACAGACAGAATAAAACCGCAACAATCGTGGCAAGTTGCACTCGGTTATGCGCAAACCATTAAAGATAATTATAGTTTTAGCACTGAGGTATATTACAAAAGAATGAATAATGTGCTTTCTTACAAAGAAGGCACATCGTTTTTAGATAGATTAGACGTTACGCCTTGGGAAGATAAAGTGACACAAGGAATCGGTGAAGCGTATGGTGCAGAGTTTTTTTTGCGCAAACTTTCGGGAAAAACGACGGGTTGGATAAGTTATACTTTGGCTTGGAATAATCGGCAATTTACAGGGATAAACAATGACAATTGGTTCCCGTTCAGATACGATCGTCGGCATGAACTTTCCATCGTCGTCAATCAGCAACTGAGTAAACGATGGAGTTTTTCTG